>DASWBP010000127.1:0-5294 GCA_036390555.1 Burkholderiales bacterium | reverse complement strand
GCGCTCTTCATGCATTGCCTGCCCGCGCACCGCGGCGAGGAAGTGGCGGCCGACGTGATCGACGGCCCGCAGTCGGTGGTATGGGAGGAGGCGGAGAACCGCCTGCACACCCAGAAGGCGCTGCTGGAGTTTCTCCTGCTCGGCAAGGTGACGCCGAAAAAAGCGCGCAAAGGGCGCGCCTAGGCCTACCTGCGCTTGCCTTTGGCCGGCTTGGCCGGCTTGGCGGGCTTGGCGGGCTTGGCCGGCGTCGCAGGCCCCAGCAAGGGCACGCCACCCGCCGTCGCATCACCCAGCAGCCCCGTCTCGCCATAGACGCGCAGCTTGTCGCGCGTATCCGCGATGTCGAGGTTGCGCATCGTCAGCTGGCCGATGCGGTCGCCGGGCGTGAAGTGCACCTTCTCGCCCTTCTCCATCGTCAGGCGCTCGGGGTGGTAGGTGAGGTTCGGGCTCGTCGTGTCGAGGATCGACCAGTCGTTGCCCCGCCGCAGCTCGAGCGCCACCTCGCCGGTCACCGCCTTCGCCACCCAGCGTTGCGCGGTTTCGCGCAGCATCATCGCCTGGGGATCGAACCAGCGGCCCTGGTAGAGCAACCGTCCCAGCCGCCGGCCGTTCAGCCGGTATAGCTCGATCGTGTCCTCGTTGTGGATGCCGGTGACCAAGCGCTCGTAGGCGATGTGCAGCAGGGCCATGCCCGGCGCCTCGTAGATGCCGCGGCTCTTCGCCTCGATGATGCGGTTCTCGATCTGGTCGGACATGCCCAGGCCGTGCCGGCCGCCGATGCCGTTCGCCTCGGCCATCAGCGCCACCGCGTCGGCGAAGCGCTGGCCGTTGAGCGCCACCGGCTCGCCTTCCTCGAAGCGCACCGTCACGCGCTCGGGCTTCACCGCCACGCCCTCGCGCCAGAAGGCGACACCCATGATCGGCTTGACGATGGCGAGGCCCTTGTCGAGAAACTCGAGGTCCTTCGCCTCGTGCGTGGCGCCCAGCAGGTTGGAATCGGTCGAGTACGCCTTCTCCGCGCTCATCCTGTAGTCAAAGCCCGCCTTCGCCATGTAGGCGGACATCTCCCGGCGGCCGCCGAGCTCGTCGATGAAGCGCTGGTCGAGCCAGGGCTTGTAGATGCGCAGGCCCGGGTTGGCGAGCAGGCCGTAGCGGTAGAAGCGCTCGATGTCGTTGCCCTTGTAGGTGCTGCCGTCGCTCCAGATATCGACGCCGTCCTCGTGCATCGCGACGACGAGCATCGTGCCGGTGACCGCGCGGCCAAGCGGCGTGGTATTGAAGTAGGTCGCGCCGCCGGTGGAAATGTGGAACGCGCCGCACTGGATCGCCGCGATGCCCTCGGCGACGAGCTGCGACCGGCAGTCCACCAGCCGCGCCTTCTCGGCGCCGTAGGCGAGCGCCTTCTTCGGGATCTCGGCGTAGTCCGGCTCGTCGGGCTGGCCGAGGTTCGCGGTGTAGGCGTAGGGGATCGCGCCCTTCGCGCGCATCCAGTGCACCGCGGCGCTGGTGTCGAGCCCGCCCGAGAAGGCGATGCCCACCCTTTCACCCTTGGGCAGCGTGCCGAGGATCGTCGCCAAGATTTCGCTCTCCGAAACCGTGCATGATACGTGATCCGGCCATCGCCTCCGGCACCGGGGGCGGCCGCCCGACGCGGACTACAATAGCGCTCGTGCGGGCTCTCGTCCTTTCGCTCCTCGCCGCCCTGTCGCTCAACTGCGCGGCCTCGCCGTTCGCCGTGCGGCTCGGGCCGGACCGCGTGGTGCTCGACGTGCCGCCCGGATTCGCCGACACGATGGAGCTCGGCTCGCCGCGGCTGCAGGACCTCGCCGAGACGCTGACCTCGGCCTCCAACCGGATCCTGCTCTTCGCCCTCACCGACGCCGATCTGCGCCGCTTCCAGCAGGGCGACCGCCCCGAGCTCCGCCGCTACATGCTGGTGGCGACGCCAAGGTCGCTGGAGCGCGACCGCGTCGGCCTCAACCAGTTCCGCGACTACGTCGTCGATTCGCTGCGCGGCCTGGGCAACCCGGCCGAGCCGGCGGACCTGCGCGCCTACCTGGAAAAGCAGCCCGAGGGGCGCGCCGCGCTGCTCGCCGAGCTGCGCAGGAGGCCCGACACCGTCTCCGTGTTCCAGGGCGCGCGCCTGCCGAGCAAGCCCAAGGAAAAGCCGGTGTACCTGCTTTCCACGACGACGCTCCTGCTGGTGCAGGGCAAGACGCTCAGCATGTCGGTGTTCTCCGGCTACGACGACGAGGGCGACCCGGAATGGGTGAAGAGCACCACGCTGCGCTGGCTGGACGAACTGCAACGGCTCAACCGGAAGCCATGAAGCTCGACAACGAAGGCTACCTGATCGATCCCGCCGACTGGAGCGAGGCGGCCGCCGAGACGCTCGCGCGCGCCGAAGGCATCGCCCTCAGCGAAGAGCACTGGGCGCTGCTGCGCTTCATGCGCCGCTACTACGACGAGCATGCCATTCCCGCCGATGCGCGCTTCGCGATCCGTTTCCTCGCCGAGGAGCGCGGGCACGGCGCCAACGCGCGCAAGCGCCTGTTCGAGCTGTTCCCCTACGGCTACGTGAAGCAGGCCTGCCGCATTGGCGGCATGCGCCGCCCGCGCATCTGGAGCACCGGCTGACAGGCGCCGCATGCCCTCCTTCGACATCGTCTCGCAGGTCAACCCGCAGGAAGTGAAGAACGCGGTGGAGCAGGCCAACAAGGAAATCCAGAACCGCTACGACTTCAAGGGGTCGGACGCGCGCATCGAGCAGAACGAGCTGGCGCTCACGGTGTATGCCGACGACGAGTTCAAGCTCGGCCAGGTGACCGACGTGCTGCGCCAGCGCCTCGCCAAGCGCAACGTGGACGTGCGCTGCCTCGAGCTCGGCGCCGTCGAGAAGATCTCCGGCGACAAGGCGAAGCGCGCCGTCACGGTGAAGACCGGCGTGCCGCAGGAGAAGGCGAAGCACATCCAGAAGCTGCTCAAGGACGCCAAGCTCAAGGTGCAGGGCTCCATCCAGGGCGACCTTGTGCGCGTCGCCGGCGCGAAGAAGGACGACCTGCAGGCGGCGATCCAGCTGGTGCGCGCGTCCGTAGCGGACATGCCGCTCCAGTTCATCAATTTCCGGGACTAGGATCTGCTCCGGCGCCCGCCGGGTTACGCCGGGGTAACGGGGGGCGCGCAGCCCCCTGTTGCTATCGGCTGAGGCCCTCGGTCCAGCGATCGTAGATGCGATCGGCGGCGGCGTGCAGCGCGTCGAGCCGCCGCTCGAGGTCGCGCTCGATCTGCTCCGGGCGCTGCACGGCCGGGCTGTCGCGCGCGGCGTCGATCTCGCGCGCGCCACCTCGCAGCCAGTCGCGCACCAGCTCCTCGGTCATCTCGACGTGGCACTGCATGCCGAAGTGCTTGCCGAGCGCGAAGGCCTGGTTGGCGCAATGGTCGTTCTCCAGCACCCGCGTGCCGCCGGGCGGGATGGCGAAGGTCTCGCCGTGCCAGTGGAAAGCCTCGAACGAGGCGAGCGGCCCGAGCCACTCGTGCGCCACGCCGTTCTCGGCGACGCGCACCTCGCCCCAGCCGATCTCCTTCACCGGCGCGGCGCGCACCGCACCGCCGAGTGCCTTCGCCATCAGCTGGCCGCCCAGGCAATGCCCCAGTACCGGCACGTCCTTGCGCGCCGCGTCCGCCACCAGCGCCAAGGCGGGAACAATCCACGGCAGGCTGTCGTTGACGCTCATCGGGCCGCCCATGAATGCAAGGCCTGCGTAGCGGCGTGCGTCTTTTGGCACGCCGCGGCCCTTGTCCAGCGCCACCAGCTGCCAGGGGATGCCCTTCCTCTCGAGGTAGGTGGCAAAATAGCCCGGACCTTCGCTCGGAGCATGCCTGAAGATGGCGACCGGCTTCATCGTCCGGAATTGTAGTGCGCTGGCGCTCGCCCTGGCCGCGCTCGCCGCGCAGGCCTCTGACGTGAGCTACGTCGGCGCGATCGGCGACAAGGCCGCGATCCTGGTGATCGACGGCGCGGCGCCGCGTACCGTCAAGGTGGGGCAGAAGCACGGCGCGGTCACGGTGCTCGAGGTCGAGCGCGAGCGCGCGGTCGTCGAGGTCGCCGGCGAACGCCGCGTCCTGCAGCGCGGCCAGCACTACCAGCTGCCGACCGGTGCCAGCGACCGCCAGAGCACCGTGCTGGCGGCCGACGCACGCGGGCACTTCATCGCCGATGGCGCGGTCAACGGCGGCCCGGTGCGCTTCGTGGTGGACACCGGCGCCACCGTGGTGGCCCTGCCGGCGTTCGAGGCGCGGCGCCTGGGCATCGACTACCGCAAGGGTCGTCCCGGCATCACGCGCACCGCCGGCGGCGAGGTACCGGTGTTCCGCATCACGCTCGATCGCGTGAAGGTCGGCGCCATCGAACTGCATGCCGTCGAGGGCCTGGTGATCGAGCAGGGCCTGGACGTCGCGCTGCTCGGCATGAGCTTCCTTAGCCGCCTCGAGATGCGCAACGAGGGCCAGACCATGACCCTTCTCCGCCGCTTCTGATGCGCGCGGCGCTCGCGCTCCTGCTGCTGGCATCCGCGCTGGCGGCAGCGGCGCCGAACATCGACGAGTTGGCGCGCCAGGCTGCGCGCGGCTCAGCCGGCGCCAAGGCGGAGATCGCTCGCCTCGCCGCGGCGGGCGACGTGCAGGCCGAGCACGTCATGGGCATGATGCACATCAGCGGCAAGGGCGCAGAGCAAAGCGATTCGCAGGCGCTCGACTGGTTCCTGCGCGCGGCTCGCAAGGGCCACGTGGAGTCCCAGCACAACGCCGCGGTGATCTACGAGCGCACGGACGGCTCGCTCAAGGACGTGGGAGAGGCGCGCCGTTGGTACCGCGAAGCCGCAGCCAAGGGCTACGCGCGCTCGCAGTCCAAGTTCGGCGCGTTTCTCCTCGACGGCGTGGGCGGGCCCGCGAGCCTCGAGGAGGGCAAGGGGTGGCTCGAAAAGGCCGCCGCCCAGGGCGACCCCTACGGACGATACCGGCTCGGCGCGCTGTTTCTGGAGGGGCGCGGCGTTCCGGCGGACGTGCAGGCTGGCGCGAAGCTGGTGCGCCAGGCCGCGGAGGGCGGGGACCGCGAAGCGCGCTACCGCCTGGCACTGCTGCATGGCACCGGCGCGGGCGTGGAGAAGAGCGACACGCTGGCGCTCGAGTGGCTCTACAAAGCCGCCGAGCAGGGCCTGCCCGAGGCGCAGAATCTGCTCGGCATCATCTACGGCACGGGCCAGTTCGGCGTAAAGCGCAACGACAAGCTCTCGGTG
>DASWBP010000126.1:0-12303 GCA_036390555.1 Burkholderiales bacterium | reverse complement strand
AGTAGTCGAGGTCGCACTCCGGGTCCGGGTTGAAGATGTTGATGGTGGGCGGTGAAACCTGGCGCTGCACCGCGAGCGCCGTGAACACGGACTCGATGCCTCCTGCGCCCCCGAGCAGGTGCCCGGTCATCGACTTGGTGGAGTTCACCACCAGCTTTGCGGCCTGGGCGCCGAACGCCTGCTTGATGGCCTCGGTCTCGTTCTTGTCGCCGAGCGGCGTGGAGGTGCCGTGGGCATTGAGGTACTGGACCTTGTCCGCCGTGATGCGGGCATCGGCGAGCGCTGCGCTCATGCAGCGCCGCGGCCCATCCAGGTTCGGGGCGGTCATGTGGAAGGCATCGGCGCTCATGCCGAAGCCCGCGACCTCGCAGTAGATCTTCGCGCCGCGCGCCTTGGCGTGCTCGAGCTCCTCCAGTACCAGGACGCCGCCTCCCTCCCCCAGCACGAAGCCGTCGCGGTCCTTGTCCCAGGGGCGGCTGGCGGTTGCCGGGTCGTCGTTGCGCGTGGAAAGCGCCCGCGCTGCGGCAAAGCCGCCCACGCCGAGCGGCGAGACGGCGGCTTCGGCGCCGCCCGCGAGCATCACGTCGGCGTCGCCGTAGGCAATGGTGCGAGCGGCGATGCCGATCGCATGCAGGCCCGTGGTGCACGCCGTCACCACGGCGAGATTCGGCCCCTTCATGCCATACATGATGGACATGTGGCCGGAAATCATGTTGATGATCGACGCCGGAATGAAGAAAGGAGAAATACGGCGCGGCCCGCGCCGCAGGAGTTCGGAGTGCGTCTCCTCGATGCGCGGCAGGCCGCCGATGCCCGAGCCGATGTTCACCCCGATGCGCTCGGCGTTCGCCTCGGTGACCTGCAGGCCGCAGTCCTTCCACGCCTCGATCGCCGCGGCGAGGCCGTAGTGGATGAAGGTGTCCATATGCCGCGCCTCCTTCGCAGGGAGGTGCGCGGCCACGTCGAACCCCTTGACCTCGCCGGCAAAGCGGCAGGCGAAGGGCGAGGCGTCAAAGCGCGTGATCGGCCCGATGCCGGACTTGCCGGCGATCAGGTTGGTCCACGCCTCCTCGACGTTGTTGCCGACCGGGCAGATGATGCCCAGCCCGGTGACGGCGACTCTGCGGCGCGACACTACTTGTGGCGACGCTTACGACTTGGCGTGCGACTTGACGTAGTCGATCGCCTGCTGGACGGTAGTGATCTTCTCGGCTTCCTCGTCGGGGATCTCGGTCTCGAACTCCTCCTCCAGGGCCATCACCAGCTCCACCGTGTCTAGCGAGTCGGCGCCGAGGTCGTCGACGAAAGAGGACTCGTTCTTGATCTCGGCCTCGTTCACCCCGAGCTGCTCGGCGACGATCTTCTTGACGCGTTGTTCTACGTTTTCCATCTTCTGCTCCTTCCCTGTGGGGGCCAAGCGGCGACCCGGATTTTACCAAATCGGCGCGCGCTGCTTCACGCCATGTACATGCCGCCGTTCACGTGCAGCACGCAGCCGGTGATGTAGCCCGCCGCCGGCGAGGCGAGGTAGGCCACTGCCGCCGCGATGTCCTCCGGTGCGCCCAGGCGGCCGAGCGGAATCTGCCCGAGCAGTGCCGTGCGCTGCGCCTCCGGCAGCGCGCGCGTCATGTCAGTGTCGATGAAGCCTGGGGCAACGCAGTTGACGGTGATGTTTCGACTGCCCAGCTCGCGCGCAAGCGACTTGGTCATGCCCACCACGCCCGCCTTGGCAGCGGCGTAGTTTGCCTGCCCGGGATTGCCCGAGGCGCCGACCACCGAAGTGATATTGATGATGCGCCCCCAGCGCGCCTTCATCATGCCGCGCATCACGGCGCGCGACAGGCGAAAGACCGCCTTCAGGTTGGTCTCCATCACCTCGTCCCATTCGGCATCCTTCATGCGCAACGCCAGATTGTCGCGCGTGATGCCAGCGTTGTTCACCAGCACCAGCACGTCGCCGCGTTCCTTCTGCAGCGATTCGACCAGCGCGTCGCAGGCCGCCGCGTCGCGCACATTGAGCACGACGCCTGCCCCCTGCACGCCCGCCTGCGTGAGCGCCTCGCTGACCTGCGCGGCTCCGGCCTCCGTAGTCGCCGTGCCGATCACGCTGGCGCCTTCGCGCCCCAGCTGTACCGCAATGGCGCGTCCGATGCCGCGCGTCGCGCCGGTCACCAGGGCAAGCTTGCCGCCGAGCGTCATGCCGCCGCCTTCAGCGCCGCGAGCGCCTGCTCGAGCGAGGCCTTGTCGGCGAGCGCGTGGCTTTGCAGCGCACCGTCGATGCGCTTCACCATTCCGGCGAGCACCTTGCCGGGTCCGCACTCGAGGACATGCGTCACGCCCATTTCCTTCATCTTCTGGACGGTCTCGACCCAGCGCACCGGCGAAGCCGCCTGCCTGACCAGCGCGTCCTTGATCTCGGCCGCCTGCGTACGCGCCGCGACGTCAACATTGTTGACCAGCGCGGCCGACGGCGTAGCCACCGCGACCTTCTCCAGGTAGCCGCGCAGCCGCTCTGCCGCGGGACGCATGAGGCTGGAGTGGAACGGCGCGCTCACCGGCAAGGGCAATGCGCGCTTGGCGCCACGAGCTTTGCAGGCCTCCATGGCGCGAGCGACTGCGGCCTTGTGGCCGGCGATCACGATCTGGCCGGGGGCGTTAAAGTTCACTGCCTGCACGACCTCGCCCTGCGCGGCCTCCTCGCAGGCGGCGCGTACCGCCGCGTCGTCGAGGTTCAGAATCGCCGCCATTGCCCCCTGCCCTTCGGGCACCGCTTCCTGCATCGCCTGTGCCCGAAAGCGCACCAGCGGCAGGCAATCGCGAAAGGCAATCGCGCCCGCCGCCACCAGGGCGGTGTATTCGCCAAGGCTGTGGCCCGCCACGATCTCGGGTTGCGGCCCGCCCAGGGCGCGCCAGGCGCGGTAAGCCGCGTATCCCGCCGTGACCATCGCCGGCTGCGTGTTGACCGTAAGGTTGAGCGCCTCTGCCGGTCCGGCGTCGAGCAGGGAGAGGAATTCCGCGCCGAGCACCTCGCCCGCTTCGCGCCGCACCTCCTCCACCCCGCTCAACCCGGCATAGGCCTGCAGCATTCCCACCGACTGCGAGCCCTGCCCGGGAAACACCATCGCCAGTTTCATCGCTCTATATTGTCGCGAGTGTCGCGCCCCATGTGAATCCGCCGCCGACGCCCTGCATCAGCACGCGGTGTCCGGCGCGGATCTTGCCCGCGCGCACATATTCGTCGAGTGCCAGCGGCACGGAGGCCGCCGATGTGTTGCCGTGGTGGTCCACCGTCACGACCAGCCGCTCGCGCGGCAGGCCGAGTTTCTTCGCCGTGGCTTCGAGGATGCGCACGTTGGCCTGGTGCGGGATCAGCCAGTCCACGTCCTCCAGGCGCATGCCGGCGGCGGCCACGGTCTCGCGCGCCACCTCGTCGAGCACCTTCACGGCAAACTTGAACACCTGGCTGCCCTGCATCTGCAGGAACGGCGAACCGAGGATGCGGCCGCCGCTCACGTTGCCCGGCACGCAGAGGATGTCGGCGTGGCTGCCGTCGGCGTGCAGCACCGAGGCATGCAGCCCGGGCGTGGCGCCGGCGGCGAGCACCACCGCGCCTGCGCCATCGCCGAACAGCACGCAGGTGCCGCGGTCGTTCCAGTCGAGGATGCGCGAGAACACCTCGCTGCCCACCACCAGCGCGCGCTTGTGCGTGCCGGCGCGGATGAAATTGTCGGCGGTGGCGAGCGCGTAGACGAAGCCGCTGCACACCGCCTGCAGGTCGAACGCGGCGGCGCCGCTGCGCGACCCCAGCTTCGCCTGCAGCAGGCAGGCGGTGCTGGGGAAGACGAAATCCGGCGTGGAGGTGGCGACCACGATCAGGTCGAGGTCCTCGGCCTTGACGCCGGCCGCCGCAAGCGCGGCGCGGCTCGCCTCGAGCGCAAGGTCGCTGCATGCCTGCGATTCGTCTGCAATGTGCCGCTGCGCGATTCCCGTGCGCTCGCGGATCCATTCGTCGCTCGTGTCCAGGCGTGCCGCGAACTCGGCATTGGTGACCACGCGCGGCGGCAGGTAGCTGCCGGTGCCGACAATGCGCGAGTAGATCATTGCGCGGCCGCCTCGCGGCCCGCCGCAGAGGGCCGTGCCTGCGCCATGCGCTGCGTGATGCGCTGGATCACGTCGTTGCGCACTTCCTCCACGGCTCGCTCCAGCGCCCTGCCGAACGCGTAGGCGTCGGCCGAGCCATGGCTCTTGATGACGATGCCGCGCAGGCCAAGCAGGCTCGCGCCGTTGTACCGGCCAGGGTCCATGCGCCGGCGCATGGCCTTGAGCACCGGCATGGCGACGAGCGCCGAAAGCCGCCGCCACGGATTGCGCGTGAATTCCTGGCGCAGGAAGCCGGTGATCATTTTCGCCACGCCCTCCGAGGCCTTGAGCACCGAATTGCCGACGAAGCCGTCGCACACCACCACGTCGGTCGTCCCCTTGAAGATGTCATCGCCCTCGACGTTGCCCTGGAAGTTCAGGCCGCTGTCGCGCAGCAGGTCGGCCGCGCGCTTCACAGTCTCGTTGCCCTTGATGTCCTCGACGCCGATGTTGAGCAGGCCCACCGACGGGCGCTCCTTGTGCTCGACGGCAGCCACCAGCATCGCGCCCATGACGCCGAATTGCATGAGCTGCTCAGGCGTGCAATCGACATTGGCGCCGAGGTCGAGAACGTAGGTCCACCCGCCCTGCATGTTGGGCAGCACCGTCGCGATCGCCGGGCGGTCGATGCCGGGGAGGGTCTTCAGCACGTAGCGCGAGGTCGCCATCAGCGCGCCTGTGTTGCCGGCGCTCACGCAGGCGTGCGCTTCTCCCGATTTCACCAGGTTGACGGCCACGCGCATGGACGAGTCCTTCTTGAAGCGCAGTGCCTGCGCCGGCGGCTCGTCCATGCTCACCACCTCGGCCGCGTGCCGCACGCGCAGGCGCGTCCCACCGTGCTGGGGGCCGCGCGCCGCCAGCGCGGCTTCGAGCGCTTCTCGCTGGCCGACCAGGACGACGGCGACGTCCGCATGCCGCCCCAGCAACTCCAGGGCGGCAGGCACCGTCACCCGGGGGCCGTGGTCGCCCCCCATGCAGTCGATTGCGACCGTGATGTCCATCGTGCCGGCCGCGCAGCGCGGCCGGCAGGCGACGATGTGCGCTCGGGCTACACGCCCGTGGTCTTCGCGACCTTCTTGCCGCGGTAATAGCCCGTCGGGCTGATGTGGTGGCGCAGGTGCGCCTCGCCCGTGGTCGGCTCGACCGCCAGCGGCGGGTTGCTCAGGAAGTCGTGCGCCCGGTGCATGCCGCGCCGCGAGGGCGATTTCTTGTTCTGCTGAACTGCCATGTCGAAGCTCCTCTCAAGTCATTCATGTGTCGCCGCGCAGCTTGCCGCGCAGCCCTGCAAACGGCATCTGCCGTGCCTGCGGCGCGCGCTCGGCGCGCGCCGCGCAAACCTCGTGCGTCGGCGCGAAGGGCAAGGCGAGCAACAGCTCATCCTCGACCAGATCGCGCAACGACATCTCCTTCGTCGCCACGATACTGTCCGGACCCTCGGCCGTCATCGGCTCCGCGTCCAGCTCCGCCTGCGAGGGCGCCAGCAGCAGCGCGGTGTCCACGCTGACCGGAAGCTCCAGCGCCTCCAGGCAGCGCCGGCACGTCAGCCGCAACGTGCCCCACGCACGCAGCATAAGCTGCGGCCGGTCCAGCGCGCTCGTGCCGCCGCGCACTTCGTAGGCGATCGTTCCCGAATCGTCGTGCAACAGGTCGCGCAATCGGGGAAACACGCGCACCGGCCAAGCGCCGTGCAACTCCCCCGCGGCCGCCGCAAACTTGAAGCCGTCGATCGTGGGAAACTGCGCCGGCTGCTGCGGCATGAAGGCGCGGATGATATCATTCGCGAAAAACCGTGTCAAAACAAAAGCATGCTTGAACCTAGGCGACTGGTGCTCGCCTCCACCTCGCGCTACCGGAAGGCCTTGCTCGAGCGCCTCCGCTTGCCCTTCGAGTGCGCGGACCCCGCCGTCGAGGAGCGCGCGCTGGCGGGCGAAGCGCCGGCAGCCACTGCGCAGCGGCTCGCCGAGGCGAAAGCGCGCGCCGTCGTCGCGCGCTTCCCGCGGGCCCTGATCATCGGCTCCGATCAGGTTGCCTCCTGCGAGGGCACGGTGCTCGACAAGCCCGGAAACCACGCCAACGCGGTACGCCAGCTCATGGCAATGAGCGGGCGCTCGGCCACCTTCGACACCGCGGTGGCGCTATGCGACGCGGCGAGCGGCAAGATGCGCTCGGCAGTCGTGCCCTGCCGCGTGCGCTTCAGGCATCTCGCCGCCGCCCAGATCGAGGACTACCTCCAGCGCGAGCAGCCGTACGATTGCGCGGGCAGCGCAAAGGCCGAAGGGCTCGGCATCGCGCTCATCGAGCGCATCGAGTGTGACGATCCCACCGCGCTGGTCGGCCTGCCGCTCATCACGCTCGCCGGCCTTCTGCAGCAGGCGGGCATGCCCGTGCTGCGCGGATGAGCGCCAGCCTCTTCCTGATTCCCACGCCGCTGGGCGCGCCCGCCAGCGAGGCGCTGCCGCCCGCGACGGTGCAGGTGGTTCGCTCGCTGCGCGATTTTGCGGTGGAGAACGCAAAGAGCGCGCGTGCCTTTCTCGGAGCGCTGGGCATGCCCTGCGCGCTGCGGGAGCTGAGGATCCGTGAGATTGGCGGCGATGCGGAGGTGCTGCTCGCGCCGCTACGCGAGGGACGTTCGCTCGGCGTGGTCTCTGAGGCCGGCTGCCCGGCCGTGGCCGATCCGGGCGCCGCGCTGGTCGCTGCCGCCCACGGCGAAGGCTTCCGCGTCGTGCCGCTCGCGGGCCCCTCGGCCATCCTGCTCGCGCTGATGGCCTCGGGACTCGAGGGCCAGCGCTTCGCCTTCTGCGGCTATCTGCCGCGCGAGCCGCGCGCGCGCGCCGAGCGCATCCGCGTCCTCGAGCGGCGCTCGCGCGCCGAAGGCGAGACGCAGATCTTCATCGAAACCCCGTATCGCAACGACGCGCTGCTGGCAGCACTGCTGGAGACCTGCGGCGCCGAGACACGGCTGTGCGTCGCCGCGGGCCTCACGCTGCCGACCGAAGACATCGCGATGCGCACCATCGCGCAGTGGCGCAGCGCGCACCCGTCGCTCGGCAAGCGCCCCGCGGTCTTCCTGCTGCAGGCCTAGCGGACCCCGCGCGGCGCTAGCGCAGCTGCGGCGCCTGGCGTATCGCCAGCTCGAGCATCGCGCTCGCGGCACCCGCGCCGAAGCGGCGCGCGAACTTCTCGGCGATGTTTTCCTTCTGCGTGTAGTCGACGATGTTCTCGGCCTTGATCACCTCGCGCGCGACGTAGTCGAGGCTGCCGAACTCGTCGGCGAGCCCCAGCTCCACGCTCTTCTGCCCGGTCCAGATGAGCCCCGAGAACATGTCCGGCGTTTCCTTGAGCCGCTTGCCGCGGCCCTCGCGCACCACGCCGATGAAATGCTGGTGGATGTCGTCCAGGAGCGCCTGCGCGTGCTGCTTCTGCTTCTCGTCGACCGGCAGGAAAGGGTCGAGGAAGCCCTTGTTTTCGCCGGCGGTGAGCAGGCGCCGCTCGATCCCGAGCTTTTCCATCAGGCCGGTGACGCCGAAATTGTCCATGCGCACGCCGATCGAGCCGACGATGCTCGACTTGCCGACGAAGATGCGATCCGCGCCCGCGGCCACGTAATAGCCGCCCGAGGCGCACAGGTCCTCGACCACGGCGTAGAGCGGGATCGACGGGTGCTTCTTGCGCAGCCGGCGCATCTCCTCGTAGATGTTCTGCGCCTGCACCGGGCTGCCGCCCGGGCTATTGATGCGCACGACGACGCCCTGGGTGTTCTTGTCCTTGAAAGCGGCCTGCAGCGCAGTGGTCACGCGCTCCGCGCTCGCGTCCGCGCCCGGCGAGATGATGCCGCTCACCTCCACCAGCGCCGTGTGCTTGCCGGAGGCCTCGGACTTCCCGGGCCAGTCGACCGCCAGCAGGATGATCACCGTGATGTAGGCGAAGGTCAGCAGCTTGAAGAAGATGCCCCACAGCCGCGCGCGACGCTGCTCCTTGAGCGCCGCGGTCGCCAGCTTCTCGATCAGCCCGCGCTCCCAATGCTCGCCGTTGTCACTCATCTGCCACTCCCATGAAATAGACTTGCCCGTCCCGCTCCGCCATGCGCAGGGCGACGAGCGGCGCCCCGCCGCAAGGGCCGCCAAGGCAGCGCCCGCTGTCCGCGGCATACACGGCGCCGTGCGTCGAGCATATCAAATCGCGCCCCTGCGAATCGAAGAACTCCCCCGGGCGCCAGTCGAGCTCCATGGCGATATGCGCGCAGCGATTGAGGTAGCCGAAGACGCGCCCATTGAAGCGGATGGCGAACGCGGGCGCGGTCTCGCCGAAGTATTCCACCTCGAAGCGCACGCCGGTGCTCGCCTCGCGCAACTCGCCGGAGCTGCAGATCAGCCGTGCGTCGTCAGCCATGCATGCAGCTCGGCGACGCTCTCGACGCAGGCGCGAGGCGCGAGGCTGCGAAGCGCATCGCCCGCGTGCGCGCCGTAGCTCACGGCGACCGCGTCCACGCCGGCGCCGCGCGCCATCTGCAGGTCGTGCGAGGTGTCGCCGACCATCAGCGCGCCGCCGGGCGCCGCTTCCAGCTCTTCAAGCAGTTCGAGCAGCATCGCGGGGTCGGGCTTGGGCGTGGTCTCGTCCGCGCAACGCGACGCCGCGAAATAGCGCGCCAGGCCCGTGGCCGCGAGCGCCTGGTCGAGGCCGCGGCGGCTCTTGCCCGTGGCCACCGCGAGCAGGCGCCCGCCCGTGTGCAGCTCGTCGAGCAGCTCGCGCACCCCCGGGAAGAGCGCCATGCGCTCCTGCTCGCGCGCGAAATGGCGACGGTAGGCGTCCACGAACTCCGTGTAGCGGTGCTCCGGCAGGCTCGGCACCGCGTGGCGCAGCGAATCGCGCAGGCCGAGGCCGATCACGTGGCTCGCCACCTCGCGCGCCGGCACGGGCAGCGCGAGGTCGCGCGCGGCCTGCCGGATGGACTCGGCGATGCCTGCCGTCGAGTCCATCAGCGTGCCGTCCCAGTCAAAGACGACCAGGCGGTAGCGCAAGGTGGGCCTCGGCGTAGCGGCGCATGTCGGGCGGCAGCGGCGCCTCGAGCTCGAGGCGCTCGCCGCTGAGCGGATGCATGAGCCGCAGGCGGCGCGCGTGCAGCATGAGGCGCGTCACGCCCTGCTTCGCCAGCGTCCGGTTGAGCGCGAAATCGCCATACTTGTCGTCGCCAAGCACGGGGTGTCCCTCGTGCGCGAGGTGGACGCGGATCTGGTGCGTGCGCCCGGTGAGCAGCTCGAGCTCGAGCAGGCTGCAGGCCTCGCCCGCGGCAACCGGGCGCACACGCGTGACGGCCGCCTGGCCGGCGCCATGCACCGCCACGCGCCGTTCGCCGCCCGCCGTCACGAACTTGTGCAGGGCAGCCCGGATCTCGCGCGCGCCGCCGCTCCAGCGCCCCTGCACCAGCGCGGCATAGAGCTTTTGCACTTCGCCTTCGCGCAGCATGCGATGCAGCTCCACGAGCGCGCTGCGCTTCTTGGCGACCATGAGCAGGCCCGAGGTGTCGCGGTCCAAGCGGTGCGCGAGCTCCAGCAACTTCGCCTGCGGCCGCTCGGCGCGCAGCGACTCGATCACGCCGTAGCTCACGCCGCTGCCGCCGTGCACCGCGACGCCGGAGGGCTTGTCGATGACCAGCAGCGCCGGGTCCTCGTAGACGATCGGCAACGCCAGAGACCTGGGCGCAGGCCTTGGCGGCGCCTGGGCCACGCGCACCGGCGGCAGCCGCACCCGGTCGCCGGCGCGCAGGCGGTAGTCGGGCTTCACGCGGCCGCTATTGACCCGGACCTGGCCGCTGCGCAGCACGCGGTACACATGGCTCTTCGGCACACCCTTCAGCCGCCGCAGCAGGAAATTGTCGATGCGCTGCGCGACGCTTTCCTCCCCGACTTCGAGTAGGGTCGCCCGAGCCTTGCTTAAGTCATTCATTTTCCGTATGATCCGCGCGTTGCTTCGAGATGCGAGGCACAGGTTCGATCAGGTGAACGGGATCGCATTCCGCCGCCGGGACCTGCAACCCGCCTCCAGTTTGGCCACAGCCGGACCTGAAGCAGTGGTGATGTTCGCTCACCGTTAAGTAGCGATACTACCCAATAGCGCGCGGCAGGTTGTTCACCCGCCCCAATCGCATACGGCTTTCCTAAGAGAGCACTGACCGACGAGTAACCGGGTCTCCTGTGCGCGCAGGAGAACATGTAGTGAAACGCATGTTGTTTAACGCGACGCAGCAGGAAGAACTGCGCGTCGCCATCGTAGAAGGGCAGAAGCTAGTCGACCTCGACATCGAGTCCGCTTCCAGGGAACAGCGCAAGAGCAACATCTACAAAGGCATCATCACCCGCGTCGAGCCTAGTCTCGAGGCCGCGTTCGTCGACTACGGCGAGGAGCGGCACGGGTTCCTGCCCTTCAAGGAAGTCGACAAGGTCTATTTCAAGCCCGGCGTGGACGTCGGCCGGGCGCGCATCCAGGACGCGCTCACCGAAGGTCAGGACCTCATCGTCCAGGTCGAGAAGGACGAGCGCGGCACCAAGGGCGCGGCGCTCACCACCTACATCAGCCTCGCGGGACGCTATCTCGTCCTGATGCCCAACAACCCGCGCGGCGGCGGCGTCTCGCGCCGCGTCGAAGGCGAGGACCGCAACGAGCTGCGCGATACCCTGGACAAGCTGCAGGTGCCCGATGGCATGAGCGTGATCGCGCGCACTGCGGCGATCGGCCGCTCCCCCGAGGAGCTGCAGTGGGACCTCAACTACCTGCTGCAGCTGTGGGGCGCCGTCGAAGGCGCCGCCAAGGCGAGCCAGGAGCGCAAGCCGTTCCTCATCTACCTCGAGTCGAGCCTGGTGATCCGCGCCATCCGCGACTACTTCCAGCCGGACATCGGCGAGATCCTCATCGACACCGAGGAGATCTACGAGCAGGCGCGCACCTTCATGCAGACCGTGATGCCCGCCAACGTCGGCAAGGTGAAGCTGTACCGCGATGACGTGCCGCTGTTCTCGCGCTTCCAGATCGAGCACCAGATCGAGAGCGCCTATTCGCGGCAAGTGAGCCTGCCTTCGGGCGGCGCCATCGTCATTGACCATACCGAGGCGCTGGTGGCGGTGGACGTCAACTCGGCGCGCGCCACCAAGGGCGGCGACATCGAGGAGACGGCGCTGCGCACCAACCTCGAAGCGGCCGACGAAGTGGCGCGCCAGCTGCGCCTGCGTGACCTGGGTGGCCTGATCGTGGTGGACTTCATCGACATGGAGTCGCAGAAGAACCAGCGCGAGGTGGAGAACCGCTTCCGCGACGCCCTGCGCTACGACCGCGCTCGCGTGCAGGTCGGCAAGATCTCGCGCTTCGGGTTGCTGGAGCTCTCGCGCCAGCGCCTGCAGGCCTCGCTGGAGGAGACGGCGCACATCAGTTGCCCGCGCTGCAGCGGCACCGGCTTCATCCGCGGCACCGAGTCCACGGCGCTGCACGTGCTGCGCATCCTGCAGGAAGAGGCGATGAAGGAGAACACGGGCGCCGTGCACGTGCAGGTGCCGGTGGACGTGGCGAGCTTCCTGCTCAACGAGAAGCGCTCGGAGATCCAGAAGCTCGAGGCGCGCCTCAAGGTCAACATCCTGCTGGTGCCCAATCCGCACCTGGAGACGCCGCATTACAAGGTGCAGCGCCTGCGCCACGACGAGCTGAACGCCATGGAGCACGTCCCGGCGAGCTACGAGATGGTCGAGCAGCCCGAGGAGCCCAAGGCCGAGGCGGCAACTGGCGAGGCGAAGCGCGAGCGCCCGGAGGCCGCGGTCAAGGGGATCGTCCCCGAGCAGCCGGCACCCATCGTGCCGGAGCGTCCCGCCGCGGTTCCCGAGCCTGCGCGTCCTGCGCCGGTACGCGCCGAGTCCGCCGTACAGCCACAGACCAGCTTCATGAGCCGCATCCTCGGTTGGTTCCGAGTGGAGAAGCCCGAGGAGCCGGCGGTGCCCGCGGCAAACGACGCCTCGCGCGCGGCGCAACCGCGTCGCGAGCCGCAGCCGCAACGCGAGCGGCGTCCCGAGCAGCGCCACGCTGGCGAGCGGCGCGACGAGCGCCGTGATCACCGCCGTGACCCGAGGCGCGACGAGCACCGCGGCGAGCCACGCGGCGACCGGCGCCCGCAGCAGGGCGGCG
>DASWBP010000125.1:0-16050 GCA_036390555.1 Burkholderiales bacterium | reverse complement strand
AGCACGCCGGGCGGGGCATGCGAGGCGACGACCGCCGCCAATCGTCCGACCTGGTCCGGAGGCGCCTTCCTTACGTTCGATGCCGCCGGCGCGCTGCCCAGCTGCTACAAGTACCGCGTCTTCGAGACCGTCGTGCCGCTGCGCAACATGATCTGGAGGCCGGAATGAGCCGCCGCTCGCAAGCCGTTCGCTCCGCGCAGAGGGGCGTGATCCTGTTCGTCGCGCTCATCGTGCTCGTCGCCATGTCGCTTACCGGCATTGCGCTGATGCGCTCGGTGGACACCAACCTGCTCGTCGCCGGCAACCTTGCCTTCCGCCAGGGCGCCACCGCCGCCGGCGACTGGGGCGTGGAAACGGCGCGCGCCTATCTGAAGACCTCGGTAGTCGCCAATCTGAGCGCGCTCGACGTGGACAAGCCGTCGGATGCGTACTACGCGACGTGGCAGCAGAGCCTGGACCTGTACGGTTCCGGGGTCGGCACGCTCTTCAACTGGGCGGCCAACTCGCGGCTCGTCGGCACCGATACCGCAGGCAACGAGGTGCGCTACGTGGTGCACCGGATGTGCGGCAACCCCGGGCCTTCGTCGGCCGCCTTGTCGAACTGCGTGCGCACTTCGGCCAGCGGCGCAGCGAGCACGGCCGAAGGCAGCACCAAGGGCACCACCACCTACGGCTCGGCGGCACTGCCCGCGCCGACCGCCGTCTATTTCCGCGTCACGGTCCGCATTCTCGGGCCGCGCAACACCTTGAGTTACGTGCAGGCTGTCCTGCGATAGCCGCAGGATGCCCCTGCGGCAGGAGACTCGCATGAAAAACCGCAACCAGAAACTCGTCCTCGCCTTCTCGCTCGCGCTGGCCGGCGCTTTGCCGCTTGGCGCCGGCGCCGGCGAGCTCAACATCTCCACCGACCCGCTCGGCACGGGGGCGAGCTCGATCAAGCCCAACGTCATGTTCATTCTCGACGGCTCGGGCAGCATGGCCTCGGACTACATGCCCGACTCGGTGAACGACAGCCATAATCCCGCCGGCACGCCGCCCACTACCTCGGGGTGCTTCGACACAGGGGACGATGGCGATGGCAGCGGCGGGGGCAGGATCGACGGCAACCCGAACGCCTGCATCTTCGGCGACCCGCCCTACAACAGCCCCGACTTCAACACCATCTACTACAACCCGGAGCTGCGCTACCGCCCCGCGCTGTTTGACGACGGCAGCGAGATGCCGTTGCAGGACGCGGCCGCCACCAGCAGCTGGACGGCCGTGCGCACGGACCCGTACCTGAACACCAGCACGGCGGACATCATCAACGGCTACCAGGACCGAGTCTGGTGCGCGAACCAGGCCGACAATCCGGCCGGCGGCACTTGCCGGCAGAACTCGGGCTACAACTACCCCGATGCCGCATTCCCTTATGGCAACGACACCGGCGGCAATCCCAAGTACATCAACGTGTCGCCGTACTACTACCGCATGCAGACGCGGCAGTTCTGCTCGGATGCCGCGCGCACCAACTGCGTGAGCGGCTCGAGCATCGTCCCGGGCACGCACGTGTATCCGGCGCCGGAGTTCTGCACCGATGTGGAACTCACCAACTGCGCCGCGGGCGCTGGGGTGACCGCGGCGCACGTGCATCGCGGTGTGCGCTGGTGCACCAACAACACCACGATGACCAACTGCCAGCGCAAGAAGATCGCGCCGTACCTCTATGCCAAGCACATCGGCACGACGGTGAACGGCACGGTGCCGGCGCGCGTCGCCGAAGGCAATATTCGCGTCACCTCCATCAACGCGGCGGGCGGCACGGTCAATAGCATCACCATCGGCGCCAGCAACGTCATCAGCGGGCCGCTCGCGGTAGCCGGCGGCACCTCGACTAGCGCGCTGGCGTCGATGATCACGGCGGCGATCAACGCCGGGCCGGCGAGCGGCACTTACGTTGCGGCGCAGAGCGGCAGCAACGTGATCGTGTCATCGATCGCTACCGGCACGGCGGAGAACGGCAAGGCAATCACGGTGAACTCCGACACGGTCGGCACGACGGCCGCGACCGGCATCATCATGATCAGCACGGCGGGCAACGGCGAGTACATCACGTCGGTCACCGTCAACGGCCAGCAGCTGCTCTCCTGCGCGCCTGCCTCTACGCAGAGCTACACGGTGAGCGGCAATGCGGCGACATGGTCGGCCGGGGGCGGGACGAGCGGCGCGCTGAGCCGCGTGCGTGCGCCCACCGGGGCGAGCAGCAACGCACGGCGCGAGGCAACGCGCAATGCGCTGCTCGCCGCAATCAACACCTGCGCGGCCAACCCGCCCGGCGGCATGGGGCCCTATACGGCGACTGTCAACGGCACCTACGCCTTGAGCATCGTCGCGCCGGTCGGCCTTGGCAACATCCCGAACGGCTGGGTTGTCGCGAGGACGCTCAGCACGGGCGCGACGACGCTGACGACCTCACTGTGCAACATGGGCAATTCGGGCTGCAACGCCAGCGCGCCTTCCAACGCGGTCGCGGGCGTGTCGAGCATCATGATCAATACGCAGACCCAGGCGATGTCGGGCGGCGCCGCCGCCTTCACCGGCCGCGTGCGCATCGGCGTCGGCCAGTTTACGCGCACGGAGATCGTGCCGTCGATCAACTCCTACGCCAAGGGCGCAGGGCGCACCGACTGCGCGGGCGCGACCTGCACCTACCAGGAGGAGATGACCAACTTCGCCAACTGGTACGCCTACCACCGCACGCGCATGCACATGATGAAGGCGGCGGCGGGCCGCGCGTTTGCGAACCTGAACGAGGGCTTCCGCGTCGGCTTCATCACCATCTGCCCGGTGTCCGGCAACGACTGCCAGACCACCGCCATGGGCTCCAACGTGGTGGCCGCGAAATATCTGAAGATCGCCAATTTCGACGCCACCCACAAGGCGGCTTGGTACGCGAAGCTCTACGCGCAGGCGCCAGGCGGCTTCACGCCGCTGCGCGAGGCGCTTTCGCGCGTCGGCCTGATCTACGCCGGCAAGTTCGGCGGCGGGCTGACCGGCGGCCTTACCGCCGCCGCCGATGACCCGGTGACCGCCTCGTGCCAGCCCAACTTCGCCATTCTCTCCACCGACGGCTACTGGAACGGCAACGTCGGGCGGCAGACGGACAACTCGACTTCGATCGGCAACCAGGACAACACCGATACGCCGCCCTACTCGCTGCAGTCGCAGGGCGTGTACGACGGCGGCACGCCGGTCGCCTCCAATACGCTGGCCGACGTCGCGCTCTACTACTACAAGACGGACCTGCGGCCGCTGCTCGCGGATACGGTGCCCACCACCAACAAGGACCAGGCCGGCCACCAGCACATGGTGACCTTCACCATCGGCCTCGGCCTGGATGGCGAGCTGACCTTCCGCCCTGATTACGAGACTGCGACGATCGGCGATTTCTTCGACATCAAGCAGGGCACGAAGAAGTGGCCGGTCCCGGCGGCGAACTCGCCGACCGCGCTGGACGACCTGTGGCACGCGGCGGTCAACGGGCGCGGCGTATTCTTCAGCGCCAAGAACCCCGACCAGGTGGCGAGCGGCCTCTCCGAGACCCTCGAGCAGCTGCAGGCGCGCGTGGGTGCGGGTGCGGCGGCAGCGACCTCGAACCTGCAACCGGTGGCGGGCGACAACTTCGCCTTCACGGCGCAGTACCAGACGGTGGACTGGATCGGCGACCTGAAGGCGCGCACCATCGACCTGTCATCGGGCTCGGTCTCCGCGACGCAACTGTGGTCGGCGGCGGAACTGCTGGATACCCGCGTGCACACCGATCGGCGGATCTTCACCTACGACGCCGGCGACACGGCGGGCAACCGCATGAAGCACTTCTGCCATCCGTCCGACACGGGCGGCGCGTGGTGCAACGACGGCGCCGGGCTCACGGCCGCGGAGATCAACTACTTCGACCCGAGCATCATCGCGCTGCCGCAGGAGCCGGACTGGACGTCGATCGCCACGCCGCAGCAGCTGGTCAACTACCTGCGGGGCGACCTGGCGAACTACAACACCGGCGCCGTACCGCGCGGGCCCGCCGATCTGTTCCGCGCACGCACGAGCCTGCTGGGTGACATCGTCAACGCGCAGCCCGCCTATGTGCGCAAGTCGCCGTTCTCCTACGGCGATACAGGCTACTTCGCGTTCAAAGCCTGCACGGAAGGGGTCGGCACCGGCTGTCCGAGCGGGAGGTTCCCGGACCCGACCAAGCCGAGGATTGGCACGGTATTCGCGGCGGCGAACGACGGCATGCTGCACGCCTTCGAGACCGACGTGAACAACGACGCTTATTTCCAGACAGCCGGCATCGGCACGTCCACCACCGCGGACGACACCTTTACCGGCAACAACACCGGCAACGGCGTGGAGCGCTGGGCCTACATTCCCGGCCTCGTGCTGCCGCGCATCCACAATCTGGCGGCCGAGCCCTACGTGCACCAGTACTTCACGGATGGTTCTCCGACGATCGGCGACGTCTGCGTGTCCACGCCCTGTGCGGGGATCGATGACTGGCGCACGATCCTGGTGGCAGGCCTCAATGACGGCGGGCGCGGCTACTACGCGCTCGACATCACCAACCCGTCGGTCGCCGGCGTCAAGGTGCTGTGGGAATTCGGCTACACGGCTGGCTGCGTGGCGACTGGCGCGAAAGGCGTGCCGGTGGGCGGGCCGTTCTACGGCGACTGCCATGTCGGCCTGTCCTACGGCAACCCGATCATCGCCAAGCTGAACGGCAAGTGGGTGGTGATGGTGACCTCGGGGTACAACAACGGCTCGACGCACGGCAACGGCAACGGCGGCGGCTACCTGTACGTCCTCGACGCCATGAGCGGGCAGATCCTGCACCGTCTCGCGACGGGCGCGGGCACGCCGGCCTCGCCGAGCGGACTGGCGCGCATCAATGGCTGGTCGACGAACAGCCAGGTGGACAACACCGTGCTGGCGGTCTACGGAGGCGACCTCGAAGGCAACCTGTGGCGCTTCGACACCGACTACGACAGCGGCGCCAACGCCAACTACCTGACGAGCACGCTGGTCGCGGTCGCCAAGGATGCGCTGGGCAACCGCCAGCCGATCACCGTCAAGCCGGAACTCGGCGAGTCTCAGACCGCGCCGAAGCAGCGCATCGTGATGTTCGCGACGGGCAAGTTCCTCGAGACCTCCGACAAGACAGGTCCGTTCACCACGCAGACCATCTATGCGCTGCGCGACGTGCCGACCGTGTCGACGGGCCCCGTGATCGCGGACGTGCGCGGCGCAACGGTGGTCGAGCGCCAGTTCCAGGCCGGTACCCTGCCGGGCACCCGCACCATCGCGGCCGCGACAGCGCCTGTGTGGACCACGGAGTTCGGCTGGCGCCTGGACCTGCCGGACAGCGGCGAGCGCGCCAACGTGGATCCACAGCTGCAGCTCGGCACGCTGGTTGTCGCGACGAACGTGCCCTCGCTCGATTCCTGCACCGCGGGCGGCATCTCCTACCTCAACTTCCTGGACTACCAGAGCGGTTCCTTCGTGCCGGGAGCGACCGGCAACATGGCGAGCCAGGTGATCGGCAGCTCGCTCACGGTCGGCATCAACGTGATCATGCTGCCGGGAGGCAAGGTCATCACCATCGCCACGACGGCCGCCAACCAGCAGCTTTCGCAGGACACGCCGATCAGCCAAGTCGAGTTCCAGGCGAGGCGCGTGTCGTGGCGCGAGCTGATTGTCGAGTGATCCTCGAGGGGCGCGTCTCGCTCGCGCTGGGGGTGTCGCTCCTCCTGCACGGTGCCGCGCTCGCGCTTGCCGACCGCCTCCCGATCGGCTGGCAGCGGGCGGCACCGGACCGGGGCACGTGGGGTTCCGGCGTGCTGCATGCGCGAATGGGCAAACTGGCTCAAGACGCTCCATCTGCAGCGGCGCAGCCTCGCGCACCCGTTCGCGCGACGCGCGAGAACGCCGACGCCCGACACGCCGCGCCGGCTCTGCCGGGTGTCATCGCCGCTGCGGACTACCTTCCGGCGGAGCAACTCGACGAGCGCCCGCAGATCCGCAGCCATGTCGCACCCGCGTTTCCGCCGGAGGCTGATGCGCCTGCCGGCCGCGTGGTGCTGCGCCTGCTGATCGGCGAGACTGGCGTCGTGGACAAGGCGCTCGTGGTCAGGGCGGATCCACCCGGTCCGTTCGCAGCAGCCGCGGTAGAGGCGTTTGCGCCCGCCCGTTTCAGCCCCGGCCGCAAGGACGGCGTGGCGGTCAGGAGCGCGCTGACCCTCGAGCTTCGATTCGGCGAGGCGCCTGCGGCAGGCGCCGGACTGCGCCAGCAGGATCTGCCGCTGTTCCAGCCGCCGCGTCTAGCGCCTCGCAACCGCAGCGTTTCCGCACAGGAGAAACCATGAAGATTGAAATCGTGACGATGGCGGCGCTCCTCGCCGCAATGCTCGCCGTGCCGTCGCAGGCAAGCGCACCGCGGGAACGGACGCCGCAACCGGCCGCGAGCCTGCTCCTGGCGCAGGCCAGGGGGGACGCCAGCTGCAAGCTGGATGGCCGCAACGTGCCGCAGGGCACGACTTATTGCGATCAGGGCAGCCTGATGCGCTGCAGCGCGCGCGGCGGCTGGGAGAAGACCGGCAAGTCCTGCTAGTGCGTGGCCCTAGCGCTGCCGCGCGAGAGCGCGCGGCAACGTGAACACCACGCGCTCGGTGATGCCACCGAGCTGCTGCACGTTTTCCGCGCCGAGTTCCTTGAGGCGCGCAACGAGCTGCTCGACCAGGACTTCCGGCGCGGAGGCGCCGGCGGTCACCCCGACGCGGCGCTTGCCGGCAACCCACTCCGGCCGCAGGTCGGCAGCGCTGTCCACCATGTAGGCCTTGGCGCCCATGTTCTCGGCCACCTCGCGCAGGCGGTTGGAGTTGGAGCTGTTGGGCGAGCCGACCACGATCACCACGTCACAGCGCGGCGTCATCACCTTCACCGCGTCCTGGCGATTCTGCGTCGCGTAGCAAATGTCGTCCTTCTTCGGTCCTCGGATCTGCGGGAAGCGCGCCTTGAGCGCGGCGATGATCGCCTGCGCGTCGTCCACCGAGAGCGTGGTCTGCGTGACGTAGGCGAGGCGCGCCGGGTCGCGCACCCGCAGGCCCGCAACGTCCTCGACCGTCTCCACCAGGTGCATCCCCTTTTCCGACTGGCCCATCGTGCCCTCGGCCTCGGGATGCCCGCGGTGGCCGATCATCACGATCTCGTAGCCCTCGCGCAGCATGCGCGTCACCTCCACGTGCACCTTGGTGACCAGCGGGCAGGTAGCGTCGAACACCTTGAGCCCGCGAGCCTCGGCATCGCGGCGCACCGCCTGCGCGACGCCGTGGGCGCTGAAGATCACCGTGGCGCCGGCGGGCACCTCGTCCAGTTCCTCGACGAACACCGCGCCCTTCCTGCGCAGGTCTTCGACCACGCTCTTGTTGTGCACGATCTCGTGGCGTACGTAGATCGGCGCGCCGTACTGCGCGAGCGCGCGCTCGACGATCTCGATGGCGCGCTCGACGCCGGCGCAGAAGCCGCGCGGATTGGCGAGCAGGACTTCCATGCCGGCCATTCTATGACGGCTGCGCGCTAGCCCCGGTCCGCGCCGCGCTCGCGCGGCGCCTCGCGGTGCAGGAAGCTCTCGGCGATCAGGATCACCGCGCCCACGCTGATGCCCGAGTCGGCGACGTTGAACGCGGGCCAGTGCCAGCCCATGGCGTGGAAGTCGAGGAAATCCACGACGTGGCCGTAGGCGAGGCGGTCCCACAGGTTGCCGAGCGCGCCGCCGAGGATGAGCGCGAGGCCCGCGCACAGCAGGCGCCGCGCAGGGTCGCGCCACAGCATCCAGCTCACGATCCCCGAGGCGAGCAGCGCCACCGCGATGAAGAACGGCGTCTGCCAGCCCGGCGCGCTGGCGAGGAAGCTGAAGGCCGCGCCGCGGTTGAACACCAGGACCAGGTTGAAGAAGCCGGTGACTTCCAGCGCTTCGCCCGGCCGCAGCCAGGCAAGCGCCGCCCACTTGGTGAGGCGATCGGCGACGACCACCAGCGCGGCGGCGATGAACCAAGGCGCCGCTTTGGGCAAGCCGCTCATCGGCTGCGCGGAAACCGCCGGCTAGGCATGGACGCGCTTCTCGCCCGCGCCATGCAGGTTCGATTCACAACGGCCGCAAAGCCCTTCGGCATTCACGTCCGCGCGGTAATGCCAGCAGCGCTCGCACTTGGCGTGTGCGCTCGGCGTCACCTGCACGCTCACCTCGGCGCCCTCGGCGCGGCGCACCGTCGCGCGCGAGGTGATGAAGACGAAGCGCAAGTCCTCGCCCAGGCGCGCGAGTGCCTCGTAGGTGCGAC
Organism: Burkholderiales bacterium; assembly: GCA_036390555.1. Classification (GTDB taxonomy): domain Bacteria; phylum Pseudomonadota; class Gammaproteobacteria; order Burkholderiales; family SG8-39; genus JAABQT01. The sequence goes on along the minus strand of DASWBP010000125.1, from coordinate 7,681 downwards.
CGCCGGCTAGCACGTCGAGCTCCGCGGCGAGCGAGGAGCCCACCTGCTTCGCCTCGCGCTTTTCCTCGACTTTCTTCGCGCCGAGCTCGCGCACCTTGCGGATCTCCGCCCAGTCTTCCAGCGCGGCCGGCGCGAGACCGTGATCCGGGATCGGGTGATAGACCTCCTCGAAGACGCTCTTCTCCTCGCTTGCCGTCATCACCTGCCAGGCTTCCTCGGCGGTGAAGCTGAGGATCGGCGCCATCAGGCGCACGAGGCACTGCGCGAGGTGCCAGAGCGCGGTCTGCGCCGAGCGGCGCGCCACCGACTTGGCGCCGCAGGTATAGAGCCGGTCCTTGAGGATGTCGAGGTAGAAAGCGCCGAGCTCCTCCGAGCAGAAGGTCTGCAGCTTCTGCGCGACGAGGTGGAACTGGTAAGCCTCGTAGTCCGCCTTGACCGCCTCCTGCAGGCGCGCGGCCAGCGCGAGCGCGTAGCGGTCGATCTCGACCATCTGCGCCACCGGCACCGCGTCCTTCGCGGCATCGAAGTCCGAGATGTTCGCCAGCAGGAAGCGCAGCGTGTTGCGGATGCGCCGGTAGCTCTCCACCACGCGCTTGAGGATCTCGTTCGAGATCGACAGCTCGCCCGAATAGTCCGTGGAAGCAACCCACAAGCGCAGGATCTCGGCGCCGAGCGTGTTCGACACCTCCTGCGGCGCAACCGTGTTGCCCTTGGACTTCGACATCTTGCGGCCCTCGCCGTCCACGACGAAGCCGTGGGTGAGCAGCGAGCGGTAGGGCGGCACGCCGTTCATCATGCAGGAGACGAGGAGCGACGAATGGAACCAGCCGCGGTGCTGGTCCGAGCCCTCGAGGTACATGTCGGCAGGAAAGCCGAGCTCCGCGTGCGAGCCACGCAGCACCGTCTGGTGCGTGGAGCCCGAGTCGAACCAGACATCGAGCGTATCGCGGCCCTTTTCGTAGCGCGCCGCATCGGCCCCGAGCAAGTCCTCGATCTTCAGCGTGTGCCAGGCCTCGATGCCGCCCTTCTCCACGCGCTTGGCGACTTCTTCGAGCAACTCCAGCGTGCGCGGATGCGGCTCGCCCGTCTCCTTGTGCAGGAAGAACGGCATCGGCGTGCCCCATTGCCGCTGGCGCGACAGCGTCCAGTCAGGGCGGTTGGCAATCATGCCGTGCAGGCGCGCCTGGCCCCAGGCCGGAAAGAACTGCGTCGCCTCGACCCCGCGCAGCGCGGTGGCGCGCAAGGTCTCCTGGGGTTTCGCGCCCTTGTAGCCAGGCACCGCCTCCATCCCCGCGAACCACTGCGTCGTCGCACGCAGGATCACCGGCGTCTTGTGGCGCCAGCAGTGCATGTAGCTGTGCGTGTAGTTTTCCTTGGCGAGCAGCATGCCGCGCTCGGCGAGCGTCTTCAGGATCTTGCCATTCGCCTCCCAGATGGACTCGCCGCCGAAGAGCGGCAGCGAAGGCGCGAACCTGCCGTCGCCCATCACCGGCGTGAGGATCTCGGAATCCTTCATGCCGTAGCGGCGGCAGGAGTCGAAGTCCTCCACGCCGTAGGCGGGCGCGGAGTGCACGATGCCGGTGCCGGTATCGAGCGTCACGTACTCGCCGAGATAGATTGGCGCCTCGCGGTCGTAGAACGGATGGCGGAAGCGCAGGTTCTCAAGCGCCTTGCCCGTGCACGAGGCAAGCGTCGTCCCGGTGAGCTTGTAGCGCGCAAGGCAGGCGGCCTGCAGGTCGGCGGCAAGGATCAGCAGGCCCTTCTCCGTGTCCACCAAATGGTAGGTGAACTCCGGGTGGACGTTGAGCGCCTGGTTGCCGGGGAGCGTCCAGGGCGTGGTGGTCCAGATCACCGCGTAGCCGGGCCTTGCCGGCAGCTGCGCGAGGCCGAAGGCGCGCGCCACGCCCGTGGGATCGGCAAACGGGAACGCGACGTCGATTGCCGGGTCCTTGCGGTCCTCGTACTCGACCTCCGCCTCGGCGAGCGCCGAGCCGCAGTCGAAGCACCAGTTGACGGGCTTGAGGCCCCGGTAGACGTAGCCCTTCTCGAGCAGCTTGCCGAGCACGCGGATCTCGTCGGCCTCGTTGCCCGGCGCCATCGTCTTGTAGGGGTTGTCCCACTCGCCCAGCACGCCGAGGCGGCGGAAATCCGCCTTTTGCCGCTCGATCTGCTCGGCGGCGTAAGCGCGGCACAGGCGCAGGGTTTCCGCGGTGGGGAGGTTCCGGCCATGCTGCTTCTCGATCTGCACCTCGATCGGCATGCCGTGGCAGTCCCAGCCCGGCACGTAGGGCGCGTCGAACCCGGCGAGCGACTTCGACTTCACCACCATGTCCTTGAGGATCTTGTTGACCGCCGTGCCGATATGGATGTCGCCGTTGGCGTAGGGCGGGCCGTCGTGCAGCACGAATTTCTTCGGCCGCGCGCGCGCCATCTGGCGCAGGCGCCGGTAGACGCCCTTTTCCTGCCACTGCTTGACCCATTGCGGCTCGCGCTTGGCGAGGTCGCCGCGCATCGGGAACGGCGTGTCCGGGAGGTTCAGCGTCTTCTTGTAGTCAGCCATTCTGCTTCTTCGAAAAATAGGTTCTCGCCTGCGCGGCGTCGCGTGCGATCGCCGCGCGCAGCGCCTCTACGCCGTCGTATTTCTCCTCGTCGCGCAGCCTGGCGAGGAACTTCGCCTGCAAGTGCCAGCCGTAGAGCTCGCCGCCGTAATCCAGCAGGTGCACTTCCAGCAGCGGCACGGCGCTCGGGTTGACCGTCGGGCGCCGCCCGACGCTCGCCACCGCGGGACGCCAGTGCGCCTCGCCCTCGAGCCTGCATTCGACCACGAAAACGCCGGCGAGCGGCGGCTTGCGGCGCAGGACGATGTTGGCGGTCGGAAAGCCGAGCTCGCGCCCGAGCTTCTCGCCGTGCGCCACTCGACCGCTCATCGTGTAGGGGCGGCCAAGCAACCGCTCCGCCGCCGCGAGGTCGCCCGCGGCGAGCGCCGCGCGCACCGCCGAGCTGGACACCCGCTCGCCGTGCAGCGCCACTTCCGGCATCGCCTCCAGCTCGAAGCCGTGCTGGCCGGCAAGCCGCTCGAGCAGGGCGAAGTCGCCCGCGCGCCGCGCGCCGAAGCGGAAGTCGCGACCCACCAGCAGCCAGGCGGCGCGCAGGCCGCGCGACACCACATCTTCGATGAAGCGCTCGGCGGGAAGCGCCGCAAGGCGCGCATCGAAGCGCGCCACGTGCACGCGCGCCACGCCGGCGGCCGCCATCAGCTCGAGCTTGTCGCGCAATCGCGTCAGGCGCGAGGGCGCCGTCGCCGGGGAGAAGAACTCGCGCGGATGCGGCTCGAAGGTCAGGACGCAGGCGGGGACACTCAGGTCTCTCGCGCGCGCGACCGCCCGCTCGAGCATCGCCAGATGGCCGCGGTGCACGCCGTCGAAGTTGCCAATGGTGAGCGCCTGGGGACCGACTCCCGGCGCGATGGACCCGTGCGTGACCCGCATCCGCGCGTGTAAAATGCTGAATTATAGCGGCTTTCCCGGAGGCAACGATGCAGAACCTCGAGCAGCAGATGAGCTTCTACGCGGCCTATCACCAGGACGGGCGCAACAAGGCCACGCATTTCGTCGGCGTGCCGATGATCATCTTCGGCCTGTTCATCGCGCTCGGCTGGGCGCGCGTCGAAGTCGGCGGCGTCACGCTCACGGCGGCCATGCTGCTCGCCGCCGTGGTGCTGATCTGGTACTTCCTGCTCGACGTGCCGCTCGCGGTGGCGATGCTCGTGCTCAATGCGGCGCTGCTCTACCTCGCCGACCTCGTCTCGGTACAGCCGATCGGCACGGGGCTTGTCTGGTTCCTCGTCTTCTTCGGCGGCGGCTGGGTGATCCAGTTGATCGGCCACGTGTTCGAGGGCCGCAAGCCCGCGCTGGTGGACAATTTCTTCCAGATCTTCGTCGCGCCGATCTTTCTCGCCGCGGAAGTGTTCTTCGCGCTCGGCTACAAGCCGGCGCTGCACGCCGCGGTGCAGAAGCGCGCGAGAGAGATGCGAGCGGCGGCCGGCACCACGGAGCGCACCGCCGCCGCCTGAAATTGGGGTCTGACCCCAATTTTCAGTTGAGGCGCGCGCAGAGCTGGCTCAGCTCGAGCATCTTGGCGCGCACCTCGTCGGCGTCGACCGCGTCCGGCTCGAGGGCAGCGTAGTCGGAGAGGTCCTTGAGCGCTGCGCGGTGGCATTCCAACCGCTCATAGAGCAGCCCCCGCTCGCGCAGCTCGCCATGCGCCTCGGGCGACACCTCGAGCATCCGGTTGAGCACGCCGAGGAGCCGCTCGGGCTGGTCCGCCTCGCGATAGATGCCCTTCAGGTTGCGCAGCAGCCGCGCGAGGATCTGGCGCTTGCCGGCGGGCTCGAGGAACTGCTCCAGCGGCAGCTCCTCGAGCGGCACGGGTCCCGTCGCGCCCGGCGGAATGACGCGACGCAGGCGCTCGCGCAACTCGGCCGCCGGCAGCAGCTCGCCGCCGGCGAACGGGTCGAGCACCAGCAGCGCCCCGGGCAGCTGCAGGCGCACCAGGAAATGCCCCGGGAACGACACGCCCTCGAGGGCGAGGCCCACGCGGCGGCCGAGCTCCATGTACAGCACCGAAAGCGTGAGCGGGATGCCGGTGCGCCGGTCGAGCACCTCGTTCAGGTAGCTGTTGCGCGGATCGTAGTAGTTGTCCGCGTTGCCCGTATAGCCCAGCTCGGCGAACAGGAACTCGTTCAGCGCCGCGATGCGCGCTTCGGCATCCTCAGTCCCGGGCAGCCGCCTCCGCAGGCGCGCGCCGAGGCGCTCGATCTCGCCAAGGTAGCCCTCCACGTCGAGCGCCGGGTAGGCGTCCTGCGCGATCAGCAGGCAGGCGCGCGCCAGGTCGATGGCCGCGTCCCCGCGCGCCATCAGCTCCGCGAAGCGGTCCGGCGCTGGATTCACGAGGCCTCCTGCCGCGCGAAGTCGCGCCAGCGCAGGCCCAGCGCAAACAGCAACCCGAGGTACACCAGCGCGCCGAGCAGCACCAGCCCGGCGACCGCCGGCACCTTGTGCTGCCACGGCGCAGCGAGCCACCAGGTCACCGGCCCCATCGCGAAATAGAGCGCGGCCGCCATCGCGACGACGGCAACGACGAGCTTCGCCGCGAAGCCCGACCAGCCCGGCTGTGGCACATAGATGGCGCGCCGGCGCAGCTGGTGGTAGAGCAGCCCCGCGTTGAGACAGGCGCCCAGGCCGATGGCGAGCGCGAGCCCCGCGTGCTTGAGCGGCACGATGAAGGCCGCGTTCATCAGCTGGGTTGCCAGGAGCGTGAAGATGCCGATCTTCACCGGCGTCACGACGTTCTGCTTGGCGTAGAACCCGGGCGCCAGGATCTTGACGAGAATCATGCCGACGAGCCCGATGCTGTAGGCGACGAGCGCCTGCCGCGTCATCCACACGTCCTCGGCGGAAAAGCGGCCGTAGTGGAACAGGGTCGCGATCAGCGGCACCGCGAGCACCGCCAGCGCGGCGGCGGCCGGCACCGCGAGCAGCAGCGTGACGCGCAGGCCCCAGTCGAGCAGCCTGCCGTACTCCTCGACCGCGCCGCTCGCGTGGTGGCGCGACAGGCTCGGCAGCAGGATCGTGCCGACCGCCACGCCGAGCACCCCGGCGGGAAACTCCATGAGGCGGTCGGCGTAATAGAGCCAGGAGACGCTGCCGGAAACGAGGAACGAGGCGAAGATGGTGTTGATGAGCAGCGAGATCTGGCTCACCGACACACCGAACACCGCCGGCGCCATGAGCTTGAGCACCCGACGCGCGCCCGGGTGGTGCAGGTCGAGCCGCCAGCGTGGCAGCATGCCGATGCGCGCCAGGAACGGCAGCTGCAGCGCGAGCTGCAGCGCGCCGCCGATGAACACCGCCCAGGCGAGCGCCAGCACCGGCGGGTCGAAGCGCTCGGCGAAGAACGCCGCCGCGACGATGAACGAGACGTTGAGCAGCACCGGGGTGAAGGCCGGCACTGCAAAGCGGCTCCAGGCGTTGAGCACGCCGGCGGCCAGCGCCACCAGCGAGATGAACGCGATGTACGGAAACGTGATGCGCAGCAGGCTCACGGTGAGCCCGAACTTGCCCGGGTCCGCGGCGAAGCCCGGCGCGGAGACGTAGACGATCAAGGGCGCCGTGGCGACGCCGAGCGCCGCCGTGGCCACCAGCGCGATGCCGAGCAGCGTCGCAACGGCATCCACCAGCCCGCGCGTCTCCTCGGGCGTCTGCCGGTTGCGGTACTCGGAGAGGATCGGCACGAAGGCCTGCGAGAAGGCGCCCTCGGCGAACAGGCGCCGCAGCAGGTTGGGGATGCGGAAGGCGACGAAGAAGGCGTCCGTGGCGAGCCCGGCGCCGAACATGCGCGCGATGAAGAAGTCGCGCACATAGCCGAGCACGCGCGACAGGAAGGTCATGCTGCTGACGGTGGCGAGCGCCCTGAGCAGGTTCATCCCGCGGCTCCCCCCGGCAATGCCGGGCCGCAGCTTGCGTCGCGCGGCTCGCGTAACGTCTCCTGCCAGCGGGGGCTCATGCTAGAATCCGCCCCCTTTTCGAACCGGATCCGAGCCATGGCCAACATCAAGTCCGCGCGCAAGGCAGCGCGCCAAGCGGTGAAGCGCCGCGCCCACAATGCGTCGCTGCGCACCCAGCTCAGCACTGCCGTGAAGAACGTCGAGAAGGCGATCGCCGCCGGCGACAAGGCCAAGGCCACCGCGGCGCTGGAGCGCTCCAGCGGCGTCATCGACCGCATGGCCGCCAAGGGCGTGGTGCACAGGAACCACGCCGCCCGCCAGAAGAGCCGCCTCGCGCAAGCCATCAAGGCGATGGCCTAGCCTCCACCGGGCGCGCGCACCCGCCGGCTGGCGGGCCCGGCGCTCCCCGGCACGCGCGTGCCGCGCGTGCGCACCTCGAAGCCTCGGCACACGGGGCGAGCAGCGCATGCGGGATTATACTTGCGCCCCTCATGGCGAAGCCCGTCAGCCGCATCCTCGTCGTCAACGACGAGCACCTCGTGCTGCGCGAGTTCGTCAAGGGCCTTAACGCCGCCGCACGCTCGCTCGATAACCCGCTCGGCCTCACGTTCACCGGCGTCACCACTGCCAAGGAAGCGCTCGCCGCCATCGAGTCCGATGGCGACATCCAGGCAGTGCTGGTGGACGACACGCTCTACTCGCTGCCCGGCACGCGCGGCAACGGACCCGCGCAGCGCAAGCAGCTGCAGACCTCGGCACTGGAGCTCGTGCAGCGCATCACGCGCTTCCGGCCCGAGCTCTCCGTCTACATCCTGATCGCGCAGGAGAAGGAAGACGACGTGGTGGACGCCCTCTTCACCGAGTCGGTGGACGGCTACTTCTACCGCGAGGAGCGCGACTACCGCGGCATCTACCGCATCCTCAATGCGCAGATCCAGGAGCGCGCGCGCACGCCCTTCACCGACCAGCTGAAGAACTACGTCTGGATGGCGAAGGACCAGTGGCACACGCCAGGGCACTCCTCCGGCGAGAGCTTGCGCGGCAGCCCCTGGGTGAACGACTTCTACGAGTTCATGGGCGAGCACGTGTTCGACGCCGATCTCTCGGTGTCGGTGCCGATGCTCGATTCGCTCATGGAACCCAAGGGCGTGATCGCCGAGGCGCAGCACATGGCAG
>DASWBP010000124.1:0-12029 GCA_036390555.1 Burkholderiales bacterium | reverse complement strand
CCGAGCGATTCCGGCTCGTCCATCTCGCCGTCGCCGCAGAATACCCACACCTTGCGGTTCGCGGTCTGCGCCAGTCCCCTCGCCTCGAGGTACTTGAGGTAGCGCGCCATGTAGATCGCCTGGATCGGCCCGAGGCCCATCGACACGGTGGGGAACTGCCAGTACTCGGGCATCAGCCAGGGATGCGGGTAGGAGGTGACCCCCTTGCCGTCCACATCGCGCCGGAAATCGAGCAGCTGCGACTCGCTGAAGCGCCCTTCGAGCAGCCCGCGCGCGTAGATGCCGGGCGAGGAATGCCCCTGGAAGTAGACCAGGTCGCCGCCGTGCCCCTCGTGCGGCGCATGCCAGAAGTGGTTCTGCCCGATGCCGAACAGCGTGCCCACCGAGGCGAAGCTGGCGATGTGGCCGCCGAGCTCGTCGTCGGACTTGTTGGCCTTGGCCACCATCACCATGGCGTTCCAGCGGCAATAGGAGCGGATGCGCTCCTCCATGGCGTAGTCGCCCGGCGAGCGCTCCTCCATGTGCGGCGGAATGGTGTTGACGTAGGGCGTGTACGGCGAGTACGGAATGTAGGCGCCGCTCATGCGCGCCTTCTCCACCAGGCGCTCCAGCAGGAAGTGCGCGCGCTCGGGGCCTTCGCGCTCGAGCACCGTCTCCAGCGCGTCGAGCCACTCCTGCGTCTCGAGCGCGTCGTTGTCGTTGGCGGCGGGATGTTGCGGAACGGCGGACATCGTTGCCTCCAGCTCGTGGCTTTCGGTTTGCGGCGAGGGGAGCCTCTGGCCGGTTCGCGCGCTGGCGCGCAGCGGCCGAATGCGCCATCGTATTATGCAACACATGGCTGCCCGGTTGATCGACGGCAAGGCGCTCGCCGCGGACCTGCGCGCTGCGCTCAAGCCCGCGGTCACCGCGCTCGCGGCGCGCGGCGCGCGCCCGGGGCTCGCGGCGGTGCTCGCCGGCGACGATCCCGCCTCGCAGGTCTACGTGCGCAACAAGGTGCGCGCCTGCGAGGAGGTCGGCGTGCGCTCCGAGCTGCACCGCTTTGGCGCGGACGTGGGCGAAGCGCGCCTGCTGGAGTGCATCGCCGGCCTCAACCGCGACCCGGCGGTGCACGGCGTGCTCGTGCAGCTGCCGCTCCCGGCGCACCTCGATGCCGAGCGCGTGCTCGCCGCAGTCTCGCCGGCGAAGGACGTCGACGGCTTCCACGCCGAGAACCTCGGCCTGCTCGTGCGCGGCGCGCCGCGCTTTGTAGCCTGCACGCCAGCAGGGGTATTGCGCATGCTCGACCATGCCGGCGTGCCGCTCGCCGGGCGCCACGCCGTGGTGATCGGCCGCTCGAGCATCGTCGGCAAGCCGATGGCGCTGCTGCTCTTGCAAAGGGACGCCACCGTCACCATTTGCCACTCGAAGACCGCCCGTCTGGCCGAGCTGGCGCGCCAGGCCGACGTGCTGGTCGCCGCGGCCGGACGGCCGCGCATGGTGGGTGCCGACATGGTCAAGCCAGGCGCCTGCGTCATCGACGTCGGCACGAGCCGCACTGCGGAGGGCAAGCTCTCCGGCGACGTGGACTTCGCCGCGGTGAGCGAAGTCGCAGGCTGGCTCTCGCCGGTGCCAGGCGGCGTCGGCCCGATGACGGTCGCCATGCTGGTCGCCAACACGGTGCGCGCCACGGAGTTGAGCCTTGCCTAGCAACAGCAACAACCCGCTGCTGGATTTCTCCGGGCTGCCGCGCTTCGCGGAGTTGAAGCCCGCGCATGTCGCGCCTGCCATCGACCAGCTGCTAGACGAAGCGCGCGCGGCGGTGGCGCACGCCGAGGGCGCGCGCCCCGTGTGGCACGAATTCGTCACGCCCCTCGAGGACGCCAACGAGCGCCTGGGCCGCGCCTGGGGCCAGGTGGCGCACCTGCACGCGGTGATGGACAGCCCAGAGCTGCGCGCGGCCTACAACGAGAACCTGCCGAAGGTCACGCAGTACTGGACCGAGCTCGGGCAGAACCAGGCGCTGTTCGAGAAGTATCGCGCGCTGCGCGACTCGCCGGACTTCGCCGCGCTGTCGCCGGCGCGCCAGCGCATCGTCGAGAACGCCCTGCGCGATTTCCGGCTGGGCGGGGCGGAATTGCCGGCCGCGAAAAAGCCGCGTTACGCGCAGATCCAGGACGAGCTCGCACGCCTGTCGGCGAAGTTCTCGGAGAACCTGCTGGACGCGACCAACGCCTGGACCGTCGTCATCGAGGATGAAAAGCGCGTGGCGGGCATTCCGCCGGACGTGCTCGAGGCGGCGCGCCTGGCGGACGGACGCGGCTGGAAGTTCACGCTGCACATGCCCTCCTACCTGCCGGTGATGCAGTACGCCGAGGACCGGCTGCTGCGCGAGGAGATGTACCGCGCCAGCAGCACGCGCGCTTCCGAGTTCGGCAACCCGGAGATCGACAACACGCCGCTGATCGCGCGCATCCTGCCGCTGCGGCATGAGGCGGCGCGCCTGCTCGGCTACGCGAGCTACGCGGACGTGTCGCTCGTGCCGAAGATGGCCGACTCGCCCTCGCAGGTGCTCGGCTTCCTCGAGGATCTCGCGGTGCGCGCGCGCCCCTTCGCCGAGCGCGACCTCGAGGAGCTGCGCGAGTTCGCGCGCGAGGAGCTCGGCCTCGAGAAGCTCGAGGCCTGGGACCTCGCCTACGCCTCCGAGAAGCTGCGGCAGAAGCGCTACGCCTTCTCCGACCAGGAAGTGAAGCAGTACTTCCCCGAGGACGCGGTGCTCGCGGGCCTGTTCCGGCTCGTCGAGACGCTCTACGGCGTGCGCGCGGCGCCGGCGATGGCGCCGGTGTGGCACGAGGACGTGCGCTTCTTCGACCTGCGCGACGCGCAGGGCGTGCTCGTCGGCCAGTTCTACATGGACCTCTACGCGCGCGACACCAAGCGCGGCGGCGCGTGGATGGACGACGCGCGCGCGCGGCGCCGGCGCGGCGAGGCGATCCAGACGCCGGTGGCCTACCTCAACTGCAACTTCCCGAGGCCCGTCGGCGGCAAGCCGGCACTGTTCACGCACGACGACGTGATCACGCTGTTCCACGAGTTCGGCCACGGACTGCACCACCTGCTCACGCGCGTGGAGGAGCTGGGCGTCTCGGGCATCGCTGGCGTCGAGTGGGACGCGGTGGAGCTGCCCAGCCAGTTCATGGAGAACTTCTGCTGGGAGTGGGACGTGCTGCGCCACATGACGCGCCACGTGGATTCGGGCGAGCCCTTGCCGCGCGCGCTCTTTGACAAGATGCTCGCGGCGAAGAACTTCCAGTCGGGCCTCGCCATGCTGCGCCAGATCGAGTTCTCGGTGTTCGACATGCGCCTGCACTGCGACTTCGATCCGGCCTCGCGCCGCAGCGCACTGGAGCTGCTGCAGGAGGTGCGCGCGCGCATCGCGGTGCTGCAGCCGCCCGAGTACAACCGCTTTCCCAACAGCTTTTCGCACATCTTCGCCGGCGGCTACGCGGCAGGCTATTACAGCTACAAGTGGGCCGAGGTGCTCTCGGCCGACGCCTACGGCGCGTTCGAGGAAGCGGCGAGCGTCACCGACGCGCAGACCGGCGCGCGCTTTCGCGACGAGGTGCTCGCGGTCGGAGGCAGCCGGCCGGCGGCAGAATCGTTCCGCGCCTTCCGCGGGCGCGAGCCGCGCGTCGATGCCCTGTTGCGGCACAGTGGTATGATCGCCGCGTGATCGGGTGTGGAGGCTTTTCCATGCGCGCCGTGATCTTCGCCGCCCTGCTCGCAGCAGCCAGCGCCGCCGGCGCGCAGCAGCTCTATCGCTGGATCGACGCTCAGGGGCGCGTGCACGTCACCGACACGCCGCCGCCGCCGACCGCGAAGTCGGCGCAGACCAGGACGGTCAGTACCGGTGGCGCCGCGCAGGCGCCCGGCGAGAGCCTGCCCTACGGCGTGCAACTCGCCGCCAAGAATTTTCCCGTGACGCTCTACACCGCGCCCGAGTGCGGACCGTGCGGCGAGGCGCGCAGCCTGCTCAATGCGCGCGGCGTGCCGTTCCGCGAGGTGCTGGTCACGGAAGAAGCGCAGCAGCAGGAGCTGCAGAAGGCGGTAGGCGCGCTTGCCGTGCCCTCGATCATCGTCGGCGGCAGCGTGCAGAAGGGCTTCGAGCAAGGGGCCTACCACGACTTGCTCGACATCGCCGGCTACCCGAAGACCGGCGAAGTCCCGGCTCGCCAGCAGGCTGCGCCAAAGCCTGCGCCGGCGCCGGCCGCCGCCACCGAAGAAGCCCAAGCCAAGCCTGCCGTGGAGCCGGAAACGGCCGCGGGCGGTCCCTACTCGCCCGGCTCGACCGCTACGGGGCAGCGCACGCGCAAGTAGGCGTTGGCGCTCCTGCCTCCCGCGCGGGGCGCACGGAGCGTTCCTGAGCGCGGCGCCACCGGCATGAAGCTCGCCACCTGGAACGTCAACTCCATCAAGGTCCGCCTGCCGCAGCTGCTCGAGTGGCTCGCGGCGGCGCGGCCCGACGCCGTGTGCCTGCAGGAGCTGAAATGCGAGGACGCGAAGTTCCCGGCGGCCGAGCTCGCGGCCGCCGGCTATGCGAGCGTGGCGAGCGGGCAGAAGACCTATAACGGCGTCGCCATCCTTGCCCGCGGCGCACCTGCCGACGTCGTCGCCGGCATCCCAGGCTTCGCCGACGACCAGAAGCGCGTCCTTGCCGCCACCGTCGAGGGCCTGCGCCTGGTATGCGTCTATTGTCCCAACGGCCAGGCGGTGGGCTCGGACAAGTACGAGTACAAGCTGCGCTGGTTCGCCGCCCTGCGCGAGTACCTCGCCGCCGAGCTGGCGCGGCATCCACGGCTCGCCGTCGCGGGGGACTTCAACGTCGCGCCGGAGGACCGCGACGTGCATGACCCGAAGGCCTGGGAGGGGCAGGTGCACGTTTCCGAGCCCGAGCGCGCCGCCTGGCGCGCGCTGCTCGCCCTCGGCCTGCATGACAGCTTCCGCCTCTTCGAGCAGCCCGAGAAGACGTTTTCCTGGTGGGATTACCGCAGCATGGCCTTCCGGCGCAACGCCGGCCTGCGCATCGACCACGTGCTGCTGTCGGCGCCGCTCGCCCAGGCGTGCACGGCCGGCAGCATCGACAAGGCCCCGCGCAAGCTCGAGCGCCCCTCGGACCACGCACCGGCGCTCGCCGAGTTGCGCCAGGAAAGCGCTACTTCGCCTCGCTGAGCGCTTTGCGCTCCTCCGTGGCGGGATGCGAGGAGAGGAAGTTCGGCAGCATCGGCCCGCGCGGCGCCTGCCCTTCCATGCGCGCGAGGATGGCGCCGAAGTTCCCCGGCTCGATGCCGGCGCGGCGCATCAGGTCGAAGGCGTAGGCGTCCGCCTCGCGCTCGTTGTCGCGCGAGAACTTCGACTGCAGCACGAGCGTGGGCGCGGCCGCGGCGAGCGAGGTGGCCGCCGCCACGTCGCCGGTCACGCCGGCGACCAGCAGCGCCACTGCCGAGCCCTCGAGCAGCCGTCGCATCACGTGCCTGTGGCGCACGTGGCCCAGTTCGTGCGCGAGCACCGCGAGGACTTCGTCGTCGGCTTGCGCGAGCCCCACCAGCTCGTCGGTGAGCACGATGATGCCCGAGGGCAGCGCGAAGGCGTTGGCGCCGATGACCGGCGCGCTGCGGAATTCGATGCGATAGGCGGGCGCATCCGGCGCCAGCGCGGCAAGCGCTTCGAGCTTGGCGGCGAGCTCCTCCTGCCGCTCCTGCGGCAGGCGCGACGGCGCAAGGCCGAACTGGTCCATGCCCTCCAGCGCCTCGGTGCCGAGCACGACCTCGGCCTCGAGCGGGATGTGCTCGGCGACCCGCGCTGCGGCATACGGCAGGCCGAAATCGACGATCGCCCAGAATAGCGCCGCGACGAGCAGCACCGCGACTGCGGCGAAGGCCGGCCGCGCCTCCAGGCGGTGGATCGCGCGCTGCACGCGCCGCTCGCGCACCACGCGGTCGATGGCGTCGTTGTCGTCGCTCACGCAAGCCGCGCCGCCGGGCAGGAAGATCCAGCGCGGCGTGTTCGCGATGCGCGTGGACACGCGCACGCGCCGCGCCTCGAACCCGGCGTCCACGTCGCGCCCGACGATCTTGATGCGGCCGCCGGCGAGCAGCAGCGTCACCGGATGGCGCTGCGAGCGCCGGCCGTCGAAGTACAGCGCGGGGATCGCGCTCATACGCCGAAGTCCACGTTGAAGATCTCGCCCAGCTCCTGGCCTGTGGCGCCGACGTTGACCAGCCCGGGCGCCGCCTCGTGCACCGCTTCCTCGGCGAGCAGCATCGCGAAGTTCTCCAGGCGGTAGCGCAGAGTGCGCACCACCGCCCAGGGCACCGCCAGCCCGAGCGTGAAGACGATGGCGAGCAGATTCGAGATATAGAGGCCCGCGAGATCGATTGCGCCCAGCGTGCTGGCGAAGCGCACGCCCGCCCCGTAGGTGCTGTTCCACGCGAGGTTGGTGAGGCGCGCCTGCACGTAGGCATAGGCAAACGCGTAGGCGATGTAGACCGCCAGCACCGGCAACAGGAACGCGAGCCAGCCCGCCTGCGGCAGCAGCACCGCCACCGGCGACACCACCATGGCGCCGAGGACCGCCACGACCGACATGCCGAGGATGATCAGCCCGGCGCGGAAATAGATGCCGTAGACCTTGCCCACCGGCATGCTGCAGCCCAAGGGCGTCGTGCCGAAGGCGTGGTGCGAGATGACGTACTGCTTGTGCCGCGCCATGAACCAGGGATAGGCGAGGCCGAAGGTGATGACCACCAGCAGCGGCATGCCGAGATACAACGGCAGCGCCTCGCGCACCCGCGCGGGAAAGTCGAAGCGCAGCCCGCGCCAGGCGGAATTGCGCGCGTTGAAGCGCAGCGCGCGCACCAGGATCACCGGCAGGAGGAGCAGGCCCACGCCGAGGAACGCCCACACGGAGACCGGCACGAGCTCGGTGACGATCGCATAGGCGAAGAACACGATCACCGCCAGGATGCGGCCCTTCAGGATGGCGCGCGCGCTGGCGAAGTAATTGAACGAGTCGCCGTCCAGGCGCGTGTTGCCGTAGAGGTAGCGCTTCTTGCGCACCTTCGCCCACGCCGAGTAGATCCCGAGCGTGAGCAGGGTGAACAGCAGATTGACGATCCAGACGCGGAAATACTCCGCCGCCGAGCCGCGGAACTCGGGCCGCACCTCCCGCTCGGGGGATGCCGGGGCGGGCCCGGCCAGCGTGCTCGCGGTCATCGGCCCCTCCCCTCGCCGTGCTGAGCGCGGGCGAGTATAACGCTCGTCAGGGAACGCGACTTGCGTCACGATCATGGAACCCGCCGCCGGCATCGGCAAGCTCGGCTTCAAGCGCTGGTACGAGCGCGAGTTGATCGAAGGCCATGCTTGGCTCATCAGCTGCGTGCTGTGCCTGCTCGCGGTCGCGGCCTGCCTCGAAGAGCTCAGCTTCCGCGGCCCGCTGCCGCAGGCGCTGGCGTTGGGTGCCGCGGTGTTCGCGGCGGGCGCGCTCGCCATCTACGGCTGGCACCGCTACCGCGCGATCATGGAGGTGGTGGAGCGTATCGGCGAGCACTCCACTTGCGGGTCATGCCGGACTTACGCGGCTTTCCGCCTCATCGGCACCGAGGGCGCCGCGCTGCGCGTGCGCTGCCGCAGGTGTGCGCACGAATGGCGCATCGACTGACCCAGCGCAGCGACTGGTGCGGCGCGGCGCCGCGCGGCCCCGCGGCCGGCGCAGCGCTCAGTCGATCAGCTGGTACGCGGGCAGCGTGAGAAACTCGACGTAGTTGTCGTCGGCGGTGATGCGCTCGAAGAGGCGCGCGCCTTCCTCGTACTTGCCGGCGGCGTACGCCGCCTCGCCGAGCGTGGTCTTCACTTTGGGCAGCTCTTCGGCCAGCAGCTGGCGGAACAGCGCCACCGTCACCTTGCGGCCGTCGGCGAGCTTGCCCTTCTCGCTGCGGATCCATTGCCAGATCTGCGAGCGCGAGATCTCCGCGGTGGCGGCGTCCTCCATCAGGTTGAACACCGGCACGCAGCCGTTGCCGGCGAGCCAGGCGCCCAGGTACTGGATGCCCACCGAGATGTTGTTGCGCAGGCCCGCCTCCGTGATCGGCGCTTCCGGCCTGAAATCCAGCAGGTCGCGCGCCGTGTAGTTCACGTCGGGGCGCTGCTTGCCGTACTGGTTGGGCTGCGGCATGTGCTGGTCGAACACTGCCTTGGCGATCGGCACCAGCGCCGGGTGCGCGACCCAGGTGCCATCGCAGCCGTCAGTGACTTCGCGCAGCTTGTCGGCGCGCACTTTCTCGAGCGCAGCCTCGTTGGCGGCGGGGTCGTTCTTGATCGGGATCTGCGCCGCCATGCCGCCCATCGCCGGCGCGCCGCGGCGGTGGCAGGTCTTGACGAGCATGAGCGCATACGCGCGCATGAAGGGCGCAGTCATCGTCACCTGCGCGCGGTCCGCCAGGCAGAAATCCTTGTTGGCACGGAACTTCTTGATGCAGGAGAAGATGTAGTCCCAGCGGCCGATGTTGAGGCCCGCGGAATGCTCCTTCAGCTCCCATAGGATCTCGTCCATCTCGAAGGCCGCGACCACGGTCTCGATGAGCGCGGTGGCCTTGATGGTGCCGCGCGCGATCTTCAGCTCGTCCTGCGCGGCGAGGAAGACGTCGTTCCACAGCCGCGCCTCGAGGTGCGACTCCATCTTCGGCAGGTAGAAGTACGGGCCCGAGCCGCGCGCGAGGAGCTCCTTCGCGTTATGGAAGAAGAACAGCCCGAAATCGAAGATGCCGCCGGCCACCGGCTTGCCGTCCACCGTCACGTGCTTCTCGTCCAGGTGCCAGCCGCGCGGCCGCGGGATGAGCACCGCAGTCCTGTCGTTGAGGCGGTACTGCTTGCCCGCCTGCTCGAAGCTGATCGTGCGGCGCACCGCGTCGCGCAGGTTGATCTGCCCGTCGATCATGTTGAACCAGGTCGGGCAGTTCGCGTCCTCGAAGTCCGCCATGAACGTCGAGGCGCCGCAGTTGAGCGCGTTGATCACCATCTTGCGGTCGGTGGGACCGGTGATCTCCACACGCCGGTCGAGCATGTCCTTGGGCTGGGGCGCGACCTGCCAATGCGAAGCGCGCACATTCGCGGTCTCGGCCAGGAAATCGGGCAGCTTGCCCGCGTCGAACTCCTTCTGCCGCGCCGCGCGGCGCGCCAGCAGTTCCTGGCGCCGCGGCTCGAACGCGCGATGCAATTTCGCGACGAACGTCAGCGCTTCCGGCGTGAGGATCTGCGCGAACTCCGGCGTGATGCGCGCGGAGATGGAAACACCTTGGGGAAGCGGGCTGGACAGTTGCATCGCAGGATTCTATGCACCGCAATGTGGCACCGCAACATGAAAAATCAGGCTTATGGGTGTAGGCTGTTTTTCGATTGGCGGCGCTCCATTTCACATTATGAGATAGACCGCGACCGGAGGTGCTGATGGCTCCCTACAAGATTCTCATTCTCGGCGCGTCGTATGGGTCGCTGCTGGCGACCAAGCTCGTGCTCGCGGGGCACAGCGCGAGGCTCGTCTGCCTGCCCGCGGAGGCGGACCTCATCAACAAGGAAGGCGCGCGCGTGCGCATGCCGGTCAAGGGCCGCGAGGGGCTGGTCGAGGTCGATTCGCGCAAGCTGCCCGGGAAGCTCTCCGCGGGCGGAACCGCCGGGATCAATCCCGCCGACTACGACCTCGTGGCGCTCGCCATGCAGGAGCCGCAATACCGCTCCGCGGGCGTGCGTGAGCTGCTCGATGCGATCGCAAAGGCGAGGGTCCCGTGCATGTCGATCATGAACATGCCGCCGCTGCCCTACCTTGCGCGCGTACCCGGCGTGCAGGCGAAGGCGTGCCGGCCCTGCTACACCGACCCCACGGTGTGGGACAGCTTCGACCCGAAGTTCATGACGCTGTGCAGCCCCGACCCGCAGGCCTTCCGCCCGCCGGAGGAGAAGGTGAACGTGCTGCAGGTGCGGCTGCCGACCAACTTCAAGTCGGCGCGCTTCGACTCGGACGCGCACACGGCGATGCTGCGCAGGCTGGAGTCCGACATCGAGGCCGCCCGTTTTGACACAGGCACCGAGAAGATCGAGCTGCCGGTGAAGCTCAAGGTGCACGACTCGGTGTTCGTGCCGCTCGCGAAGTGGGCGATGCTGGTCGCCGGCAATTACCGCTGCGTCACCAAGGGCGCAGTGCGCTCGATCAAGGAGGCGGTGCACTCCGACCTGGAGGCATCGCGCGCCGTCTACCAGTGGGTCGTGAAGCTGTGCGTGTCGCTTGGCGCGGACGAGAAGGACCTGGTGCCCTTCGAGAAATACGCTGCCGCCGCACAGGGGCTCGCGAGCCCCTCGTCCGCCGCGCGAGCGCTCTACGGCGGCGCGCCCTATATCGAGCGCGTGGATCGCCTCGTGCAGGCGATCGCCGCGCAGAAGGGCATGCGCTCGCCGGTGCTCGACGAGGTGGTCGCGCTGGTGGACGCGCGCCTGGAGCAGAACCGCAAGGCCGCCGCCTAGGGGCCAGACCTCAATCCCGCCTCCCAAGCGGAATTGCGGAATTGGGGTCTGACCCCGATTTTCAGTCTTTGGCGTCGCCCTCGATCCCCAGTTCCTGGATCTTGCGCGTGATGGTGTTGCGCCCCATGCCGAGCAGGTTTGCCGCTTCGATGCGCCGTCCGCTGGTGCGCGCGAGCGCGCGGCTGATCAGCGTGCGCTCGAACTGACGGCCGAGCGCGTCCAGGATCCCGGTCTCGCCGCGCGTCATGCGCCGCTCGGCTTCCTCGGCGAGCGCGGCGACCCAGTCCGTGGCGGCCGCGGCCGCGCCTGTCTCGCGGAATTCGGCGGGCAGGTCGCCAACCTCGATCGTCTGGCCCGGCGCCATCACGGTGAGCCAGTGGCACAGGTTCTCGAGCTGCCGCACGTTGCCCGGGAAGTCGAAGCGCTGCAGATGCTCGAGCGCGGTGTCCGACAGGCGCTTCGCCTCCACCCCGAGCTGCGTGGCGCTGCGCGCGAGGAAGTGGCGCACCAGCAGCGGGATATCCTCGCGCCGCTCGTGGAGCGACGGCAGCCGGATGCGGATCACGTTCAGCCGGTGGTAGAGGTCTTCGCGGAAGCTGCCCTCGCGCACGCGCGCTTCCAGGTTCTGGTGCGTGGCGGCGATGACGCGCACGTTCGCCTTGATCTGCTGGTGGCCGCCGACGCGGTAGAAGCTGCCGTCGGAAAGCACACGCAAGAGGCGCGTTTGCAGATCCGCCGGCATGTCGCCGATCTCGTCCAGGAACAGCGTGCCGCCCTCGGCCTGCTCGAAGCGGCCGCGCCGCTGCTGCTGCGCGCCGGTGAACGCGCCGCGCTCGTGGCCGAAGAGCTCCGATTCGAGGAGGTCCTTGGGCATCGCCGCGGTGTTGATTGCCACGAAGGGACGCGAGGCGCGCGCACTATGCCGGTGCAGCGCGCGCGCGACGAGCTCCTTGCCCGTCCCCGATTCGCCGGTGATCAGCACCGTCGCGCTCGACTGCGACAGGCGCCCGATGGCGCGGAACACCTCCTGCATCGCCGGCGCCTGGCCGAGGATCTCCGGAGCTTCCGCCACCGGCTCGGCCGTGCCCGCGTCGCGCTGGCTCTCGTCCAGCGCGCGCCGGATGAGATCCACGGCCTGGTCGACGTCGAACGGCTTGGGCAGGTACTCGTAGGCGCCGCCCTGGAACGCGGCCACCGCCGACTCGAGGTCCGAGTAGGCGGTCATGACGATCACCGGCACCGCAGGGTGCTTCGCTTTGATCGTGTGCAACAGCTCCAGGCCCGAGGGGCCCGGCATGCGGATGTCCGAGACGAGCACCTGCGGCGGCCCGCCCTGCAGCGCGTCGAGCGCCTCCTGCGCAGAGGAAAACGAGCTGTAGGCGATGCCTTCGCGGCCGAGCGCCTTCTCGAACACCCAGCGGATGGAACGGTCGTCGTCGACGATCCAGACAGGCTTCATGCCAGCGGCAAGATGACCCTGAACA
>DASWBP010000123.1:0-4197 GCA_036390555.1 Burkholderiales bacterium | reverse complement strand
CTGCGCTACGGCATTCCCGATTTCCGGCTGCCGAACGAGGTGATCGACGCCGAGATCGAGAAGCTGGCGCGCCTGGGCATCAAGTTCCGCTGCAACACGCTGGTGGGACGCCTGTTCACCATCGAGCAGATGGTCGGCGAGATGGGCTTCGACGCGGTATTCATCGGCGTCGGTGCCGGCTACCCGAGTTTCATGGGCATCCCGGGCGAATCGCTGAACGGCGTGCTCTCGGCCAACGAGCTGCTCACGCGCTGCAACCTGATGCGCGCGCGCGAATTCCCCGACTTCGACACGCCGATCGACCTCGGGCGCCGCGTCGCCGTGATCGGCGCCGGCAATACGGCGATGGACGCGATGCGCGTGTCGCTGCGGCTCGGCGCGGAAAAGGTGATGTGCGTCTATCGCCGCACCAAAGCCGAAGCGCCAGCACGCGCGGAGGAGATCCACCATGCCGAGCAGGAAGGCATCGAGTTCCACTGGCTGACCGCGCCGCTGGAGATCCTCGGCGACGGCGAGAAGCGCGTGCGCGGCATGCGTTGCCAGAAAATGGAGCTGGGCGAGCCCGACGCTTCCGGGCGCCGCCGCCCGGTGCCGGTGCCGGGCAGCGAGTTCGAGCTCGCCTGCGACGTGGCGGTGTACGCGATCGGCACCAACGCCAACCCGATCCTCGGCCAGACCTCGAAGCTGCAGCTGAACAAGCGCGGCTACATCGCGGTCGACGACAGCCTCGCCACCTCGATCGACGGCGTGTTCGCGGGGGGCGACATCGTCACCGGCGCCGCGACAGTCATCGAGGCGATGGGCGCCGGGCGCAAGGCGGCGCAGGCCATGAAGGCCTACTTGGGGTTGCGCGACAGCTCGGCGCCATACGCCGGCGAGCCGCAGGCGGGCGCGCTGTTCGGCATTGCGCCCGGCGAGCGCAACTACGCGCGCGTGCGCGCCGCATAGGACAACGACATGGACCAGGCATTGCTCACCGACGGCCAGCGGCAACAGGCGCCCGCAAAAGCGAAGACCGTCAGCACCTTGAGCGAGCATGTCATCGAGATCGTCAGCGATTCCGGCGAAGGCGCGCAGCGCTGCGGGCAGTCGCTCGGCGCTATCGCGGCAAAATCCGGCAATGGCGTGTGGACCGTGGAGATCATCCCGGCGGAGATCCAGCCGCCCGCGCGCAGCGTCGCGGGCGCGAGCGGCAACCGGGTGCGCCTCGGCGCCAGGCGCATCACCAACGGCGGCGACGAAGCCGACCTGGTGGTCGCGTTCAACGAGCAGGTGCTGCTCGGACGGGTGCGCGCGGGCGAGTTGAAGCCCGGCTGCATCATCCTGCTGGAGAGCATGTGGGCCGAGGACCGCGACGCGAAGATCGCGCGCTCCTACACCGAGACGCGCGACCGGCTGGCGGCCGAGGGCTACCGGGTGATCGAGATCCCGATGGAGCGCGAATGCCGCAAGCTCATCGCCGACGCGCGCCGCGGCAAGAACATGTTCGTGCTCGGCATGCTGTGCAACCTGTACAGCCTCGACATGCGCCTGGCGCGCGAGCAGATCGCGCTCACCTTCGGCAAGAAGGACCAGGCGATCATCGACCTCAACGTGCGGCTGCTGGAGGCGGGCCGGTCCTGGGCGGAGGCGAATCTGGATTTCGGCTTCCGCATCCCGGCCAAGCGCTCGCGCGAGCCGCAGATCGTCGTCAACGGCAACACCGCGATCGCGCTCGGCGTGCTCGCCTCGGGCATGGAGATCTGCGCCATGTACCCGATCACGCCGGCGACTTCGGCCTCGCACTACCTCTCGGAGGTGTTCGAGAAGGTCGGCGGCATGGTGCACCAGGCCGAAGACGAGATCGCCGCCTGCGCCTTCGCGCTCGGCGCCTCCTACGCCGGCAAGTGCGCCGTGACCATCACCTCGGGCCCCGGCTACTCGCTCAAGCAGGAAGGCATCGGCCTCGCCGTGATGGCGGAAATCCCGATGGTGGTGGTGAACGTGCAGCGCGGCGGGCCGAGCACCGGCCAGCCGACCAAGTCCGAGCAGGGCGACCTGCTGAGCGTGATGTTCGGCAGCCACGGCGACGCGCCCAAGGTGGTGCTCGCACCCGGCACGATCGAGGACTGCTTCTACGCCATGGTCACCGCGCGCAAGATCGCGGAGACCTTCAACCTGGTGGTGGTGGTGCTGTCGGACGCGAACCTCGCCACCGCGCAGCAGCCGTTCGCGCGCCCGCAGTTCAGCGAAGACTGGCTCGCGCCGCCGGTGGACCAGAGCGCGGTGCCCGCCGGCGCGCGCCCCTACGACTGGGACGCGGCGACAGGCCTGTTCCGCCGCTTCATTCCGGGGCAGCCGGGCGGGATGCATACGTTGACGGGGCTCGCGCACGACCGCGACAGCCACGTCGCCTACGACCCGGAGAGCAACGAGGAAGGCATCCGCCATCGCAGCCTCAAGCTGGCGGCGCTGCAAAAGACGTTGCGCTGCCCACGCGTGTTCGGCGAGCCCGAGGGCGACCTGCTGGTGGTCGGCTGGGGCAGCACCAAGGGCGCCATCGAGGAAGCGGTCGAGCGCCTGATCGCCGAGGGGCGCCGCGTCTCGGCCCTGCACCTGGAGTTCATCCAGCCGCTGCCCTCGGGCATCGGCGAGATCCTGCGCCGCTTCGACAAGGTGATGACGGTAGAGGCAAACTGGGGCGACCGGCTCGACGATCCGCTCATCGACGCCGAAAACCGCCGCTACACGGCGCTCGCGATGCTGCTACGCGCGCGCTATCTGCTCGACATCGACTGCTGGTCCGAAGTGCGCGGCCGGCCGATCAAGCCCGGCAGCATCGTGCGCGCGATGCGCGCGAAGCTCGATGGCCCCGAGGCGAAGGGAGCGACGCGATGACCACCGCAACCGAGTGCCTGCTGCGCATGTACGAGGACCACCACCGCCTGGAGGACTACCAGAGCGGGGTGCCGCGCTGGTGCAACGGCTGCGGCGACAACGCGATCCTCGCGGCAGTGCAGCGCCTGTGCCGCGACAACGACCTGGCGCCCGAGCGCACCGTGTTCGTCTCCGGCATCGGCTGCTCGAGCCGCTTTCCGCACTACATGAAGACCTACGGCTTCCATGGCATCCACGGGCGCGCGCTGCCGATCGCCGAAGGCGTGAAGATGGCGCGCCCGGAGCTGCAGGTGTTCGTCAATACCGGCGACGGCGACTGCTGCAGCATCGGCGCGGCGCACTGGGTGCACGCGGTGCGCTACAACATGAACCTGACGATGCTGCTGCACGACAACCACGTCTACGGCCTGACCAAGAAGCAGGCCTCGCCGACTTCGCCGATCGGCATGAAGAGCAACACCACCCCGCGCGGCGCCTACCTCGAGGCGCTCAATCCGCTGACCGTCACGCTCGGCGTGCAGAACGTGTCCTTCGTCGCGCAGGCGGTGGACTGGATCCCGGAGCTGCTCTACGACATCATCGCGGCGGCCTACCGGCACAAGGGCTTCTCGTTCGTGCGCATCATCCAGCGCTGCCCCGAGTTCCTGCCGAAGATGTTCGATCCGTGGCTGCACGATCCGAACCGCACGCTGCTGCTCGCGCACGAGCGGGGCCTGAAGATCGGCGCCGGTACCTCGAAGATCTACAAGAACCAGCGACAGCACGATCCTTCGAACATCCACGCCGCGCGCGAGATCGCGTCGCTCGAGGACCCGATCCCGGTCGGCATCCTCTACTGGAACCCGGAGGTGCCCTGCTACGAAGACCTGCGCCACGCCGGTGAGCTGCATACGCCCGGCCAGGTGCGCAAGGGGCTGGAAGCCGAGCTCGACAAGTACACGGTGTGGCCCGACGCGGAGGCGCGCGCGCAGCCCGCATGAACGACGCCATGGACATCGCCCCGCGCCTGCAGGAACACGTCGTCTTCCACCTCACCGGCAAGCGCGTCGGTCCCGGCACCGAGCCGGTCGAGGGCCTGCAGCTGCGCCCGGCGCTGTTCGCGCGCTTCGGCGACCTCACGCGCCTGCGCTACGACTTCCCGGTGGTGCTCGCGGAACCGGGGGCCGGCGGCGAGTACCTGCGCTCGCTCTCGGAGCTGCTCGACGCGGCGATGAAGAAGATTGCGCCCGCCGGCATCGCCGGCGAGCGAGCGCGCAGGAGCGTGCTGCGGCAGGAGCGGCAGATCCGCACGCTGCTGCGCGAGGGCAAGTCCGGCACGCT
>DASWBP010000122.1:0-11013 GCA_036390555.1 Burkholderiales bacterium | reverse complement strand
TAGTTCTTCGCCTCGCCCCCGAACTTCTTCGCCAGCACGTGCGTCATCGCCGCCGTCAGCGTCGTCTTGCCATGATCCACGTGACCAATCGTGCCCACGTTCACGTGGGGCTTGGTGCGCTCGAATTTGCCTTTTGCCATTGCGGACTGCCTCTAGTCTCGTTGCCGGTTACCTGGTGCCCATGACGCGGATTGAACGCGTGACCTCTCCCTTACCAAGGGAGTGCTCTACCACTGAGCTACATGGGCGGAAATCTCCTTGGTCGCTGGAGCGGGTGAAGGGAATCGAACCCTCGTCATAAGCTTGGAAGGCTTCTGCTCTGCCATTGAGCTACACCCGCCTCGTCACCTCACCCACGCTCTCGCACTTGCCTCTCGCCGCCCCGCCACCCGCCGCGCCCGGGTTGCTGGTGGAGGGGGTTGGATTCGAACCAACGTAGGCGCAAGGCCAACAGATTTACAGTCTGCCCCCTTTAGCCGCTCGGGCACCCCTCCGGCGGAACCCAAAATTATCTGAGTTATCCGCCGCTTAGTCAACAAATTCGCTGCGAAATCGCGCTGAGGGCGCATGAAAGGGCCCGTGCGGCCCCCGAATGGAGCCCCGCGCGCGGTGCTTCAGGGGCTTAGGTGCCGTAGCGCACGCCCGAACTCAAAGACTGGAGCGCCGCGAGCGCGCTATAGCACGCCAGCCACGCGGTCTTCGGGTTGTCGGGCGAGGGCACATTCTCGAGCACCACGGTGATGTCCCCGGACTTGCCCGAGACGCGAATGGTGTGCGTATTGCGACTCAACGCCGGATCGGCGACCACCTCCAGGCGCGTGCGGTCGAAGCCGATGCCGGCCAGCGAAAGGACGGCGGCGATGTTGACGTTCTGGGGAAAGTGCGGCACGCCCTCGCGCGCCGGACCTTCGAAGAGGACTCGCGGCGCTCGCAGCGCGTCCAGGTCGACGCGCTGGTCTTCCACATACGGGATCTTCTTCCAGGCCGCGGGCGGCTTGGCCACCCGGATGCTCACGGAATCCACGCCTGCGATGCACGCGGCCTTGAGCGCATCGAGTCCGCCGATCCCCCCCGAGGGCACGTACAGCAGGGCGCCGCTGCGCCGTGCGGCCTGTTCGGCGGCTGCGCGCAGCGCGTCATCGGCAAGCGCCCCCGCGGACAACACGACCACGCCGACGCCGGCAGAAAGGATTCCTACCAGGTGCTCGCGAACCGCATCATGGGACGCAGCCTCGACCACCGCCTGCGGCTGCGCGGCAAGCAGCGCCCCGCGGCCGACGACGTAGGGAACCCCGTGCGCGTGCGCGAGGGCCGCACCACGCGAGCCCGCCGCACGGCCGCAAACCGCTACGACCTCGATGCCAGGCAGCGTGCCGTCCTTGAGGTGCTCGAGGACCAGGCGCGCGATGGTGCCTCCGCCTAGCAGTGCGATCCGCATGTGGGCTCCTGGGGGAGGGCGGATTCTGCCACAGGGGATTTCCGGGGCATGGGCATGTCGCAGTATCATTGCTGCAAGGGAGCGACGGATGCGCATTTCGATACTTGAAGACGACCCCGACCAGCTGGCGCTGCTGAAGCGCTGGTTGGCCGACGACGGCCACGACGTCCACGGCTATCTCTCGGGACGCGATGCGATGAAGCACGCGGGCCGCGAAAGCTTCGACCTGTTCGTGCTCGACTGGCAGGTGCCGGACGTGTCCGGCGCCGACGTGCTGATGTGGCTGCGCACGAACGTCTCGAAGACCGTGCCAGTGCTGTTCGTCACGGTGCGCGACTCGGAGCAGGACATCGTCTTCGCGCTGGAGAACGGCGCCGACGATTACATGGTGAAGCCGGCGCGGCGCCAGGAGCTGCTGGCGCGCGTGCATGCCCTGCTGCGCCGCGCCTATCCGCGCGAGGAGGAAAAGAAGCTCTCCTTCCCGCCCTTCGAGATCGACGTGGCGCACGGCGAAGTCCGGCGCAACGGCGAGAAGATCGAGCTGACCCCCAAGGAATTCGAGCTGACCGTGGTGCTGTTCCGCAATGTGGGGCGGCTGCTTTCGCGCGGACACCTGCAGGAGTCCGTCTGGGGCCGCAGCGGCGACCTCGTCACGCGCACGGTGGATACGCACGTCAGCCAGGTGCGCAAGAAGCTCGACTTGCGTGCCGAGACCGGCTTCCGCGTCGTGCCGATCTACAACTACGGCTACCGGCTGGAGAAGACCAGCGAGGACGCCTCGAGCGCGGCCTGAGCGACCGCAGGGCTACTGCAGGTATTGCGCGCGCTGCTCGGCGTAGCTCCTGACTTCCGGCGACAGCGTGCCGCTGGCGACACCGCGACGAAACGCTTCGGCCGCCTCGCGCCGCAGGCTCATTGCTTCCAGCGAGATCCCCAGACCGACCCATGACGTGCCGGTCTGCGCGCCGCTGTTGAGCGCCTGGCGGTAGGCCTCCGCCGCCTCTGCGTGGCGCCCCTTGCGCTGCAGCACCGCCCCGCGCAGGGCGTGGAAGTCCGGGCTGGCCTGCGCGGTCGGCCTGGACTGCTCCAGCACCTTGATCGCTTCGTCGAAATTGCCCCGATCCACGTGGACGCGCGCCAAGGCGACGGCGAACGGCACGTAGGTCGGGTTGGCCTCCAGGCCCTGCTGCAAGTGTCGCAGCGCCTCGTCAATGCGCCGCTGCTCGATGTAGAGGGCGATCAGCGTCTGCCTCGCGGCCTGGTGGGTGCGGTCCGCGTCGAGCGCGGCGATGAGCGCATCCTCTGCATCGGCCACTCGACCGCTGTTCAGCAGATTCGCGGCGCGCCTGAACTCCAGCTCCGCGCGATCGCCGGCGCCACGCTCACGGTCGCGCTTCTCCACTCGCGCAGTACCCTGGGTGGCCTGGGCCCTCGCCACCGGCTCCGATGGCGCCGCCTTCGTCGCTGCGCTGCCCTCGGATCTGGCCGAGGTTTGCTGCGGCCGCGGGGCGAGCGGCGTGTCGATCGTCAGCGCCAGGCGCAGCATCTCGATCGGCGCGGCGAGCTTCTCGGGAATCGGCTTCTTAGCCTCCGCTACGGGTGCCGGGGCCACTGCCGGGGCGGTCGCCGGCTGCTCGGCTGACGGAGCGGGCCCCGGGGATGCGACGCCGACCGGCGTAACTGAAGCGCGCCGACGCGTACCCTCCGCGGCCCGGTGTGCCAGCTCCGTCGCCACAGCCCTCGGCTGCAGTTGGTAGATCACCCATACAGTCCAGCCGGCGGCAGCAAACAGCAGCATCGCGACAACGCGCCAAAACCATTCGCCGCTGCTGCGCGAAGGCGCGGACACGACACGCACTTGTGAGCGCAAGGCGCCATTGCCCTCCTCGCCCCCCGCCCGCCGCCGGTCGAGCTCGCGCAGCATCCTGTTGATGATGCTCATTCGCGCAGCATCCTGTCGATGATGCTCATCGCCGCCAAGTCTAGTCGGACGAAACCCGGCTTGCCCGCAGGCGTGGCCACCACCAGGCGCTTGGCGCCTCGGCTGCCGGCGTATCCTCCGCTGCGGCATCGACGTGCCGCCGCATCACCAGCTGCCCGCCTTCGCCATAGACCAGCAGCATCGCCTTGTGCGCGAGGATGTTCACCAGACGCGGCACGCCACGGCTGGCGCGGTGCAGCGCGGCGAGCGCGCCTCGCTCGAACAGCGCGGCGCCCGCGTGTCCCGCCTTGCGCAGCCGGTGCTCGACGTAGGCGCCGATCTCCTTGCCGTCCAAGCCGGTAAGGTCGTAGTGGAAGGTGATGCGCTGGCGCAGCTGGCGGATCGATTCGGAAGCGAGCTTGCGGTCCAGCTCGGGCTGACCGAAGAGCACCACCTGCAGGAGCTTGCGCTTCTCGGTCTCCAGGTTGGTCAGCAGCCTCAGCATCTCGAGCGTCTCGAGCGGCATCACCTGGCTCTCGTCCATGCAGATCACCACGCGCTTGCCGTGCCGCGCGTGCCCAAGCAGGGCGAGCGTGATGCCCTTGAGCAGCTGGTGCTGATCCACGCTCGCGTCCGCGCGCACGCCGAGCTCGGCGGCGACTGCCTGCACCAGCGCGCGCGGCTCCAGGCTCGGATTGGGCACATAGGCGCTCGCCCAGCCTGCGCCGAGCGTGGCGAGGAACTTGCGGCACAGCAGCGTCTTGCCCGTGCCGACTTCACCGGTGATCTTGATGAAGCCCTCGCCGCTCCCCACGGCAATCAGGAGCGTGTTGAGCGCCTCCTGGATGCTGCGGCAGGCGTAGAAGAAACTGGTGTCGGGAGTGATGCTGAAGGGGGATTCGCGCAGGCCGAAGTGCTGGTGGTAGATCACTGCGACCTCGCGTCGGATGCCGGCGGGATCATTCGTTCGTAACGTTGTCGCAAGTCGCGCATATCCTCCGCCCATGTAAGGTCGTTCTGGATGACCGTCGGCTTCAGCAGGATCACGATCTCCCGCTTTGCCTTGGCCCGGTCGGTATTGCGCAGCAGCACGTTGGAGTCCGCCACGCCCGGAATGCCGGTACGGTTGTCGCGCAGCGCCAGGAACATCAGGCCGCCGATCGCGACGATGTTGCCGTCGGTGACGCGCACCACGGTGTCGGATTCGTTCACCTGCGACTTCGCCAGCGGCAGCGTGATCGACGGGATCGTGCCGCCGAGGTCCACCACGCGCTTTTGCTCGGTCACTTCGCTGATCGATGGGTGGATGTGCAGCGTGATGTTGTTTTCGTCGTCGATGTGCGGCGTGACGTCGAGCAGCACCCCGGAGAAGAACGGCGCCACCGTCACCGTGGGCGTCTGCTGCGTGGTTGTCCCGGTGGTCGTGGTCACCGTGGCGACGTTGGTGACGAAGAACTCGTCCGTGCCGACCTTGAGCACCGCCTTCTGGTTATTGAGCGTGGCAATGCGCGGACTGGAGAGCACCTGCGTGGTGCCCTGCGAGTCGAGAAATGAAAGCAAGGCGGCGAAGTTCGACGTCTGGAACGCGAGCCCGAACACGGAGCCCGGTGTGGGCGCAGCGGTGGTGAGCGTGTTCACCGTTCCGCCCAGCGTGTTGGCCACGATGCCGCCACCGATATTGTTCACGCCGCTGTTGGAGGTGCCCAACTGCGTGTTGTTGCCGAACTGGCCGATCGACCCAAAGGGCGATTCGTGCGTGCGGAACAGAGCCCAGTTGATCCCCGACTGGAAGCCGTCGTTCAGTGTCACCTCGACCACCTTGGCCTCGAGCATCACCTGCCGCTCGACCGCGATGCGCGTTTCGCGCAGGAACCGCTCCACGGCGCGCAACTCCTGCGGAAAGGCGCGGATCAGCACCACGCCCGACTGCGGCGTGATCACCACCTGCCGTCCGGCGCCGTTGCCGACGATGACGTGCAGCGCCGTGCGCAGATCGCCCCAGAAGTCGTTGGTCAGCTCGGTTTCCAGCCGCGTGCTCTCGACCGTGCGCCCCGTCCTGGCGTAGGGGTCCGTCGCCGAGGTTGGCGGAAAGGGCGAGGCGTAGCTTACCGGCACGGGCGGCGTCGTCGGCCCCGACGTGTCGGCGAGCGAGCCGGACTGCACGCGCAAGTCGCTCTTGCCCTTGCGCTTGCCGACCAGGTAGTTGACGCGATAAATCATCGTCTGCAGGCCCGCCGGCTGCACGAAGATGCGGCTGCCGTCGATGCGGTATTCGTAGCCGTAGAGCTCGCGCAGCGAATCGAGCGCCTCGACGATGGTGACGTCCTTCAGGTTGACCGTGATCAGGCCGGAGACATCGGGATTGAGCAGCATCGAGAAGCGCGTACCCGATACGATGGACATGAACACCTGGGGCGCGGGCGCGTTGTTGACCGAGAGGTCGAAGCGCGGATCCATCGGTCGCCCGCGGACGGCGGGCATCTCCATGCGCAGGGGCGGCAGCAGCGCCTGGTCCGGCAGTGCGCCCGCCGGCGCCTTGCGGCTCGCCGAGCTGTCGGCGAGCTGCTCCTTGATCTGCGGATCGACGCTGGTGAGTCGCGGCGGCGGATAGGTGCAAGCCGCAACGCCGAGCATGCAAAAGCAGGCGAGCAATCGCTTCATCGTGGATTTTCCTTGTGATTGGCGGGCGCGCCGCGCGCGCGCTTGTCGCGGCTGGGCAGCAACTGCAGTGTTTCCCGCCGGTCGGGGTAGCGCAGCACCACGGCCGATTCGTTGATGTCCTCGACCCTGGCGCTGCCGTAGGTGCCGCCCAGCGCCACCGCGGTGCCGCTGATCACTGCGGCGCGCCGCGTGGGAGAGATCAGAACGGATTGCAGACGCGGGCCTGCGACCGCGTCAATTTCGCCGGCGGACTCCGGCGAAGCATTGGGCGGGCGCGTCGGGTCCACCAGCGGCCCGGTCTGCGCCGGCGCCGCGCAAGCGAGCCCCACGCCGAACCCGAGGATCAGGAGGCGGCTCATACGATGAGCCACGCCTTGTCGAAGCTGACCGTGTAGACGGTCAGCTTGAGGCTCACCGCGGGATACGTGGTGACGTTCATTTCGGCCCTGGCCCAGTAGATCTGCGTGGACAGCTCCTCGAGGGAGCGCAGGTAGGCATGCAAGTCCAGGTAGCTGCCCGTCACCGTCAGCTCCACGCCGTGCCGGAAGATGCGCCTGCCGGCGCTGCCCTGCGTGACCGCCAGGTCCGTGATGGGCAGCGTCTTGAGGTCGAGGAGTTGCAGGCGCTTGTTGCGCTCGAGCATTTCCTCGAGGACTGCGCGCATGCGCTGCGGCGACGTGAAACGGCGCTGCTCGTCCACGACCTGCTTGCCGAGGACGTCCGCCTCGGTGCGCAGTGCGGCCAGCCGATTGCGGTTGCGAGCATCCGGATCCGGGTCGGCGGTGCGCGCCAGGCGCTGCAGCTCGGACTGCACCGTACGCAGCTCGCCCTGCCGCTGCGCGATCTCGGCGGAGAGCCGCCGCTGCGTGTCGCGCAGCGGCCGGAGCGCCAGCGCATCGCCGAGAAATACGAGCACGAGGACTGCCGCGGCGAATATCAGCACGCGCTCGCGCAGCGTCGCATTGTCGATGCGCTCGGCATAGCGCATGAGCTGCGCCTTCATGGCTTGCCTCCCTTGGCCGGCGCCTGCGCCGCGTCCACAAGCTTGAGCGGCGCCGACAGATCGAATTCCACGAAACGCTGCGGCCCTGCCGCGGCCGCGGCGCCTGTCGTGCCGCGGCGCGCGAGCGATTCGTCGCGCGCCACGACCTTGAGGTCGGTCACCTGCCGGCCGCGCATCACCGCCTCTTCGTTCAGCACCTTCAGGTACGCCGGTAAGAGATCGGGAAACAGCGCACGGCCGCGGATCTTCAGCTCGTTGCCGCTGTCGCCGATGCTGAAGCCGGTGAGCCACACCCCTTGCATCGGCCGGCGTCCGAACGCGGCGAAATAGCGGGAGAAGCCCTCGGTATCGCCGAGCTCGCCGCCGCGCAGTGTCTCGACCAACCCCCTGCGCGACTTCACCTCGGCCTCCAGCCGCGCAACCTCGGCCTCCAGCAGCTTGCTGCGCCCCTTGCCGGCGATCTGCACGAGCTGGTCGCGTTGCGCGTTCACCTGGCGGCCGTAGTCGGCGGCGGTGCGCGTCAGCGCGCGCGTCTGCAAGAGCGCGAAGGCATACAGCGCCACGAAACCGAGGGCGATCAGGCCCAGCGCCTGCGCCATCGTGCGCGCCGAGAAGTACTTCTCCTTGCGCAGGAACAGGGGGTTGAACAGGTTGATCTGCTGGCTCATGCGGGCGGCGTCACAATGCCTTCGCTTCGTGGCGCAGCGAAGCGCCGATCAGATGGAACAGGCGCCATTCCTCCTCGGGCTCAAGCTCGGCGCGCGCGCCAAACGAGATCGCGCCCGAGAGGCGCGCTCGTTCCACGGGCATGTCCAGATTGGCCGCGAGGTACTCGAGCAATCCGGAGTCGCCCGGATCCGGCGCCAGCATCAGCTTCGACACCGGCACGTAGGCGAACTGCCGGTCGAAGTGGTCGAAGGTGCGCTGCAGCTCGAGCAGGATGCGCTGCAGATGATCCTCGCGCGCAGGGCCGTCCTGCGCGAGCAGGGGGTGGATTCCGGCGTCGATGCGACGCGCGAGCACCAGCTCCTGCCGGTAATTGATGGTGAGCAGGCCCTGCTCCTCGCCCAGGTGCAGCATCGCCAGCCCGAGGTCGTCGCGCTCGAAGAGCGCGGCGACATTGCGCTGCGCCGTTTCCTCGATGTCGATTACCGAGAGCGGGATTTGCGCTGCGTCGAAACGCCCTATGCAGGCCTTGATGAGGTTGTTGCGCGCCGCCACGGCATACATGGAGTGGCCGCGCTCGCCGCCGGCCGGATTGCGCGGCACCTCGAGCACGTCCACCGTGGCGTCGTCCACGTGGTAGTCGAGGAGATCCTTGATGCGCCAGCGGATGGCGGTCTTCAGCTCGGCGCGCGGCACGTTCGGCGCTTCGACGAGTAGAAGCTGGTACTCCCCCGGAGAGAGGAGCGTCGAGCACTGGTACTGCTCGAATCCCAGTTCCTTCGCCAGGCGGTCTACGCCCTGCAAGTCTCCGTCGAGGGCTCGGGTCCCGCAGCGATCGACGACGGATGCGCCGCCCGGCGCATATTGGCCATGCACGAAACTCAGTTCTGTCGGGCGCAGGCTTACGGCGAGCCAACCGGGCTCGTGCGTGGCCCGCGCGAATGGCCATTTCATCTACGGGCCACCTCGGACCGATTATTTTGGTTCAAGTTAGAGCAATAAGCACTTGTTGTCAATGAATTTTCAATAATCTTACCCTATTTCCGATTGTCCGATTTCCAGCCCCCCATCAGCGGGCCACCGTAAGCTGCAATTGGCGGTTGACGTAGGTGGGTCCCGGAGCCCCGGAGCAGGGGTTCACGTTGCAGCCGGTCGAGACGATGCGGAAGGTGTTCGCGGTCCCTCCTCCCTCGGTTTCCAGCCCGAAATCCTCGCAGGTCACCTCCGCCTGGAACCCCGCCAACTGAGCGGCGCTGAACGTGATCACGATCGGCCCGGGCACGCAGCTCAGGTCGCGCAACGCGCGGTAGGCACCCCACTCGAGGCCGGCGCGCGCTGCCTGGTAGGCGCGGGCACCCAGCTCGTCCTTGGTGGTCGATTCGACCTGCACGTTGGCGACCGTCAGGAGGTAAGCCCCGATCGCCGCCAGCGACACGATCAGGAACACCGCCAGGACGAGGGCGAAGCCGCGTGCGCGGCGGGGCGAGCGCTTCATGGCGAGTTGTTCACGTGGATCGCGTGGTAGAGGCTTACGTCTTCGTTGGTGCCGTCAAAGCGCGCCCGCCGGAGCTCGAGGCGCATGGTGAGCAGGTTGAGCTGCGGCCCGACGCTCGAGTAGTCGAAGCTGCAGTTCGACACATGGTCGGCAATAGGGGCCGAGCTGCCGCCCGCGAAGGTGGTGGGCTGCGCGGGAGCCGTGGCGTAGCCCCAGTGGCGGACGAGCGTGCGCAGGGCTGGGTCGCAGACGTAGCTCACGGGGCCTGAGATGACGAAGAACCGCTTGCCCGGCGAGTCGTGCAGGGTGCGAACGAACGGCGAGGCCCTGGCGAAATCGATCCTGTCGCGGTTCGCCTCGGTCGTGCGGTCCACTGCCGTGACGAGGGCCACATTGGCGGCGGCCGCCTCGTAGGCATCCTGCTGCGGGAACCCGGCGCCGAGGTTGTTCAGCACCAGCCGGTCGCTCCCGGCAACGATGGTCGCCGCGTCCGCCACCTTGCCGATGGACTTGAAGCAGCCGTCATTGACCGTGTCGAAGCTGACCTGGTCATTGCCCGGCGTGCCGAGCGCGGCGTCGGTGGCCGGGCAATCGTTGGCAGCGGAAGCGCCGCCACCCTCGGCCCGGTAGCGGCCCGCCGTGCGCACTGCGAGGAATTCGAGGTACCAAACGCCGCCTGCGTTGGCGACGCGCACGCTGTTGGGCAGCGCGAGCTTCACGTCGCGCCCGATGCGCTGCAGCGCGTTATCCGCGATGTCCGTCAATTCCGCGCGCAGCGCGACGTCGGTGCTCTGGCGCAGCGGCGTGACGAAGAACGCAACGGCCGTCACGATGATGGCGATGATGACGATCGTCACCACCAGCTCGATCAGCGTGACGCCGCGCTCAGGGAGCATTAGGCGCATAGCGCAATCGGTATCCCTGCAGGGCGACGCTGACGTTGGCCGGGCCCGTGACCGTCACGGTGACGAGCAGCGCTGCATCCGCCGGAATCCCCGCGGGAAAATCGCCACCTGCGTTCGCGACGGTGACGCTCGCGCTGTAGCCCGCGAGGCCGGCCACGCCGTTGTTGTTCGCGTCCACGATCGACGCCATCGAGAAGCCGTTGTAGTCGCTCACGTTGTCGAAGCGCGGATCGACGTAACGGGTCTCCCCCGCTTCCGGCCCGATGACCCCGGACTCGCGGCTGCCCGCGGCGGAGCAGCCCGTCGGCAGCGTCTCGGTGTAGACCAGCGGATCGTCCGGGTCGCAGAAGGTGAACGGCCGCAGCTGGATCTCCTCCATCAGCGAGTTGGCGATCGCCAGCGCCTGCTTGCGCACGAGCGGATCGACGCTCGCCACCGTGAGCTGGTTGTAGAGCACGGCCATGCCCGCGATGCCGATGCCGAGCACGACGATGAAGACCACCGCCTCGAGGAGCGAGAAACCGGCCTGGCGCCTACTGCACATAGCCGGTCTCCGCATTGACGATGACGGTACGGGGGCCGACAGTCAGCGTGGCACCGCTGCTCGGTTGCCCGAGCCCGTTGAAGGACAGCGGGCTCGCCGAGATGCCGAGGACGAGGCCCGATGGCGCGACCAGCTCGAAGGTGTCTGCGGAACCCGGCTGCGGCAGCCGCGTGCCTGCGCCACAACCGGCGGCGTAGCACAGCGAGAGCCTGGTCGGCGCCGCCTCCACGACGACGAACACCGGGCGACGCTGCGCAACCGCGGTGCGCTGCGCGTGGCGCACGGCGGAACGCACCTGCTCGTGATACCAGGCCGCGTCGATCTGCGGCTGGTTGAACATCGGGATGGCAATCGCGGCGATGATCGCCCCGATCACGATC
>DASWBP010000121.1:0-10142 GCA_036390555.1 Burkholderiales bacterium | reverse complement strand
GGCCGTCGGGGCCCGCGCGCACGCTGCGTTGCCGTTGCGAAAGCGGGCTGTTCAGGCGCACCGTGGTGCCGAGGATGCCGCCCGGCGTCTCGAGCGCGCCGACGAGCGCGGCGAGCAGCGTCCTTGCCCAGCAGCATTCGTAGCCGCCCCAGCCATTGGTGACCGTCTTGCCGAGGCTCACCGCGACCGGGCGGAAGGGCAGGGTCTTGCCTTCGATCTCGATCGTCTGGCCCACGCAGGCCGCATCGAGGTATTCGTTGGCGATGCGCCGGATGCGCGCGGCGGGCACGTCGCAGATGCCCGCGGCCCACTCGGGCGTGTACGGCTTCATGTGCGCAAGCAGCTTCATGAACGCCGTCTCGCCCTCGAGCGAGCCTTCGCCGAGCACTTCGCCGTCCGCGCCCGTCTCCAGGCTGACGTGCGTCTCCTTCGTCTCGAGCGAGGCGGCGATGATCGGCGTGCCGGTGGCCGGCTCGCGCAGGTAGTAGCCGTTCGCGCCCACGAGATAGGGCGAGGAGGTGTGGCGATACAGGAACTCGCGGTCGAGCTTCTCGCGCGGCGCCTCGTGCAGCATCACGTGGATGAGCGCATAGAGGAAGGCGGCGTCGGTCTTCGGCTTGATCGGCACCCACTCGGCCGAGCAGGCGCCCGTCACCGAGAGGTGCGGCTCCACCTGCACGCGCTTCATGCCGCGCTCGCGCGCATTGGCGTGGCGCCACACGCCCGCGACGCCGCCGGAGGCCTCCACGTTCGCGCCGCAGGAGATCAGGTAGTTGGTGAGCGGCGTGTCCGGCGATACGGTGAAGCCGCGGTGCCAGAGCTCGCCATAGAGGTGCTCGGAGTGGTAGCACTTCACGCCCTGGCCGGAGCCGAAGCCCATGTCCACCGGGCCCCAGGCGGCGAGGAACGCGGGGAAGCTCCCCATGTAGGACTGCGGCGTGCCGCCGCCGCCGAAGCTCGCCGCGACGCGCGGGTAGCCGGATTCGTCAATCAGGCCGCGCGAGCGAACGTCCAGCAGCTTCTCGGTGATGAGGCCGAGCGCCTCGTCCCAGGAGATCGGCACGAAGCCGGGATCTTCGCCGTGCCCCTTCTTCGGATTGGTGCGCTTCATCGGCCGCAGCACGCGGTCCGGGTGGTAGGTCTTCTGCACGAGGCCGTAGGCCTTGACGCAGACCTTGCCGCCGCCCGGATGCACGGACGCCGCGGCGAAGTTCGGCTCGACCTCGCGCGCGTTGCCCTCGTCGTCCACCTTGACCGTGAGCAGGTCAGGGCCCGCGACGCATTGGTAGCAGTACGTGGCGACGCGCTTCATGGTTACCCAGGGCTCAGGCAGTCAGGGTGGCGCGCCGGGGTAGGCATGCGTCTCCTCTACGCGGCCTTGGCCTTCGCCTGCTTCTGCTTCAGGCGCTGCTTGACCTGATCCACGTTGGCGACGAAGCGCATGTGTCGCCCGCGGCAGACCTGGTCGAGGCCGTCGCTGGCGGTCACGTCGAAGGTCACCGCGCGGCCCTTCACCTCCGCGATGGTGGCGCTGATCGTGACCTTCATGCCGAGGAGCGTCGCGGCCAGGTGATCGATCTCCACGCGCGTGCCCACCGAATCCTCGCCCGTATCGAGGTGCGGCAGCAGCATTTCGCGGCAGGTGACCTCGATGTCGCGCACCAGCATCGGGGTCGCGTAGACGCGCGCATCCTCGCCCATGAAGTCAATCGTGCGTTCCCGGTCGACGAGGTATTCCCGGGTCCCGGCCACGCCAGCCGTAAGGGTCGGTTTCATCGGGCTATCCGACCATGCCCCGGGCCACCCCGACTTGATCCAGGTTAAAGGCCGAGATAGGCGCTGCGCACGGCCTCGTCGGCGAGCAGCTCCGCCCCCGTCCCGGAGAGCACTATGCTGCCGGTCTCCAGCACGTAGCCGCGCTCGGCGATGGCGAGCGCCGCGCGCGCGTTCTGCTCGACGAGCAGGATGGCCGTGTGTGCATCGCGCAATGACTTCACGCAGGCGAAGATCTCGGCCACCAGGCGGGGGGCGAGGCCCATGCTCGGCTCGTCGAGCAGCAGGAGCCGCGGCTGCGCCATGAGGGCGCGCCCGATGGCGAGCATCTGCTGCTGGCCGCCCGAGAGCGTGCCGGCCGCGTGTCGGCGCCGCTCAAGGAGTGCCGGGAACATCGCGTAGACGCGCTCCAGCGTGCGCGGCGCATCCGGTCCGCCGCGCCGGTAGGCGCCCAGGCGCAGGTTGTCCTCGACCGACAGCGGGCCGAACACCTGCCGGCCCTCCGGCACCTGCACGATCCCGGCCGCCACGCGCGCCTCCGGCAGCGCATCGCTCAGGTCGCGGCCGTCGAAGAGGACGCGCCCGCGCGAGCGCAGAACGCCCGAGAGCGCGCGCAGCAGCGTCGTCTTGCCGGCGCCGTTGCCGCCCACCAGCGCCACCAGCTCGCCCGCGCGCACTTCGAGGTCCACCCTCTTCAGCGCCGGGATGCGGCCGTATGAGCACTCCAGGGCTTTCACCTCGAGCATCGGCGATGCTCCTCGCGGCGCGGGTTCGCGCGCATCAGGGCGTCTCCTCGCCCAGGTAAGCCTCGATCACGCGCGGGTTCGCGCTCACGGTGCGCGGGTCGCCCTCGGCGAGCTTGCGGCCTTCGTCGAGCACGATGACGTGCCCGGACACGCCCATCACGAGCTTCATGTTGTGCTCGACGAGCACGATGGTGATGCCGCGCCGCGCGAGCTCGCGGATCAGGTAGTCGATCTCGTGTGTCTCGGTGGGATTGAGGCCCGCGGCAGGCTCGTCGAGCAGCAGCATCTTCGGCCCGGCGGCGAGCGCGCGCGCGATCTCGAGGCGCTTGAGCGCCCCGTAAGGCATGGCGTCCGACGCGGCGTCCGCCCAGCGCGCGAGGCCCACCAGCTCGAGAAGCGACAACGCTTCGGCGCGGCACTTGCGTTCCGCGCGCTCGAGCCGCGGCAGGCGCAGGAGGGCGGAGGCGAGCCCCACCTGCTCGTGCAGCCAGCGCCCGGCCATCACGTTCTCCAGCGCGCTCATGTTGAAGAAGATCTGCAGGTTCTGGAAGGTGCGGCCGATGCCCGCCGCGGCATAGCGGTGCGGCGGCAGGCCCGTGAGCTCGCGCTCGCCGAGGAACACGCGCCCCTCGCTCGGCAGGTAGATGCCGGTGAGCAGGTTCAGGAGCGTGGTCTTGCCCGCGCCGTTCGGGCCGATGATCGCGTGCACCATGCCGGGCGCGAGCTCGAAGCTCACGTCCTGCACGGCGTGCACGCCGCCAAAGCGCCTAGCGAGGCTTTCCGCGCGCAGCAGCAAGCGCCCTCCCGAGCGTGGGCACGAGGCCCTGCGGCATGAAGATCATGGTGAGCATCATCACCGCGCCGAGCATCACCATCTCGTATTCCTTGAACACGGTGAGCAGCTGCGGCAGCGTCGTGAGCACCGCTGCGCCCAGCACGGCGCCCATGGTCGAGGCCATGCCGCCGAACACCACCATGGTGACGAGCTCGATCGAGTGCAGGAACGAGGCCTTGGCCGGCGTGATGAAGCCGGCGTAGTGCGCGGTGAGCGCGCCGGCGAAGGCGGCGAGCGCCGCCGAGAGCACGAAGGCCGAGAGCTTGTGGCGCGCGGGATCCACGCCGATCGCCCCGGCCGCCACTTCCGATCCGTGCAGCGCGCGCCAGGCGCGTCCGCGCGGCGAGTCGATGAGGTTCTGCGCGAGCCACACGGTTGCCACGAGCAGGCCGCCGACCACCCAGTACCAGGCGCGCTCGCCGGCGAGCGTGGCGCCCGCGATGCCGAGCGGCGGCACAGCCATGCCGTCGGGGCCGCCGGTGTAGCGGTCCTCGGTGGCGATCACCACCGAGACGATGATGCCCATGCCGAGCGTCGCCATCGCGAGGGCGTGTCCCTTGAGGCGCAGGATCGGCCGGCCGATCGCCCAGGCGAGCAGCGCCACCGCGGCCACTGCGGCTGCGAGCGACAAGGGCGTGGGCCAGCCGTAGCGCGCGGCGAGGATCGCCGAGCCGTACGCGCCCAGGCCGAAGAATCCGGCGTGGCCGAGGCTGATCTGGCCCGCGTAGCCGATGAGCAGGTTGAGGCCGACGCAGACGATCGCGTTCAGCCCGACGAGGATCGCAATCTCGTAGGTGTAATTGTTCGGCAGCGCGAGCGGCAGCAATGCCACCACGGCCGCGAGCGCGAGGAGCCCGCGGCGCGAAGTGCCCGAGATGCTAGACGCGCTCGGTGGCGCGGCGGCGTCCGGCGAGGCCATCGGGGAGGAAGATGAGGGCCGCAAGGATGATGATGAAGGCGAAGACATCCTTGTAGGCGGAGGAGA
The DNA here is from genome assembly GCA_036390555.1 of Burkholderiales bacterium. Classification (GTDB taxonomy): domain Bacteria; phylum Pseudomonadota; class Gammaproteobacteria; order Burkholderiales; family SG8-39; genus JAABQT01. The sequence continues at coordinate 5,803 of DASWBP010000121.1, read as the reverse complement.
GGTAGCCGGCGCCCAGCGACTCGATCAGGCCGAGCGCCAGGCCGCCGACGATGGCGCCGGGGCCGCTGCCCATGCCACCGAGGATCGCGGCAGCGAAGCCTTTGAGGCCCAGCATCACGCCGACGTCCCACGTGGTGAAGGAGATCGGCGCGATCAGCACGCCGGCCAGCGCGCCGAGCGCGGCCGACAGGCCGAAGGACACGAGCAGCACGCGCCGCACGCTGATGCCCATCAGCTGCGCGGCGAGGCGGTTGTGCGACACGGCGAGGATCGCCTTGCCGGTGAGCGTGCGGTTGAAGAACCACCACAGCAGCGCCACGGTGACCACGGTCGCGCCGAGCACCCACAGCGTCTGCGGCAGCAGCGTCGCGCCGCCGAACCTGATCGGCGTTTCGCCCGAGAACGAAGGCACCGAGTGGATCTTCTTGTCCCAGATGAGCGAGGCGAGGCCGCGCAGGAAGATCGAGGCGCCGATGGTGATGATGATCAGCGTCACCACCGGCGCGCCGCGCGCGGGCTCCACCGCGAGCTTCTCCAGCGCGATGCCGACCAGCGTCGCGCCGCCCACCGCCAGCGGCGCCGCGACCAGCAGCGGCAGCCCGCTCTCGACGAAGGCGGCGGTCGCCATGCCGCCGATCATGACGAACTCGCCCTGCGCGAAGTTGATGACGTGGCTCGCGTTGTAGATGATCGCGAAGCCGAGCGCCACCAGCGCGTAGATCGCGCCGACGGTGAGGCCGGTGAGCAGGAACTGGACGAGCTGGGCGGACATGGGCGCTCCGCCCGAATCGTCCTACTTCACCTGGCGAGCGTCCAGTTGCCCCCGCTGATCTCGAGCATGCGGAAGCCCGTGACGTCCAGGCCCACGTGGTCGGTCGCCGAGAAGTTGAATTCGCCCGCCGTGCCCATGAAGGCGCGCGTGTTCTCGATGGCATCGCGCACCACCGCCTTGTCGACGACGCCCGCCCGCCGCAGCGCGTCCACGGCGATCATCAGGCCGTCGTAGGCGTGGCCGCCGAAGGTCGAGACGTCGGACTTGAAGCGCGACTCGTACTCATTCTTGTAGGCGAGCACCACCTTCTTCTGCGGGTCGGAGCCGGGCAGCGAGTCGGCCACCAGCAGCGCCGCAGCCGGCAGGCGCACGCCTTCGGCCGCCCCGCCGGCGAGCTGGATGAAGCCCTTGGAGGCGACGCCGTGCGACTGGTAGAGCGGATGACCGATGGACAGCTGGCGGTAGTTCTTCGTGACGATCGCCGGCCCCTGGCCGAAGCCGCAGTTGAGCACCGCCTGCACGCCATTGGTGTTCTTGATCTTGGTGAGCTGCGCCGTCATGTCGGTGTCGCCCGCGCCGTAGGACTCGTCGGCGAGGATCTCGATGCCGTGCTTCTTCGCCACGCCCATGCACTGGCCGCGCATGGACTTGTCGAAGCCGCCCGGGCCCGTGATGAGCGCGATCCTGGTCGTGCCACGCGCCTTCATGTCCACGAAGATCCGCTCGCAGGCCTGGCGGTCGGAGTGCGGCGTCTTGAACACCCACTTCTTCACCGGCTCGACGATCACCACGGCGCCGGCGAGCGAGATGAAGGGGATCTGGGCCTGCTCGACGAGCGGCACCACGGCCATGGTCTCGCCGGTGGTCGAGCCGCCGATGATCAGGTCCACCTTGTCCTGCTCGATCAGGCGCTTGGCGAAGGCGCGCGCCTTCTCCGCGTCGCCCGCCGAGTCGTAGACGGTGAGCTTGAGCTTGCGGCCGTTCACGCCGCCCGCGGCGTTGATCTTCTCGACGTAGAGCTCGAGGGTCTTCTGCTCGGGGTCGCCGAGGAAGGCCGCCGGGCCGGTGACCGACAGGAACGAGCCGATGTGGATCGGCTCCTGCGCCGGTGCGGCGAAGGCAAGCGCGAGGCCGGCTGCCGCCAGCAGGGTACGGAAGAACATGGGGAAGTCTCCTCTTTTAAGAACCGATCGGAGCACCGTAAACTCCGCATCCGAGTACCACTTTGATCTATCTCAAAAAGATACGCGGGGCAACGCGCGCCGACCTGGCCCAGATCGTGGCCATCGACGCCGGCATCACCGGGCTGCGCAAGCCCGCCTACTGGTCGGGGATCCTGTCGCGCTACGGCACGCGCCAGCGTCACCGCTACTTCCTCGTCGCCGAGAATGACCGCGCGGTGCAGGGCTACATCGTCGGCGAGGTGCGCGACTGGGAGTTCGGCTCGCCGGCCTGCGGCTGGGTATTCGGCCTGGGCGTGCGCCCCGAGGCGCGCCTGGCGGGCGTCGGCGCGCGCATGCTGGAGGCGATCTGCGAACGCTTCCGGCGCGCCGGGGTGACCACGGTGCGCACGCTGCTTGCGCGCGACAATCAGCTGGTGCTCGCCTTCTTCCGCAGCCAGGGAATGATGGCCGCCCCCTTCATCCCGCTGCAGATGGAGCTGGAGTGAGGGTGCAGCACGGCGCGGCGGGCTTCGCGTGAAGCTGCAGCAGAACGCGCGGCTCGCGCTCTACGCGGCGCTGGAGTTCGCGGCCGACCCGTCGCGCCAGCTCTCGGCGGCCGAAATCGCCGCGAAATACAGGATCTCGACGCATCACCTCGCCAAGGTGCTGAGGAAGCTCGGCCGCGCTGGCTTGCTGCGCGCGGCGCGCGGCGTGGGCGGCGGCTACCGCTTCGCGGCGAACGCCAAGCGCGTGACGCTGCTCGACGTCATCGGGCTGTTCGAGCAGATCGGCGCGGCCAGGGCGCGCGGCGCGCGCCGCGCCGAGGAGCGCGCGCTCGAGGAGGTGCTCGCCGAGATCGACGACATCGCGCGCGCCACCTTCGGCTCGATCACGCTCGCCACCATGCTCAAGCTGGTCGGTCGCCGCGCGCAGCGGCCGCCAGGCGCGCCCGGTCGCGCAGGGTGATGTCGCGCTTGGCCATGGCGATGAGGCCCTCGTCGCCCATCTGTCGCAGGAGGCGCGACAGGGTCTCCTTGGTCACCCCGAGGCGCGCCGCGATCACGGTCTTGCTGGCGGGCAGCTGCACGCGCGCGTCGCCGATGCCGGCCGGGGCGAGCGAGTCGAGGTAGCCGGCCAGGCGCTCGCGAGCGCCGTGCTGCGTGGTGGCCTCGAAGTCCATCACCAGCTCGTGCATGCGCTGGCTCATGCTGGCAAGCAGCCCGCGCGCGAAGCCGCGGTCGGTGTCGATGAGCGCGAGGAGCGGCGCGGCCTTCACGACGACGAGCAGCGTATCGGCGAGCGCCACCGCGTCCACCGGCAGCGGCTTGTCGAGGAACAGCACCGCCTCGGCGAAGGTCTCGCCGGGGCCCACCAGCCGCAGCACCTTCTCGGTCTCGCCGCGCAGCGAGAGCTTCACCAGCCCGTAGGCGACCGCAATCAGGCCGCGCGGCTTCTCGCCCCGCTGCGCGATCACGGCGCCGCGCAGCACATGCTCGGTGCGCGCGTGGCGCGCGATCTCCGCCAGCCGCGCAGGGGGTGTGTGGCGGAACAGGGGCAGCTTGCCGAGGATGTCGGCGGCGAGCGTCCGGTTGGTCAAGCGTCTCCTTCCTCTTGCCTGTAATGGTGGCGAGGCCTGGCGCGTACCTCGCGGCCTGCAGGCCGGGCGAGCGCCTTGTGCCGGCCATGCTGGGCGCGGCAGGGGCCCGGTTCCTTGCTCTGGATCAATTCTGGCGCCGCGCGGCCTGGCGGTAGCATCCGCCCATGGACGCTTACCTGTGGGTCAAGATGCTGCACGTCGCGTGCGTGATCCTCTCGCTTGCCGGCTTCGCGGCGCGCGGCGCGCTGATGCTCGCCGAGTCGCCGCTGCTCAACGCGCGCTGGGTGCGCGTCGCGCCGCACGTGGTGGACACGGTGCTGCTGGCGAGCGCGGCGTGGCTCGCCTGGGTGCTGCAGCAGTACCCCTTCGTGCACGGCTGGCTCACCGCAAAGATCGTGGGCCTGCTTGCCTATATCGGTTTCGGCATGGTGGCGCTGCGACGCGGGCGCACGAGGCGCATCCGCGCCCTGTTCTTCGCGCTCGCGCTCGCCGCCGCGGCCTATGTCGTCTGGGTGGCGCTCACGCGCGACCCGGCGGGGCCGCTGGCGTGGCTGGGGTGAGGCGCGCAGCCGGTTGATTTTGGTCAAGCCGGCGGGCCGGCGCGCGGGTATCGTGAGTCCGTCGATCCCGTCGATGGAGCGCGGCACCGATGAAAATGGTCCTGCTGGTGTGCAACAGCTACTTCAACGACCGCGTCATGCAGGCGCTGAAGGCCAACGGCATCGACTACTACACGAGCTGGGACAAGGCGAAAGGCAAGGGGCACGGCACCGAGCCGCACCTGGGCTCGGGCGGCTTCGCCAGCACCAACTCCGTGACGATGGTCGCGCTCGAGGACGACGCGCCGCTCGAGGGCCTCGTCGGCAGCGTCAAGGCGGCGAACCAGGAGATCAAGCGGCCGGCGGACCACATCCGGCTGTTCCAGCTGCCGCTCGAGCGGATCGTGTAGCGCGGTCCGCGGCTTTCGTTCAGCCGCCGCCGAGGATCCGTCCAGCAAGGATTTCCTGCACGTAGCCGCCGGCGTCACCCAGCTTGGCGAAGTGCCGGTAGGCCCGCACGCCGAACCGCATCGGGTCGGCAAGGTAGATCGCGACGTCCATCTGCCACTCTCCCTCGAATCCCTCAACCGGAAACTGCGACAGCACCTTCTCGCGCGTGTCGCGCGGCAGGGTGGATAGCATCGTGACATAGGCGATGTACTCCTTGGCCTGGATCGAGGGGCTCGGCACCCTGAAGTTGCGCGCGGCCACGGCGTGCGCGACCTCGTGCGCGACGAGGCCGCGGTAGAGCGCGCGGTCGATCGGCAGGTTGAACCAGGTCTGGTGGTTGCGGAATTCCTCGTAACCGAGGATCTGCACCCGCCGATCGGACTCCCGGTAGAACCCGGCCGCAGTGGGGCGAACTCCGTCGAAGAGCCGTGCCACGATGTCGATGGGGATCGCCTCGCGAAGCGTAAGGCCAAGGCTTGCGAGAAACGAGATCGCATCGTGCGCGCCGTCGCAAGCCAGGCTCGCGTCCGCGGCGCGCGCTGCGGCAACCAGCGCCGCCGAGCCCGCGCAGCGGACTTCCACAGCGCACGCGGCTGGCGCTCCGGCGATTCCAGTGATGGCCGACAGCAGCAGAAGCCCGAGCCTTGCAGCGCCCGAAATGCGAAGTGCAGACGCCATGCGAGGAAATCCTATCGGGCAAAAACGGGCCGCGGTTTGACCATCATCAACGCGCACCCAGTGCAATTGGTCTAGGCTTTTTGGGGTTTGACGAGCAAGTCCAACCATGGAGGCATCACATGGATCCGCTGCGTTTTGGAGCAGGACTGGCGGGCGCGATCGCATTGTGCGTTTCCGGCTTTGCGGCCGCCCAGGGCAAAGTGGACTTCGGCAAGCGGGAGTACATGCAGAATTGCGCGAGCTGCCATGGTGCGGCAGGCAAGGGTGATGGTGTGCTGCGCGGCTATCTCACCAAGAGCCCGACCGACCTGACCACGATGGCCAAGCGCAATAACGGCGTCTTTCCATATCAGCGCGTGTACGAAGTGATCGACGGCAGGCAGCCGATGGAGCTTCACGGTGGGCGCGACATGCCGGTCTGGGGCGCGGATTACGTGGCCAAGTCGGCCCAGGACTGGCAGGACTGGCCGTTCGATCCGGAGGCCTACGCGCGGGCGCGCATCATCTCGCTGACCGACTACCTCAACCGGATCCAGGCGAAGTAGCGTCGACTGCAATTCGCGGCCGGGGGTCGACGGCCGCCGCCCCAGCCGGGCCGCGAGTC
>DASWBP010000120.1:0-24372 GCA_036390555.1 Burkholderiales bacterium | reverse complement strand
TAGTTCTTCGCCTCGCCCCCGAACTTCTTCGCCAGCACGTGCGTCATCGCCGCCGTCAGCGTCGTCTTGCCATGATCCACGTGACCAATCGTGCCCACGTTCACGTGGGGCTTGGTGCGCTCGAATTTGCCTTTTGCCATTTCTCTGCTCCCGCGTCTGGTACTACTTCTTCTCGTCCTTCTTGATGATGGCGTCCGCAACGTTCTTCGGCGCCTCGGCGTAGTGCTTGAACTCCATGGTGTAGGTCGCGCGCCCCTGCGTGAGCGAGCGCAACTGCGTGGAGTAGCCGAACATCTCGTTCAGCGGCACCTCCGCCTTGATTGCCTTGCTGCCGGGCAGGTCATCCATGCCCTGGATCACGCCGCGCCGCGAGGACAGATCGCCGATCACGTCGCCCATTTTCTCCGCCGGCGTCTCCACCTCTACGGCCATGATGGGCTCGAGCAGCACCGGCGACGCCGTCCGCATGCCGTCCTTGAAGGCGAAGATGGCGGCCATCTTGAAGGCGTTCTCGTTCGAGTCCACCTCGTGATACGAGCCGTCAGTGAGCGTGGCCTTCACGTCCACCACCGGGTAACCCGCCAGCACGCCCTCGTTGAGCGCTTCATCCACGCCCTTCTTGACCGCCGGGATGAACTCCTTCGGCACCCGGCCGCCCTTGATCGCGTCGACGAACTCATTGCCCTTGCCCGGCTGCGGCTCGAGCTTGAGCCAGACGTGGCCGTACTGGCCGCGGCCGCCGGACTGCTTCACGAACTTGCCTTCCTGCTCGACCGTCTTCCTGAAGGTCTCGCGGTAGGCCACCTGCGGCTTGCCCACCGAGGCCTCGACGCCGAACTCGCGCTTCATGCGGTCGACGATGATCTCCAGGTGCAGCTCGCCCATGCCCGAGATGATGGTCTGGCCCGACTCCTCGTCGGTGCGCACGCGGAACGACGGGTCTTCCTGCGCGAGGCGGCCGAGCGCGATGCCCATCTTCTCCTGGTCGGCCTTGGTCTTGGGCTCGACGGCCTGCGAGATCACGGGATCCGGGAACACCATGCGCTCCAGCGTGATCGAGCGCTTTACGTCGCTGATGGTCTCGCCGGTGATGACGTCCTTGAGGCCCACCACCGCGGCGATGTCGCCCGCGCGCACTTCCTTGATCTCCTTGCGCTCGTTCGCGTGCATCTGCAGCAGGCGTCCGATGCGCTCCTTGCGCGCCTTCATCGAGGTGAGCACGGTGTCGCCGGAGGACAGCACCCCGGAGTACACGCGGATGAAGGTCAGCTGGCCGACGAACGGGTCGGTCATGATCTTGAACGCGAGCGCGGCGAACGGCTCCTCGTCGCCGGGCCTGCGGACGTCGGGCTCGCCGCGCTCGTTCTCGCCCTTGACCGGCGGGATGTCAAGCGGCGACGGCAGGTAGTCGATCACCGCGTCGAGCATCGCTTGCACGCCCTTGTTCTTGAACGCGGTGCCGCACAGCATCGGCACGATCTCGTTGGCGATGGTGCGCAAGCGCAGCCCGCGCTTGATCTCCTCGACGGTCAGCTCGCCCGACTCGAGGTACTTGTTCATCAACTCTTCGTTCGCCTCGGCCGCGGCCTCCACCATCTTCCCGTGCCATTCCTTCGCCTCGGCCTGCAGCTCGGCGGGGATCGGCTTCTTCTCGAACTTCATGCCCTGCGAAGCGTCGTCCCAGTAGATCGCCTGCATGGTGACCAGGTCCACCACGCCCTCGAACTTGTCCTCGGCGCCGATGGGAATCTGGATCGGCACCGGGTTGCCCTTCAGGCGCTCCTTGATGTGGCCGTAGGACTTGAAGAACGTCGCGCCCACGCGGTCCATCTTGTTGATGAACGCGAGGCGCGGCACGCGGTACTTGTTCGCCTGGCGCCAGACGGTCTCGGACTGCGGCTGCACGCCCGCCACCGCGTCGTACACCATGCAGGCGCCGTCCAGCACGCGCATCGAGCGCTCCACCTCGATGGTGAAGTCGACGTGGCCCGGCGTGTCGATGATGTTGATGCGGTGCTCCGGGTAGGTCAGGTCCATGCCCTTCCAGAAGCAGGTGGTCGCCGCCGAGGTGATGGTGATGCCGCGCTCCTGCTCCTGCTCCATCCAGTCCATCGTCGCGGCGCCGTCGTGCACCTCGCCGATCTTGTGGTTGACGCCGGTGTAAAAGAGGATGCGCTCGGTGGTCGTCGTCTTGCCGGCGTCGATGTGCGCCGAGATGCCGATGTTCCGGTAGCGTTCGATGGGGGTCTGCCGCGCCACGATGGTCACCCTGGGGTTCCTAGAAGCGGTAGTGCGCGAACGCCTTGTTGGCGTCGGCCATGCGGTGCACTTCCTCGCGCTTCTTCATCGCGCCGCCGCGGCCCTCGGCCGCCTCCTGCAGCTCGCCGGCCAGGCGGACGGTCATAGACTTCTCGCCGCGCTTCTGCGCCGCCTCGCGGATCCAGCGCATGGCGAGCGCGACGCGCCGCACCGGGCGCACTTCCACGGGCACCTGGTAGTTGGCGCCGCCGACGCGGCGGCTCTTGACCTCGACCACTGGCTTCACGTTCTGCACCGCCTGCGAGAACACCTCGATCGGGTCCTTGCCCGACTTCGTCTTGATGATGTCGAAGGCGCCGTAAACGATGCTCTCCGCCACGGACTTCTTGCCGCGGGTCATCAGCACGTTGACGAACTTCGCCACATCCGGGTGGTTGAACTTCGGATCCGGCAGGATCTCGCGCTTGGGGACTTCTCTGCGACGCGGCATGCGATTGCTCTCTCGGAGGCTCGGCGCTTAGGCCGACTTGGGCGCCTTGGCGCCGTACTTGGAGCGGCTCTGCTTGCGGTCCTTGACGCCCTGCGTGTCGAGCGAGCCGCGCACGATGTGGTAGCGCACGCCCGGCAGGTCCTTCACGCGGCCGCCGCGGATCAGCACCACCGAGTGCTCCTGCAGGTTGTGGCCCTCGCCGCCGATGTAGCCGATCACCTCGAAGCCGTTGGTGAGGCGCACCTTGGCGACCTTGCGCAGCGCCGAATTGGGCTTCTTCGGCGTCGTCGTGTAGACGCGCGTGCAGACCCCGCGCTTTTGCGGCGATTGGCGCAGCGCCGGGACCTTCGACTTGGCCCGCTTCATCGAGCGGCCGAAGCGCACTAACTGATTGACGGTAGGCATCTTTTTCCGGTTTCAGAAACGAACCGGGCGACCACGTCCAGCGAACGGTAGCCGCCCAGGCGCAAAAAAGAGGCCGGATTATAGAGAGGAAGTACCGTCAGCGCAAGGAAAATGCCGGGTCCGGGACGAAGCGGAACCGCGCCGGAACCTCGGTGCGCGCGATGCGCGGCAACCGGTCCGCGTCGTCCGCGAACCGGGCGAGATCGCGGTCGTCGAGCAGCCCGATCCCATGCGGGGCGAGCACCAGCACCGAGCCTTCGTCATCGAGGAAGAACCCCTCGGGCCGCACCGCCCGCCCGCAGTGGTCCACCAGCCCCGCGCCGTCGTGGCGCATCACAAGCGGGGTGTAGGCGAGACGAACGTACACGCGCTGCGGCCCGTTCTGGAAGAACCAGCAGCCGCGCTCATCCGCCGCATAGTTGCGCGCAATGAAGTCGCGCAGGGCGGCATTGCCGATGCGGCCGAACGCGCCGCCCTCGCCTTCCCTGAGCAGCCAGTGGCCGCGGCGGTCAAGCGCGAGCCAGCCGTACACCGCGGGGACGTCGGGCCACCTGGCGATGCCGCGCAAGACGCTCTGCTCCAAGCCTGCGGTCCCCCTTGCCGACTCCCTGCCGGTTGCGCCGCTAGTAGGGCGCCGGGCGTCGGCCGATCGGCGCGGGCCGCGCGATGCCGAAGCCCTGCGCGTAGCCCACGCCGAGTGCGCCGAGCTTGGCAAGGATGCCGGCTTCCTCCACGCATTCGGCGATCACACCCACCCCGATGGCCTCGCCAACGCGCACCACCGCCTTGAGCTTCTGTTGCGCGACGGGGCTCTTCAGGACGTTGCGCACGATCGAGCCGTCGACCTTGACGAAGTCGGCGCGCAGCGTCTTCAACGGCGCGAAGGACACGGAACGCTGGCCGAAGCCGTCGATCAGCACCTTGCAGCCGGCCTGCTTGACGGCTGCGGCGAACTCGGCGGCGGACTCGGCGCGCGCGAGGATCGAGGCCTCCTCCACCTCGAAAGTGAGCGCCGCGGGCGGAATCTTCTGCGCGCGCAGCGCACGCGCGACGAAGCCCGGGAACTCCGCATCGCCGATGGTCTGCACCGAGACGTTGATGCTGAAGCTGCGAAAGCCGCCCGGCGGCGCGCCGGCCAGCCAGCGCACCACGCGGCTCACGACCCAGCGGTCCAGGTCCGGCATCATGCCGAAGTGCTCGAACACGGGCAGGAAGTCGCCGGGCGGCAGCATCAGCGCCTCCTCCTCGCGCAGGCGCACCAGGACTTCGGCCATCACGAACTGCCGCGGCGCGCGCAGCCGCAGCACCGGCTGGCAGAACAACTGCAGCTCGTCGCGCTCGAGCGCCTGGTTTAGCCGCTCGAGCGGATCGCTCCAGCCCGCGAGCTCGCGGCTCATCTGGTCGAGGAACTGGTCTTCGCCCGGCGTCGTGCCGCGTTTCGGATTCATGGCGCGCTTTCGCTGCGGCCATTCTAGGCGCAGTCGCGCCGACGGCGTTCTGTCGCCGAGATACCATTGCGCGATTTATCCGGGAGACCTGCGCGATGCCGCTGTACTGGGAAGACTTCAAGGTCGGCGAGACCGTGGAGATGGGCAGCCACATGTTCACCGAGGCCGAGATCATCGAGTTCGCGAAGCAGTTCGACCCGCAGCCGTTCCACGTCGACCCGGTGGCGGCGAAGGCGTCGGCCTTCGGCGGCCTGATCGCAAGCGGCTGGCACACCTGCGCGGTCTGCATGCGCCTCAATTGCGAGACCTACATCAACCGCTCGGTGAGCCTGGGCTCGCCCGGTCTGGACAACATCCGCTGGACGAAGCCCGTGCGGCCCGGCGACACCATCCGCTACCAGCGCACCGTGCTCGAGTCGCGCGCTTCGCAGAGCCGCCCGGGCGTCGGCCTGCTGCGCTCGCGCACCGAGGCGCTCAACCAGCACGGCGAGCTCGTGATGTCCATGGAAGGCTGGGGCATGTTCGGCCGCCGGCCCGCGGCTTGACCACGGCGCGCGCCCCGGTTGCGCGCGATGGGGGGCGCGGTGGGGACGGGAGGCCCCCGCGTACATCAAGCGGACCGGGCCCGTGCCCGCTGCACTCATGAGCACGAGGTTCGAGCTAGACCACAAGATCCACGTCCTCACGCGCAAGGAGGAGCTGGACGGGGTGAGGGTGCCCGGCAAGGTGGTGGTGGTGCTGGACATCCTATTTGCGACCACCACGATGGTGACGGCCCTGGCCCACGGCGCCACCGAGGTCATTCCGGTATCCGACGAGCGTGCGGCGCGCGCCGCCGGCGCGGCCCGCCCCGAGGGCAGCTACGTCCTCTCAGGCGAACTGCTCGCCCAGACGCTGCCTGGCTTCGCGCACCCGGCGCCGCTCGCCCTGCTCGCTCATGGCGTGCGCAACAAGTCGCTCATCTACTCGACCACCAACGGCACCGTGGCAATGACGCTCGCTGCGGGCGCGAAGCAGGTGTACTGCGGCTCGCTGCTCAATGCCGGGGCGGTCGCCAGGCACATCGCCGCGCAGCATGCGCGCGACACGGTGCTCATCCTCTGCTCGGGCTCCGGCGGCAACTTCAACCTCGAGGATTTCTACGGCGCGGGCTGCATGGTCGAGCGGCTCGCGCGGGTACTCGGCGCCGCCACGGATCTTTCGGACGCCGCGCGCACCGCATTGGCATTCTTCCGGCACGCGCGCGCGCCGCAGGCGCTGCTCGAGTGCCGCGTCGGCCGTATGATGGCGGCGCGCGGGCTCGCGCACGAAGTCGAGTTCGCCTGCCGCATCGATTCGCTCGCCGTCGTGCCGGTCATGCGCGCGGGCAGCCTGCGGTGCGCGTAAGCGCGCTCGCCATCTACCCGGTCAAGGGCGGCGCCGCGACCGCGCTCGACGCCGGCGACATGGACGCGCTGGGCCTTGCCGGCGACCGCCGCTATTGCCTCGCGCGCCCCGGAGGCCGCGCGTTCACGCAGCGCGACGAGGCTGCGCTCGCGCGCCTGCGCGTGGCGCTTGCGGGTACGCGCCTCACGCTGGTTTTCGACGGAGATACGCTGGCCGTGGATCCGGGGGACTTCTCCGCGGCAGCGCAAGTGCACGTCTGGGGCCGCGCCGCGGCCGTGCGCCTGGCAAGCCACGCGGTCAATGCCGCGTTGACGCGCTGGTTCGGCACGCCCCTGCAGCTTGCCCGCCTCGAGCAGCCGGTGCGGCGCGAAGCGGCGGTGCTCGCCTTCGGCGATGCCGCGGCGCTGCTCGTGGCGAACAGCGCCTCCCTCGATGCGCTCAACGCTCAGCTCGAGGCGCCAGTGCCCATGAACCGCTTCCGGCCCAACATCGTGGTGAGCGGCGGCGCCGCCTTTGCCGAGGACGGCTGGGCACGGCTGCGCATCGGCGCCGCGGACCTCGTGCGCGTGCACGACTGCGGGCGCTGCGAAGTGACCACCATCGACCAGGAGTTCGGCGCGGTGCTTGGCAGCGAACCGCTCGCCACGCTCGCGCGCACGCGCCTGCGCGGCGGCGAGCCGGTGTTCGGCGTGCGCTACTGCGTCGAGCGGCCGGGACGCGTGCGCGTTGGCGATCCCGTGGAAGCGTTCGCCTAGGACCGGGCCGGGCGACGCTCCGCGCGTTGCCCGCACGCGCGTCGCGCCCTCGTCCGTGCTAGTGATAGCGCTCGTACGAGGCGAAACCGATCAGCAGCCGGCCGATGCCGTAGGCGATCCAGTTCCACGCCCGGCGCCAGAGCGGCCGGCGCCGCCAGGCTTGCGGCGGCAGCGTGCGCGCCCCCGACCGAATCGCCTCCTCGAGGCTCGCGCGCAGCCCGGCGGCGAAAGCCGCGTCGTCCACGAACACGTTCGCCTCGCGCGCCAGCAGCAGGCTGAAGGGATCGATGTTGGAGGAGCCGACGCAGGCGCGGCAGCAGTCGAATACCGCCACCTTGGCGTGCAGGAAGCTGTGGCGGTACTCCTCGATGCGGATGCCCGCTTCGAGCAGCGAGCCGAACAGCGCGCGCGAGGCGTAGTGCGGCAGCACGTATTCGACCAGTCCCTGCAGCAGCAGCACCACGCGCACGCCACGCTGCGCCGCGCTCACCAGCGCGTGGCGAAAGCGCCGCCCCGGGAAGAAGTAGGCGCTGGCGATGACGACCTCCTCGCGCGCCGAGTCGATGAGCTCGAGGTAGGCGTCCTCGATGTCGCGCCGGTGGCGCAGACTGTCGCGGATCACCAGCGCCGCCCGCTGCCCGGGCGCGAACGCGGAGGGCGCGGGCGGCGCGGGCGGCAGTGCGCGGCCGTGCCCCGCAGTCCGGGCCACTCGCGCCCACAGCTGCGCCGCGACCTTGCGCACTTCCGCCGCGAGCGGCCCCTCCACGCACACCGCGTAGTCGTGGCGCGGCGTGGTGTCGTCGGGCGCATCGAAGTCGTCGATGACGTTGATGCCGCCGACGAAGGCGAGCCGCCCGTCCACGCAGGCGAGCTTGCGGTGCATGCGGCGCAGCCGGTTGCGGCGCAGGCGCCACGGGTTGATGTCGGGGCGGAAGACAAGCACCTGGGCGCCCGCCTCGCGCAGCACGCGCCAGAAGCGCGGCGCGAAGTCGCGCGCGCCGAAGCCGTCGATCAGCAGGTGTACCGCCACGCCGCGCGCCGCGGCGCGCGCCAGCGCGTCGGTGACCAGGCTCCCGGTCTCGTCGTCGCCGTAGAGGTAGGTCTCGAGGAACACCTCGACCCGCGCCGCGTCGATCGCCTCGACGAGCGCCGGGAAATACTGCTCGCCGTTGCACAGCAGCTTCAGGCGGTTGCCGTCGAGGTATTGCATGGCGTCTACGCGGGCAAGGCGCTGGCCTGCACGTCGCTATAGGGGCTTGAGCAGCGCGCCGAGCGCCAGATGGTCGGAAAGCAGCGACCACGGCGGGCCGCGGTGCACCACCGTCTCCACCACGTTGAAGCCGCGCACGTAGATGCGGTCCAGGCGCAGGAAAGGGATCAGGCTCGGGAAGGTGCGCGCGTGCCGCTTGCCGTAGGCGGAGGAGACCTCGGTCATCGACAGCCGCTTGGCGAGCACCGCGGTGGCGCGCTGGCGCCAGTCGTTGAAGTCGCCCGCCACCAGGATCGGCAGGTCGCGCCCGGCGAGCGCCTCGAGGCGCGCGATGAGGGCCTCGAGCTGCCGGCGCCGCCCGCGCTCGTGCAGGGACAGGTGCACGCACACGCAGTGCAGGTTGCGCCGCCAGCCCGGCACTGCCACCACGCAGTGCAGCAGGCCGCGCCTCTCGAAGCGGTGGTCCGATACGTCCTCGTGCTCGGTCGAGACGATGCGAAAGCGCGACAGAATCGCATTGCCGTAATGCCCGTGATGATGCTCCCGGTTGCGGCCGTAGGCGTGGTGCCAGTCCGCGGGCGCGAGGAACTCGTGCTGCGGCGTGGACGGCCACGAGGGGAAGCGCACGGCGTGGCGCTCGTTGAGTCCCTGGACTTCCTGCAGGAACACCAGGTCCGGCTCCAGGGTATTCAGCCCTTCGCGCAGCTCGTGGATCACCATGCGCCGGTTGAACTGCGACAGCCCCTTGTGGTTGTTGAGCGTCACCACCCGCAGCGACTTCGTCATGCCGCGGGACTCCTTGCCGGCAGCATGCGGATGGCGTCCTGGTTGGACCAGGAGAAGCACTTCGCGGCGGCTTCACGCCACGGCAGCCACGCATGCGCGGTGTGCTCGCGCGCGTCCAGCACGACGGGCAGGCGCGCCGGCAACCGGAAGCCGAACACGTGCTCGGTGTTGTGCGTGGTGCCTGGCGCGAAGCGCGCACGCCATTCGGCGAAGATCTCGAAGACATTGACCACATTCCAGGCCTGCAAGCGGCCGGCGGCGGCGTCGATGCCGGTCTCCTCGCGCAGCTCGCGGCGTGCGGCATCGGCGAAGGGCTCGTCGAGCTGGTCGAGCGATCCGGTGACGGACTGCCAGTAGCCGGGCCGCGCCGCGCGCTCGAGCAGCAGCACCTCTAGCGCGGCCGTGTGCACGACCACCAGGACCGACACCGGCAGCTTCATGCGGGCTTGCGCGTCGCGAGCCCCGGCAGCGCGAGCACGGCCTCCGGGTCCACGAACACGGCGAAGAACGGCCGGCCGCGCCCGCGCCAGAACTCGGCTGCCGCCGCGAGGACGTCGATCAGCACGCCGAGATCGTCGAGGGACAGCTCGCCGTGGCGCTCGAGCAGCAGCACATGGCCCTCGCCCGGGCGCCAGGACAGGTCCGCGAGGCAATCCTCGAGTGCGTCCCAGTTGCTGCCGAACCAGTCGGGAAAGCCCAGCGCCTCGGCCAGCCGCGCCAGCAGCGCGTCCTTGTCCGCCGCCCCGCCGAGGTCGATGCGCGCGACATCGAGGCGCGCGCCGCGCGTCGCCTCCAGCACCTCATCGGGACGCGGCACGCGGCAGACGCCGGAGTACGCGGCATCGCGCAGTCGATCAATCAGCTTGCCCATGGCTCACTCGCGGATGCGCCGGAAGCTGCGGTAGTGGTCCGCCGTGTAGTAGAACTCGCCGTCCATGCCCGCCACGATGCGCCGTGCGCCGCGGTCGCGAGCGCCCGGGGTGCGCACCGTGTACTCGCGATAGTAACCGCGGCCGCGCAGCGGCAGCAGCTTCTCGCGGTTCTGAAAGCTGCGGCCGTCCTGCGGATAGGGAAACGGCCCGCCCGCCTTGATGAGCGCGAGCGTGGCGCGCGCCTCCGGCGGCAGCTCGGCGACGGCGATGTCGCCCGCCCAGGCTGCCGTCGCGAAGGCGAGGAGCAGCGCGACAAGGTGCTTCACTGCTGCTGCGGGTTGCGCAGCCGGATGTGCAGCTCGCGCAGCTGCTTCTCGGTGACCGGCGAAGGCGCGCCGGTAAGCAGGTCCTGGCCGCGTTGCGTCTTCGGAAAGGCCATCACGTCGCGGATCGCCTCGACGCCCGCCATCAGGGCGACGAGCCGGTCGAAGCCGAAGGCGATGCCGCCGTGCGGGGGCGCGCCGTATTGCAGCGCATCGAGCAGGAAGCCGAACTTGGCGCGCTGGTCCTCGGGCGAGATCTTCAGGCCGCGGAACACCTGCTGCTGGATCTCCGGGCGATGGATGCGCACCGAGCCGCCCGCCACTTCCCAGCCGTTGACCACCATGTCGTAGGCCTTGGCGTAGGCCCTTTCGGGCGCCGACTCGAGGAACTGCTCGTGGCCGTCCTTCGGGCTGGTGAAGGGGTGGTGCCGCGCCTTCCACTGCTTTGTTTCCTCGTCGTACTCGAACATCGGGAAGTCCACCACCCACAGCGGACGCCAGCCGGCTTGCGCGAAGCCGCGCTCGTGGCCCACCCGCTGGCGCAGCGCGCCGAGGCACGCGTTCGCGGCGTCGGCCTTGTCGGCGGCGAAGTAAAGCAGGTCGCCGTCCTGCGCGCCGCTGCGCTCGAGGATCGCGGCGAGCGCCCTGGCGTGCAGGTTCTTCACGATCGGCGATTGCAGGCCCTCGGCGCCTCTGGCGCGCTCGTTGACCTTGATCCAGGCGAGGCCCTTCGCGCCGAGCGACCTCACGTACTCCGTGTGCGCGTCGATCTCGCCGCGCGTCAGCGCGCCGCCCCCGGGCACGCGCAGGCCCGCCACGCGCCCGCCCGCCATGTTGGCCGGGCCGGAGAACACCTTGAACTCGACGTCGCGCATCACATCCGAGAGCTCGGTGAGCTTGAGCGGCACGCGCAGGTCAGGCTTGTCCACGCCGTAATCGCGCATGGCCTCCTCGTAGCGCATCACCGGGAAGGGATCGGGCAGCGCCACGTCCAGGACTTGCTTGAACATGTGGCGCGCGAGCCCTTCCATCAGCGCGCGGATCGCCTCCTCGCCGAGGAACGAGGTCTCGATGTCGATCTGCGTGAACTCGGGCTGGCGGTCGGCGCGCAGGTCCTCGTCGCGGAAGCACTTGACGATCTGGTAGTAGCGGTCAAAGCCCGCGATCATCAGCATCTGCTTGAAGAGCTGCGGGCTCTGCGGCAGCGCGTAGAAGTGGCCGTCGTGCAGCCGCGAGGGCACCAGGAACTCGCGCGCGCCCTCCGGCGTGGACTTGTAGAGGATCGGCGTCTCGATGTCGACGAAGCCGTGCTCGTCCAGATACGCGCGCGCCGCGCGCGCCACGCGGTGGCGCAGGCGCAGGTTGCGCTGCATCGGCTCGCGGCGCAGGTCGAGCACGCGATTCTCCAGCCGCACGGTCTCCGACAGATTCTCCTCGTCCAGCTGGAACGGCGGCGGTGCCGAGGGGTTGAGGATCTCCACCTCGTGGGCGAGGACCTCCACTGCGCCCGACTTCAGGTTGGGGTTCGCCGTGCCCTCGGGCCGCGCGCGCACCGCACCGGTGATGCGCAGCACGAACTCGCCGCGCACGCGGTCGGCGGCCTTGAAGGCTTCGGCGCGGTCCGGGTCGCAGACGACCTGCGCCAGGCCGCCGCGGTCGCGCAGGTCGATGAAGATCACGCCGCCGTGGTCGCGGCGCCGGTGCGCCCAGCCGGCGAGCGTCACGCGCTTGCCGATGAGCGAGGCGCTCAGTTCGTCGCAGTAGTGGGTGCGCATCGGTTTGCCGCGAGCCTGCGGCCTATTGCGACGGCGGCGCGTCGCGCCGCGGGGGCGCGACCACGCCCATCGAGATGATGTACTTCAGCGCCTCGTCCACCGTCATGTCGAGTTCGATCACATCCTTGCGCGGCAGCATGACGAAATAGCCGCCGGTCGGGTTGGGCGTGGTGGGCACGTAGACGCTGAGGTACTCACCCTCGAGATGGTTGGCGACGTCGCCCCCCGGCGTGCCGGTGAGGAAGGCGATGGTCCACATGCCGGGGCGCGGCCACTCGACGAGCAGCGCCCTGCGAAAGGCCTGGCCGCTGGAGGAGAACAGCGTGTCGGAGATCTGCTTGACGCTCGAATAGATCGAGTTGACCACGGGGATGCGGTGCAGGATCGCGTGCCACAGCTGCACCAGCTGCGCGCCGAAGAAGTTGGTGGCGAAGACGCCCGTGACGAACACGATCACCAGCGTGAGGATCACGCCAAGCCCCGGGATGTGCACGCCGAGGAAGCCTTCCGTGCGCCACTGCTCGGGCAGCAGTAGCAGCGACTGGTCGAGCGTATCCACGATGAGCTTCAGGACCCACAGCGTGATGACCAGCGGGATCCAGATCAGCAGTCCGGTGATGAGATATTTCTTCACGCCTTTGCGGACAACGGGAGCCCGGCTCTCGCCGGGCGGGTTACAGGAGCCCTCAGGCCCTCAATCGGCGGTCGAGGCCGGCGTCGCCGCCTTCGCCTCGGCCTTGGATGCCGGCTTGGATTCGGACTTGGATTCCGACTTGGATTCCGACTTGGACTCCGCTTTCGACTCGGCCTTGGCCTCGGTCGTGGATTCGGCCTTCGCGTCGGCCTTCGCCTCGCCCTTCCTCGCGCCGCCCTTGAAATCCGTCGCGTACCAGCCGCTGCCCTTCAGCTGGAAGCCTGCCGCGCTCAGCAGCTTCTCGAACCGTGGCTTGCCGCAGGACGGGCACACCGTGAGCGGCGGCTCGGAGACCTTCTGCAGGTGCTCCTCCTGCAAGCCGCAGGCTGCGCAGCGGTACTCGTAGATCGGCATGGCGCTCCAAGTTCCTGAATCGGCGCGAATTATACTGCCAGCGCCCGCCGGAAATCAGAACGGGATGTCGTCGGCCATGTCATCGAACTTGCCGGCGGGCTTCTTCGCCGCGGCGCGTGGCTCGCTCGCCGGCTCGGCGGGTCCGCCGCCAGTGGGCGCCCCGCGCGGCTCGCCCGCCCCGGCGCGCGAGCCCAGCATCTGCATCACGTCGCCGCGGATCTCCGTGCTGTAGCGGTCGTTGCCATCCTTGTCCTGCCACTTGCGCGTACGCAGGCTGCCTTCCACGTACACCTGCGAGCCCTTCTTCAGGTACTCGCCGGCAATCTCCGCCAGGCGCCCGAAGAACGCCACGCGGTGCCACTCGGTGGCTTCCTTCATCTCTCCCGAGGCCTTGTCTTTCCAGCGGTCGGTGGTGGCCACGCGAATATTGGTGACCGCCTCGCCGCTCGGCAGATAGCGCGTCTCCGGATCCGCGCCCAGGTTGCCCACCAGGATGACCTTGTTGATCGACGCCATGGCTCCCCTCCTACCTTTCTTTGACCGTATGCATCGTAAACGACTCCCCGCCAATCCGGTTGACCGGTCGCATGCCCGCTGCGGCCCCGAGCCAGGTGAGCGCTAGCAGCGCGCACGCGCCGAACACGGCAACTGGGCCGAAGCGCTCGGCGATCCAGCCGCCCGCGAGGCCGCCGAAGAACAGGCCCAGCGTCTGCGCGGTGTTGTACACGCCGATCGCCGCGCCTCGCGCGTGCTCGGGGGCCAGGCGCGACACCAGTGACGGGATCAGCGCCTCGAGCACGTTGAACGCCGTGAAGAAAGCGAGCAGCAGCAGGGCCTGCACCAGCAGGCCCGCGCCCGCCGCGGCGAAGCCGACGAGCGCTGCGACGAGCAGCGCGATCGAGCCGAGCATGACGCCGCGCGCCGCGTTGCGGCGGTCGGCGTGCAGCACCGGCGGCAGCATCAGCAGGAAGGAAGCCAGCACCACTGGCAGGTAGAGTTGCCAGTGCGCGGGCAGCGGCAGGCCGGCGGCGACGACCATCGTCGGCACCACCACGAACATCGCCATCTGGATCGCGTGCAGCACGAAGATGCCGAGGTTCAGGCGCAGCAGTTGCGGGTCGGCCAGCGCCTGCCGCAGCCCGCCGCCTTCCGCCGCAGATGCGCGCACCGGCGGGGCCGGCACAAGCCACGCCACCACGGCGATTGCGGCGAGCGACAGGACCCCGGTCAGCGCGAACAGCCCGCCCATGCCGATCACGCGATACAACGCCGGCGCCGCGACCAGCGACAAGGCGAAGGAGAAGCCGATCATCGCGCCGACCATCGCCATCACCTTGGCGCGATGCTGCACGCGCGTGAGGTCCGCCGCGAGCGCCACCACCACCGACGAGATCGCGCCCGCGCCCTGCAGCGTGCGCCCCGCGATCGCGGTCCAGATGTCGGTGGCAGTGGCAGCGAGGAAGCTCCCCGCCGCGAAGATGACCAGGCCCGCCACGATCATGGGCTTGCGCCCCCAGCGGTCGGAGGCCATGCCAAAGGGCAGCTGCAGCAGCGCCTGCGCCAGTCCGTAGGCGCCGAGCGCCACGCCCACCAGCGTCAGGTTGTCGCCGCCCGCGAGCTGCGGCGCGTGCACCGCAAACACCGGCAGGATGAGGAACAGCCCCAGCATGCGCAGCCCGAAGATGCCGGCGAGCGATGCGCCCGCGCGCCATTCCTGCGGGCTCATGCGCTCGGAATGCATCAGAGAGTTGGAAAAGCTGGAAAGGAGGGCTGCCGGCTGGCTATAGTAGCAAGTTTCCTTTCGCTCTCCGGCCGTACATGGACTCGATCCGCATCCGCGGCGCACGCACGCACAACCTGAAGAACATCAGCCTGGAGCTGCCGCGCGAGCGCCTGGTGGTGATCACCGGCCTCTCGGGCTCGGGCAAGAGCTCGCTGGCCTTCGACACGCTCTACGCCGAAGGCCAGCGCCGCTACGTCGAGTCGCTCTCGGCGTACGCACGGCAGTTCCTGCAGCTGATGGAAAAGCCCGACGTCGACCTGATCGAGGGGCTGTCGCCCGCGATCGCCATCGAGCAGAAGGCGACGAGCCACAACCCGCGCTCGACGGTGGGCACCGTCACCGAGATCCACGATTACCTGCGGCTGCTGTTCGCGCGCGTGGGCACGCCCTACTGCCCCGACCACAACCTGCCGCTCAGCGCGCAGTCGGTGGCGCAGATGGTGGACCACGTGCTCGCGCTGCCGGAGGACACGCGGCTGATGGTGCTTGCGCCGGTGGTGGCGGGCAGGAAGGGCGGCCAGGCGGAGCTGCTCGAAGAGCTGCGTGCCCAGGGCTTCACGCGCGTGCGCGTGGACGGCAAGGTCCACGAGCTCGAGTCCGCGCCGCGCATGGCGAAGAACGCGCGCCACTCGGTGGAGGTGGTGGTGGACCGGCTGCGCGCGCGCGCCGATGCGCGCCAGCGCCTTGCCGAGTCGTTCGAAACCGCGTTGCGCCACGCCGACGGCCGCGCCATCGCGGTGGAAGCCGACAGCGGCCGCGAGCACCTGTTCTCCGCGCGCTTCTCCTGCCCGGCGTGCAGCTTCTCGCTCGCCGAGCTCGAGCCGCGCCTGTTTTCCTTCAACAACCCGATGGGCGCCTGCCCGCGTTGCGACGGCCTGGGGACGGTCGAGTTCTTCGATCCGCGGCGCGTCGTCGCGCATCCCAACCTCAGCCTCGCGAGCGGCGCGATCCGCGGCTGGGACCGGCGCAACCATTTCTACTTCGCCATGCTGCAGGCGCTCGCGCGCCGCTACGGCTTCGACGTGGAAGCGCCTTGGGAGGCGCTCGCCGACGAGGCGCAACAGGTGATCCTGCAGGGTTCCGGCAAGGAGAAGATCGCCTTCACCTATCCAGGCGAGCATGGCCGCTCGCAAGTCAAGGAACACGCCTTCGAGGGCGTCCTCCCCAACCTCGAGCGCCGCTACCGCGAAACCGATTCGGTGGTGGTGAAGGAGGAGCTCGCCAAGCTCCGCAACACGCGCGCCTGCCCCGACTGCGGCGGCACGCGCCTGCGCCGTGAGGCGCGCCACGTGCGCATCGCCGGCAGGGACATCCACGAGGTCTCCAGCCTGCCCCTCGGGCCCGCACTCCAGTGGTTCCGCGGCCTGGCAGGCGAGCTGCCCGGCGCGCGCGCCGCAGTCGCCGACAAGATCGTGCGCGAGATCGCCAACCGCCTGGAGTTCCTCGTCAACGTGGGCCTGGATTACCTGTCCCTCGAGCGCTCGGCCGCGTCGCTCTCCGGCGGTGAGGCGCAGCGCATCCGCCTTGCCAGCCAGATCGGCTCGGGGCTCACGGGCGTCATGTACGTGCTGGATGAGCCCTCGATCGGACTGCACCAGCGCGACAACGCGCGCCTCATCGGCACCCTCAAGCGCCTTCGCGACCTGGGCAACTCGGTGATCGTCGTGGAGCACGACGAGGAGGCGATCCTTGCCGCCGACTACGTCGTGGACATGGGCCCGGGAGCCGGCGAGGCTGGCGGCCAGGTGATTGCCGAGGGACCGCCCGAGGCGATTATTGAGAGTGAGCAGTCGCTGACAGGCAAGTACCTGAGCCGCAAGCTGAAGATTGGCCTGCCGCGCCTGCGCCACCGCCCGAGCGCGAAGCGCACGCTGCGCCTCCGCGGCGCACGGGGGAACAACCTGAAGGGCATCGACCTGGACTTGCCCGTGGGCCTGCTGGTCTGCGTCACGGGCGTGTCGGGCTCGGGGAAGTCCACCCTCATCAACGACACGCTCTACCGCGCGATGGCGCGCCACCTGCATGGCGGCGGCGAGGAGCCCGCGCTGCACGACTCGAGCGCCGGCCTCGAGCACTTCGACAAGGTGGTGAGCGTGGACCAGGACCCCATCGGCCGCACGCCGCGCTCCAACCCTGCGACCTACACGGGCCTGTTCGCGCCGATCCGCGAGCTGTACGCCGGCGTGCCCGAGGCGCGCGCGCGCGGCTACGACGCCGGGCGCTTCTCCTTCAACGTGAAGGGCGGGCGCTGCGAAGCCTGCCAGGGCGACGGGCTGATCAAGGTGGAGATGCATTTCCTGCCCGACATCTACGTGCCCTGCGACGTCTGCCATGGCGAGCGCTACAACCGCGAGACGCTCGAGATCCGGTACAAGGGGCGCAGCATCCGCGAGGTGCTGCAGATGAACGTGCGCGAGGCGCACGGCTTCTTTGCCGCCGTGCCGGCAATCGCGAGGAAGCTGCAGACGCTGCTCGACGTGGGCCTGGGCTACATGCAGCTCGGCCAGTCCGCAACCACGCTCTCGGGCGGCGAGGCACAGCGCGTGAAGCTCGCGCTCGAGCTCTCCAAGCGCGATACGGGCCGCACCCTCTACATCCTCGACGAGCCCACCACCGGCCTGCACTTCCACGACATCCAGCTGCTGCTCGACGTGCTGCAGCGCCTGCGCGATGCGGGCAACACCGTGGTGGTGATCGAGCACAACCTGGACGTCATCAAGACCGCAGACTGGGTGATCGACCTCGGGCCCGAGGGCGGCGACGGCGGCGGACGCATCGTGGCGGCAGGCACGCCCGAGGCGGTGGCGGCCGACCCCGCGAGCCCTACCGGGCACTATTTGAAGCAAGTCCTTGATTTGCCGAAGAAGCGGGCCGCCTGAGGCGGGCCTGGGACGTGCATCCCGTGCACCGGGCTTTACTTTTACGAACGTTCGTACTATTCTTCGCGGCGTGGAAAAGCTGACCAAGGGCGAGCAGACGCGCACCGCGATCCTCGATGAAGCGCTGAGGATCGCGCGCCAGCTCGGGCTCGAAGGCCTCACCATCGGCAGCCTCGCGGAGGCGACGGGGATGTCGAAGTCGGGCCTGTTCGCGCACTTCGGCTCGCGCGAGGACCTGCAGCTCGCCGTGCTCGAGCATGGCGCGAAGCAGTACGGCGAAGTGGTGCTGATGCCCGCGCTCAGGATCGACCGCGGCCTGCCGCGGTTGCGCGCGCTGTTCGTGCACTGGCTCGACTGGACGCTGCAGACCAAGCTCCCCGGCGGCTGCATCATGATCTCGGCGGCGCACGAATACGACGACCGCCCCGGCCCGATCCGCGATGCGGCGGTGGAAATGCAGCGCCGCGGCATCGGCGTCACCGAACGCGCCGTGCGCCTCGCCATCGAGGAAGGCCACTTGAAGAAGGACACCGACCCCGGGCAGATCGCCTTCGAGCTGCTCGGCATCGTGCTCGCCAGCCACAATCACGGCAAACTGCTCGGCGACAAGGAAGCGCGCAACCGCGCGCTCACCGCGTTCGACGCGCTGATTGCCCGCCACGCCGCGCCGGCGCAACCGCGCCTGCGCGCGGCATCCCGCTAACCCGAGAGGAGTCCCGCCATGAACCAGGCTGTCTCGATTCCGCGCAGAAATAGCACGAACGTTCGCACCTTGCTGGAAACGGTCGCCCGCCGCATCGGGCTTTCGACGTCAGCCTGGCTCGCTCCGGGCCTCGCCGGCCTGTGGGCCGAGCGCCTGTTCCTCACACCGCCCAAGCCGCGCTACCCGAGCAGCGAATTCTTCGACCTGATCGATGCGCGCCAGAGCTTCGTGCGGCACCGCGGCCGCCACCTCGCCACGTGGCGCTGGGGCTCGCCGGAGGCGCCGGCGGTGCTGCTCGCGCACGGCTGGGGCGGGCGCGCGACGCAGATGAAGCGCTTCGTGTTTCACCTCGCCGCCGCGGGCTACCGCGTCATCGCCTACGACCAGCCGGCGCACGGCATCTCCGAGGGGCGCCTCACGGGCCTGCCCGACTTTGCCGACGCGATGGCAGAGGTCGCCCGTCATCACGGCAACGTGCAGGCGGTGATCGCCCACTCGCTCGCCGGTCCCGCCACGGCAATCGCGCTGACGCGCGGCCTGCCTGCTGCGCGCGTGGTGCTGGTGAGCCCACCCTCGGACCTGGTGGGCTACTCGCGCCGATTCGCGCGCTGGCTGGCGATCCCGGAGCGCGTGCGCCGCGCCATGCAGTCGGCGATCGAGGAGCGCTTCGGCGTGCGCTGGTCGGACCTGGAGGTCGCACGCCTTGCGCCGCGGCTGCGCGCCGAGGCGCTGGTAATCCACGACCACCACGACACGCAGGTGCCCTGGAGGCAGGGCGCCGCGCTCGCGCGTCACTGGCCGGGTGCGCGCCTGATGAGCACGCAGGGTCTCGGCCACGGCCGCATCCTCGAGGACGATGCGGTGGCGCGTGCGGCGGCGGACTTCATCGCCGGGCGCTCGGGCGTCGCGCCGCTCGCGGTGCCGGCGCTTCCCAATCCGGCGCCGCTCTACTAGCCTTGCCGAGATGAATCGAAAGCTCACTGTCGAATGGCAGGACCCCATGCCGCTCGCGCAGGCGGCGCGCAGCATGTCGGGGCTCGACTTCCTGCAGGCCGTGCGCGACGGCAAGCTCCCGCCCGCGCCGATCCAGCAGCTCGTCGGCATGCGCCTCGTGGAGGTCGAAGCCGGGCGCGCGGTGTGGGAGTACACCCCCGGCGAGCATCATTACAACCCGATCGGCACGGTGCACGCGGGCATCGCCGCCACGCTGCTCGACTCGGCGATGGCCTGCGCGGTGCACTCCACGCTGCCGCTCGGCAAGGGCTACACCACGCTGGAATTCAAGCTCAACCTCGTGCGCGCCGTTACTGTGAAAGCCGGCACGCTGCGCGCCACGGGCCGTGTCGTGCACGGCGGCAAGAGCACCGCGACGGCAGAGGCGCGGCTCGAGGACGCTGCCGGCGCGCTCTACGCGCACGCGACGACGACCTGCATCATTCTCGGCTGACCACGGCCGCCACGAGTGCCAGCCGCCGCACGCGAGCGCGGGCAAGGCGGCGGGCGCGCGGCGCGCGCTACGAGGCCGGCGCGAGGCTGGTGCCTTCCCAGCGGAGCCGGCGCGCATGGAATGGCGCGAGGCTCGCGCGGTGGCCGATGGACACGACGGTCGTGCCCGGCAGCCGCTCCTTCAACAGGCCGTAGAGCGCCGCCTGCGTATCGTCCGGCAGCGATGCCGTCGCCTCGTCAAGGAACAGCCAGTCCGGCCTGTTGAGCAATGCGCGCGCGAACGCGAGCCGCTGCTGCTCGCCGCCCGAGAGCACCTGCGCCCAGTTCTCCGCGCGCGCGAGATCCTGCGCCAGATGACCGAGCCCGACCGCGCGCAATGCCTCGCCCACTTCCTCGCCGCCGCGCGATGCGGCGTCGGCCGGGTAGCACACCGCGTGCTTGAGCGCACCGATCGGCAGGTAGGGCTTCTGCGGCAGGAAGAGCAGCCGCGCGCCCTTCGGCAGCAGGACCTTCCCGTGCCAATAGGGCCAGATGCCGGCGAGCGCGCGGAACAAGGTCGACTTGCCCGCGCCCGAGGGACCCGAAACCAGCACCGCTTCGCCGCGCTTGAGCTCGAATGTCGTCGGCGCAAGCAGCACCCGCCCCTGCGGCAGCGCCAGTGACAGCTCGCGTGCTTCCAGGCTCTCGCCCGCGCCCTCGCCGCGCTCGCCGTCGAGCCGCTCGGCCTCCGCGCGCGTGCGCTCGAGCGCCGCACTGAAACCGGCGAGACGGTCCACCGTCGCCTTCCAGGCCGCGAACTGCGTGTACGCATTGATGAACCAGGACAGCGCGCCCTGCACCTGGCCGAACGCAGAGGCCGTCTGCATCAGCCCGCCCAGCGGAATCTGGCCGCTGAAGTAGCGCGGCGCTGCCACCACGAAAGGAAAGATGATCGCCGCCTGCCCGTAGAACGAGGTGAACCAGCCGAGCTGCTTCTGCTTCCTCATGATCGACCACCAGTTGCCGATCACGCTCGCGAAGCGGCTGCGGAAATTGGCGAGCTCCTCCTGCTCGCCGCGGTACAGCGCCACGCCCTCGGCGTTCTCGCGCAGGCGCACCAGCGCGAAGCGGTAGTCGGCCTCGTAGCGCTGCTGGCCGAACTCCAGCCCGATGAGCGGCTTGCCGATCACGTGCGCGAGCCAGGTGCCGGCCACCGCGTAGGCGAGCGCGAACCACACCATGTAGCCCGGGATGGTGAAGCCCCACAGCTCGAGCGCGCCGGAGAGTGTCCAGAGGATGGCGATGAACGACACGAGCGTCACCACCGCCGACAGCAGCCCCAGCGTGAGCGAGAGCGTCGCGTCCACGAACAGGCGCAGGTCTTCCGCGACGCGCTGGTCGGGGTTGTCGGTGCCCTTGTCCAGGAGCTGCAGGCGGTAGTAGGCGCGCTCGGCGAGCCAGGCGCCGAGATAGCGCTCGTTGAGCCAGGTGCGCCATTCGATCTGCAGCATCTGCAGGAAGTAGGTGCGATACACGCCGGTGACGATCCAGATGAACGCAAGCAGGGTGAACTTGCCCAGCTGGCGGAAGAACTCCGCTTGGTCCTTGTCCTGGATGGTGTTGTAGAAGTCGTTGTTCCAGCTGTTGAACTGCACCTCGAGCCACACCACCATCAGCGTCAGGGCGACGACCGTGGCGAGCAGCGCCAGGCCCTTGCCGCGCTCGCTCGACACCCAGTAGGGCTTCGCCAACCGCCAGAATGCTTGGAGAAACTTCTGCTTTTGCATGTCGGACCTCGCTTCGCGCGTCGCCGCGGCAGTTTACAGACCGCCGCCGATGGCGCGAGAATGGCCGCGCACCCCGTTCCCGCATGCCCGGCAAGATCTTCCGCTTCGGGCCCACCCCGGAGCACCGCGCCCAGCACCTGTTCGTGTTCCTGCACGGTTGCGGCGCGACGCCGAAATCCATGATCCCGATCGCCTTCCGCTTCCAGGCGCGCTTTCCGAGCGCGGCGCTGGTGGTGCCGAGCGGCTTTGCCGCCTCCGAGGTGGACGGCGCCGCGCAGCAGTGGTTCTCCAGCCGCGGCTTGAACGACGACAACCGCGCCGCGCGCGTCGAGGCCATCCTGCCGCGCCTGGAGACGCTGGTGCGCCGCGAGCAGACCAACTTCGGCGTGCCGATGGAGCGCACGGTGCTGATCGGCTTCTCGCAGGGCGGCACGGTGGCGCTCGAGGCGGTAAAACAGCTGCCCGGGCTCGCCGGCGCGGTGGTCGCCTATTCCGCGCGCTTCGCGCGCCTGCCGCAGAACGGCGCGCGCCTCGGCTCGCGCATCCACCTGGTGCACGGCGAGCACGACGCGGTGGTGTCGCGCGTGCACGCCGAGCGCGCCGCGCGCGTGCTCGCCGCGCTGCACGTGCCGGTGACCCTCGACATCGTCGAGGACCTCGGCCACGCGCTCTCGCACCATGCCATCTGTCTCGGTTCCCTGCGCCTGCTGCAGGGTATCTACGAGGGACGTCGCGCCACCCTGCACTAGGAGAAATTGGGGTCTGACCCCAATTTCTCCCTAGAATCGCGCCATGGGCACCGTGGTGGCATTGGGCGGGCAGGTGGGCGGCGCGAAGCTCGCCGAAGGCCTCTACCGCCTGCGCGGGCCGAAGCTCACCGCGATCGTCAACACGGGCGATGACTACGAGTACCTCGGGCTGCCGGTCTCGCCGGACGTGGACACCATGCTCTATGCGCTCGCCGGCATCGCCGACGCCAACAAGGGCTGGGAACCGGTGGGCGAGAGCTACGCTTGCCACGGCATGCTGACCCGCCTGGGCGGCCCCGCCGAGCTGCCGCTCGGCGACCGCGCGCTCGCGCTGCAGCTGCTGCGCGCCGAAGCCCTGCGCGACGAGCGCAGGCCCACCGAGGTGACGCTCGAGCTTGCGCAGCGCCTGGGCATCGAGGCGCGCGTGCTGCCGATGAGCGACGACCCGGTGCGCACCCTCGTGCACACCGATTCGGGCACGATCAGCTTCCACGACTACTTCATGGACCTGAAGTGCGAGCCCGCCGTGCGCAGCTTCCAGTACGGTGGCGCGCACGAGGCGCGGCTCTCCGACGAGGCGCTGGATGCGCTGCACGCCGCCGACCTGGAGGCCGTCGTGCTGCTGCCGTGCAACCCCTATCACACGCTTGCGCCGATCCTCGCCGTGCCCGGCATGCGCGAGGCGCTGCGCAAGCGCGGCGCGCCGGTGGTGGCGGTGAGCCCCATCATCGGCGGGCGCGCGCTGCAGGGCTCGGCGGCGAAGATGATGGAGGAACTCGGGCGCGAGGTGTCCGCGCGCGCCGTCGCCATGGAGTACCGCGGGCTGATCGACGGCATCGTCATCGACGGCGCCGACGAGGCGCTTGCCGAGGGCGTGCGCGCGAGCGGCTTCGAGGTGCTCTGCGTGCCCACCTTCATGCGCAACGCCGAGGACCGCCTCAAGCTCGCGCGCGCGGTGCTGGAGTTCGCGCGCACCGTGCGCACCCAACGCGAGGCGGCCGCCGACGCCTAGCCCTCTGCCGCCCGCGTGCCGCGGCGCGGCTGGCACGCTCGGTGCTTTATTTTCCGTATGCGACACGAAACCCTGCATTGCCTTGGCCCGAACGGCTTCCACCGCATCGCCTACACGGAATGGGGCGATCCCGGCGCCGCGCGCGTGGTGGTCTGCGTGCACGGCCTCACACGGAACGCGCGCGACTTCGACTTCCTCGCCCGCCGTCTTGCGCGGCGCGCGCGCGTGCTGTGCATCGACGTCGCCGGCCGTGGCAGGAGCGACTGGCTTTCCGCCAAGGGCGACTACGGCTTCGACCTGTACCAGTCGGACGCCGCGTCGCTGATGGCGCGCGCCACCGCACCCGGGCGCCGCGGGCTGCTCGCCTGGCTGCGGCGCCTGCTTCCCGCACGCGCGACCGCGGTGGATTGGGTGGGGACTTCGATGGGGGGCATCATCGGCATGCTGCTCGCGGCGCGACCCGGGAGCCCGATCCGGCGCCTGGTGCTGAACGACGTCGGCGCGACGATTCCCTGGCGCGCGCTCTCGCGCATGAAGGGCCTGATGCGGCGCCACGAGCCCTTTGCCGACATGCGCGCGGTCCTGCAGCACGTGCGCGAAACCTACGCCGGCTTCGGTCCGCTCAGCGACCGGCAGTGGCGCCATCTCGCGCGCCACAGCGTCAGGCGCCTGAAGGATGGCCGCTACCAGCTTGCCTACGACCCGGCGCTCGAGGCGTCGCTATGGAACGGCTCGGACCTCGACATGCCGATCGGCCCCGAGCTCGTGCGCGGCGTCAACCTGTGGCGGCACTGGGACGCGATCCGCGCACCCACGCTCATCCTGCGCGGCGGCGACTCCGACGTCCTGCCGCGCGACGTCGCGCAGGAGATGCTCGGCCGCGGCCCGCGCACGCAGCTCGTCGAATTCGCGGGTGTCGGCCACGCGCCCGCGCTGATGGCCGAAGAGCAGATCGCCGCGATCGAGCGCTTCCTCGCGGCGTGACGCGCCGGCCCCGCGACCCGTCCCGCGCGCGGCGCGCCCGGGCCGCGCGGCCAGCCGCCGCGCGTCAGCGCATCAACGCGTAGGCGCCGCCGCGCTCGATGGCGCGCTGGTAGGCCGGTCGCGCGTGGATGCGCGCGAGGAACTGCATCAGCCGCGGCCGGCGCTCGTCCAGGCCGCCGCGCGCGCGCGCAGCCTCGAGCGGAAAGCTCATCTGGATGTCGGCGGCGCTGAAGCCGGCGCCGGCGAACCACTCGCGGCCCGCGAGCTCGCTTTCCATGAAATCGAGGTTGCGC
>DASWBP010000119.1:0-7965 GCA_036390555.1 Burkholderiales bacterium | reverse complement strand
AGACGGCGCTCACGCGGCAGCTGATTGCCGCCGGCCTGTCGACGGCAGCCCTTTTTCCGCCGCTCTACGACGACCCGCTCAGCGCCGACGATACGCTGCTGCGCTGGCGGGAGCTCCTGGACGCCGGCTTTCCGTACGTCAAGGCGAGCCTGCTGCGCGCGGGGCCGCAGGCCGAGCGCGCGCGTGCCTGCGTGCCGCCGGTGCTTCTGCCGCCAATGGACGACGCACTGGCCCGATGATCTACCCGGCGCGCGCCCTCGAGGCCTTGGTAGACCGGCGCGGATCGACGGCGCTGGATGCTTTGCTGGTCGCGGCGCTGGCCGGGTATGTGGTGCTCTTCCTCGCGGTGCGCGGAGGCACCAACGCGTGCCTCCTTGCGTTGTTCCTGCTCGCGCTGTTGTCCTGGATATGGCAGCCCGCGACAATTGGCGCCGCATGGCGCCTGCCGGGCAGCTGGATGATGGTCGCGGCCCTCAGTTCGGTCTTCATGGCGGCAATCATTGCCAAGCTGCTGCGTGGCGGAATTGACTACATCGACCTAGACGGGCCTTCGCGCTTCTGGGTTGCTGCGCTCGTGATGTTGCTCCTGACCGCCAAGCGTGTGCAGTTCGTCCGCATATTCGCCACAGCGCTGCCGTTCGCAACGCTTGCGGCGCTGGTCGCGGTGTTCTTGCATACCGACACGAACAATCGCTGGAACGGGCGCTTCGCCACCTCTTTCGTCGACCCGAACACGCTTGGCAGCTACGCGGTCATCCTGACATTCCTAACGCTCCTCACAGTCGCTTCCGCTGGCGACAATTCGCCATGGCGGCGCACACTGCCGTGGCTGGGCGCGGCGGCAGGCCTGTTGTTGGCGATGTTTGCCGCCTCGCGCGGCGCGTGGCTAGCGATCCCGCCGCTGGCCGCTCTGTGGCTTTACTTCAGGGCGCGGCACGGAATCCCGCGCCTCGCTTGGCAGGGACTCGTGGTGCTGGGAATCGTGATCCTCATCGTGGTGGCGGTGCCTGAAGTCGCATTGCGGGGCGTAGTCGGTGGGCAAGATGTCCGTGATTGGGTCGACGGCTCCAATCCGGTGACCCCAGCGGGCCATCGCCTCAGTATCTGGAAGCTCGGCCTGCAGCTATTTGCCGCAAGCCCGCTTGTCGGCTATGGCTGGTCCAACGTGGCCTCACAGCTTGCCCGACCGGAATTTGCGACGGCGGCGCCGGCGGAGATCCTCTATATCCTCGCCGAGGGCGGCCCGCACAACGACTTGCTGACGCTGGCGCTCAGCCACGGCGTCTTCGGCATTGCGGCCTACGCTGCGCTGCTGTTCCTGCCCATGGCATTCTTTTGGCGCCGGCTGCGCACGGCGACCGGCGACGCCCGGCTGGCATGCGAGCTGGGCGTCTGCTACACGGCTGGCGTCATGGTCTGCGGCCTGACCAACGAGATGCTGTCGCTCAAGTACCTCTGTTCCTTCTATGGGCTGACAGTGGCCGGCCTCGCTGCGCAGGTGCTTGGTGCGGATCCGGCGACCAGCAAACCCGCGTAGCTCATCGAAGAAGGCACCAGACCATGGCCAGCGCTGATTACGCGATCACCTTCGCCTGTTACAACCAGGTCGCTTACACGAAGGCATGCGTGGAAAGCATGGTGCGCCACGGCGTGGACCTCGGCCGCGTGGTGGCCGTGGATAACGGCTCGGGGGACGAGACTCGCGACTACCTTACCTCGCTGCCGCTGGGGGGACGCGTGTTCAACAAGGTCAACCTCGGCTGCGGCGTTGCCTGGAATCAGGGCGCCCTCGCGCTGCAGGCGCCGTGGACCATCGTGATGAACAACGACGTGCTCGTCTCCGCGGGCTGGATCGACGGCCTGATTGGCGCCGCCGAGACGCACGGCCTCAGGATCGTGTCGCCGGCGCTCATCGAGGGTGCGGACGACTATCCGGTCGATGCCTTTCTCGCGGATGCGTCCGCCAAGTTGAAGGACGCACTGCGGCCTGGGGTGCCGCACGCCGTGTGCGTCGCCATTCACGAATCCGTGTGGATGGAAATTGGCTATTTCGCCTCCGTTCCCAAACTGTGGGGCTTCGAGGACACGCTGTTCTTCCACGCGGCGCGCAAGGCTGGCATCGCCTCAGGCATCACTGGCGCATCCTGGCTGCATCATTACGGCTCGATCACGCTGTCGGCGATGAAGCGCGAGCGTGGCCTCACCGGGAAGCAGGGACTCTCCGACCGCCGCGCCTACCGGCTGCTGCAGGAGACGTGGCTCGCGCGCAAGCTGGAGAAGGCCCGGCGCCTGCGCCAGCTACGCGAATGGCGCTTGCAGGAGCTCGCGCGGTTCGGCATGACGCTGCACGGCGTGCGTGAGCAAGGCGCATTCCGCTGGCTGTGAGTGCGGCGCTCGCGCCAGGCTCGCCACGCGCGGCGCCAGGTGGCTAGAATTCACAGAAATCCCAGCGTGACTAAGGAGTAACCCATGGCCAGGAAGAAATCCTCCAAGCGGCGCGCGCCGCGCCCGCAATTTCGCTTGACCAGCACCGACATCCGTCCGGGCGGCACGATCGCGATGGAGCAGGTGTTCAACGGCTTCGGCTGCAGCGGCAGGAACCTTTCTCCCGCGCTTGCCTGGGGCGGCGCGCCCGAAGGCACGAAGAGCTTCGCCCTGTTGTGCCACGACCCCGATGCGCCCACGGGCGGCGCGGGCTGGTGGCACTGGCTGATGCTCAACATCCCGGCATCCGCGACCGGCCTGCAGAAGGATGCGGGCAACGCCGATGGCTCGAAGCTGCCGGCCGGTGCAATGCACGTCAATACCGACTTCGGTGGCCCCGGTTGGGGCGGCCCCTGTCCGCCGCCGGGGGACAGGCCGCACCGCTACGTCTTCACGCTCTACGCGCTCAAGGTGGACAAGCTCGATCCTGCCGGCGGCACGGCCTCGCTCGCCGGTTACATGGTGAACGGCAACGCCATCGCCAAGGCGACGCTCATCGGCAAGTTCGGCAGGAAGTAGGCGATGCTGCCGCCTCGCCCTCGGTCGCCATGACAGGCGATCCGGCCGTCGAGCGGGCGCGTGGGAACGTTGCATGAGCGATGAACAGTTCATGCGCCGCGCGATCGAGCTCGCGGCGCGCACCACGGACGAAGTGCCGGTCGGCGCCGTGGTGGTGCTCGACGGGAAGGTGGTGGGGGAGGGCTGGAACCGGCCGCTCTCCACGAGCGACCCGACCTCGCACGCCGAGATCGAAGCGATCCGCGCAGCGGGCAAAGCGACCGGCAATTACCGGCTCGCCGGCGCCACGCTCTACGTGACGCTCGAGCCTTGCACGATGTGCGTGGGCGCGATCTTCCTTTCGCGCATCGCGCGCGTGGTCTATGGCGCGGATGATCCAAAGGGCGGCGCCGCGGACCTGTTCCTGTCGCGGCACAATTACCATGCCAAGGTGCACGGCGGCGTCCTCGCCGAGGAATGCGGCGCGCTGCTCAAAGGCTTCTTCGCCGCCCGCCGATGAAGATCGTCATCGACATCCCGCGTCAGGAGATGCGGCTCGCCGACGGCAGGCGCTTCGCAGTCTCCACGGCGAAGAACGGCCCGGGCGAGAAGAACGGCAGCTTCTGCACGCCGCGCGGCCGGCACATCGTACGCGCGAAGATCGGCGCGGGGCAGCCTCTCGGCGCGGTGTTCGTGCGTCGCCGCCCCACCGGGGAAGTCTGGTCGCCCGAGTTGCACGCGCAATACCCGGGGCGCGACTGGATGCTGACGCGAATTCTATGGCTCTCGGGCTGCGAGCCGGGCAGGAACCGGCTGGGCGACGTGGACACCATGCGCCGCATGATCTACATCCACGGTGCGCCGGACAGCGCCGAGATGGGCAAGCCCGGCTCGCACGGCTGCATTCGCATGCGCAATGCCGACGTGGCGGAGCTTTTCGAGCTCGTGCCCGCCTATGCCGAGGTCGAGATCAGGGGCTGAAGGCGCTCGCGGCTCGGCGCGGTGACCACGGCCTTCTCGCAGATGATCGCCGTGATCAGCTCGGCAGGCGTGACGTCGAAAGCCGGATTCCTCACCGCCACGCCCTGCGGCGCCCAGCGCACGCCGCGATAGCCCGTCACCTCGTCCGCGGGACGTTCCTCGATAGGGATGCGCGAGCCGTCGGCGATCTTTGGATCGAAGGTGGAAAGCGGCGCCGCGACGTAAAAGGGCAGGCCGTGGCGCTTCGCCAGCACCGCGAGCGTGTAGGTGCCGATCTTGTTCGCCGTGTCGCCGTTCGCCGCGATGCGGTCGGCGCCGACGATGACGAGGTCCACTTCCCTGCGGCTCATCAGGTGCCCCGCCATGTTGTCGGTCACCAGCGTGCAAGGAATGCCCTCCTGCATGCATTCCCAGGCAGTGAGGCGCGCGCCCTGCAGGTAGGGCCGGGTCTCGCAGGCGATGACGGAGACGTTCTTGTCGCGCGCCGAGCGCACGACGCCCAGAGCCGTGCCGTGGCCCGACGTCGCGAGTGCCCCCGTATTGCAGTAGGTGAGGATGCGCGCGCCTTGCGGGATCAGCCGCGCGCCGTTTGCGCCGATCGCGCGGCATACGGCGAGGTCCTCGGCGAAGATCGCCTCGGCCTCGGCGCGCTTGTCGGGCGCGCGCCGCATGCGCTCAAGCGCCCAGAAGAGGTTCACCGCCGTGGGGCGGCTCCTGGCGAGGATGTCGTACGAAGCCTCCTTTGGCTCCAGCGCGATGCCGAACGCGGCCGCGCAACCGATCGCTGGCGCGCCCCGCACCACCATGTCGCGGATTGCGGCCGCCACCTCAGCGGCGTTGCGGCAGGTGACATACACGATCCGGTCGGGCAGCAGGCGCTGGTCGAGGAGCTCGAGCGCATCGCCCTGCCAGCGCAGCGACTCGACCGTCACACGAGCTTCTCGGTGCCGCCGTCCACCGGCACTTGCGCCGCCGTGGTCTTGGCGAACAGCTCGCCGCACATCTCGGCTGCCATCGCGGCAACGTCCTTCGAGGCCACCTCGGTCCTGAGCAGGTTGTTCTTCCTGTATTGCTCGACCGTCATGTTGTAGGCCTTGGCGCGCGAGGCGAGCACCTCCTCGGTCCAGAGCGCGGTGTCGTAGACCGCGTTGGGGTGGATGGTGTTGATGCGGATGCCGTCCCTCGCCCACTCGAGCGCAGCCACGCGCGCCAGCTGGTTGAGGGCCGCCTTGGAGGCGGAATAGGCGGCCGCGCCGGGGCCCGGCGCGGGCACGTTCTTCGAGCCGATCACGACGACGCGCCCGCCGCGCGGCGCGAGCCTGAGCAGCGGGTGAGCGGCCTGCATGACGAGCAGGCTCGCCTCCACGTTCACGGTCATCGCGCTGCGCCAGGCTTCGCTCGAGATGCTCTGCACGGGCGCGGAGGAGGGGAAGATGCCGGCATTGAGCACCAGCATGTCCACGCCGCCAAAGCGCTTGACGGCTGTGTCGAGCGCTGCGCTGATGGACGCCGCGTCGGTCAGATCGCTCACAAGGCCAAGGTAATCCGGGCGCTTGAACAGGCTTTCGATCGCCGGGTTGCGATCGAGCCCGACCACCGCGGCGCCGCGCTTGAGGAATGCCTCCGCGCATGCCTTGCCGATGCCGGACGCGGCACCCGTCACCAGCGCCACTTCGCCGGCGTAGGCGGGCGCGCTGCCCCCCTTCTTCAGCTTTGCCTGCTCGAGATCCCAGTACTCGATGTCGAAGATGTGCTTCGCCGCGAGCGCCTGCCAGCCGCCAAGCGCCTCCGCGCGCAGAATCACCTCCACGGTGTGCTCGTAGAGTTCCTCGACGATGCGCGTGTCTTTTGCGCTGCGGCCGAACGCGGCGAGGCCGAGCTCCGCGTCGAGCGCCATGCGCGGCGCGACGTCGAGAATCGTCTTGGGCTCCTTCGCCTGCGTCGCGTTCTCATCGAAATAGCGGCGATAGGCGGCGCAGAACGCCGCCACGTCGCGCCCGAGCATGGGCACGGGCTTGGTGCGGATCACGTGGTCGGGCGTCGCCGGCCCGCGCTGGGAGATACGCGCTGCTTCCGGGTGCCGCGCGAAGCCGAGAAGACGCGGCGAATCGTTGCACAGGCACAGCATCGGGAAGCCCGCCGCGCGAGAGACGTCGTGGCGCAGCTTGGCTGCCTCCTCGCGCTTGAACGCGTGGGCCGGGGAGGGCGGCAGGCTGATGCTCCAGGCCTTCTGCGCCGCGAGATACTTCTCCGCCATGGACACGAGCTCGATCATCAGCTCGTAGGACTCGCGCGCGTCCTCGGCGAACGAGAACACCCCGTGCGACAGCAGCACCATGCCGACCGTGTTCCTGGTCGCCTGCTTCGGGAACTCGCGCGCGCAGTAAGCGGCGAGATCGAAGCCCGCCATGAGGTACGGAATGACCACGGCTTTGCCGCCGTAGATGTCGCGGATGCGCTTGTCGCCGTCCGGCGAGTTGGAGACCGAGAGCACCGCGTCGGCGTGCGTGTGGTCCACGTACTTGTGCGGCAGGATGGCGTGCAGGATCGTCTCGATCGACGGCGCGGGCGCGCCGGCGCGCAGCGTGTGCGTGGCGAGCTCGTTCACCATCTGCGGATCGGAGAGCGCCGGCAGCGAGGCGAGGCGCCGCACGTAGTCGAGCCTCACCGGGGCGAAGCCTGCGGCCTCGATGGTCTCGAGATCCCAGCCGCTGCCTTTCACGTAGACGATGTCCTCGTCCTCGCCGAACAGGTTCTTCTCGCGCAGCTTGACCGAGGTATTGCCGCCGCCGTGGAGCACCAGAGACTTGTCGCACCCGAGCAGGCGCGAGGTATAGACGCGCGGGCCGAGCGGGCCGGAAAACTGCGCGGCCTCGGCATCATTCCAGAGGCTTTTCATCCCGCGAATTATACTTTTGCGCGATGCTGCGGATCGAACTGTGCGACTGGGAGCGCGCGCGCAAGGAGGCGAGCCGCATTCGCCTTGCCGTCTTCGTCGAGGAGCAGCGCGTGCCGCCCGACATCGAGATGGACGACAACGACGCGCTCAGCGTGCACGCGCTTGCCTACGACGAGGGCGCGCCGGTAGGCACGGGGCGGCTGCTCCCCGACGGGCACGTCGGGCGCATGGCGGTGCTGAAGACGCATCGTGCACGCGGCGTCGGCGGCGCGATCCTGCTGCAGCTGATCGAGGAAGCGCGCCGCCGGGGCATGCGCGAAGTGGTGCTTTCGGCGCAGACACACGCCCTGGGCTTCTATCGCAAGCACGGCTTTGCCGCGCAGGGCGGCGTCTACATGGAGGCCGGCATCCCGCATCAGGAGATGCGGCTCGACCTCCATTCGTAGCTTAGCGTCTCCAGCTCCGCACCGACCGCGTCGAAGCCGCGCTCGGCGAAGCGCACCGACTCGCCCCACAGCAGCACCGAAGAGCAGCGCGTGCCATAGCGCTCGTTGTCGATCTTCGCCTGCGCCAGCACGCCGAAAAGCGGCTCGAGCGACAGCGGAGCGTTCCGGAAGCGCTGCTTGTGCGGCTCGACGTCCGGCGAATCGAGCAGGAAGTTGCCGAGCCCATACCAGCCCGGGGGCAGCTTTCGCGCCTCGGCGTCGCGATTGCTGAGCCACCACAGCGCCTC
Organism: Burkholderiales bacterium; assembly: GCA_036390555.1. Lineage (GTDB taxonomy): Bacteria > Pseudomonadota > Gammaproteobacteria > Burkholderiales > SG8-39 > JAABQT01. The sequence continues at coordinate 370 of DASWBP010000119.1, read as the reverse complement.
GCCGTCAGAGGCGAGCAGGTTGAAGCCGCTGAACGCGGCCTTGCGCTCCGCCAGTTGCGGGATCTCCACGCCGGCGAGGTAGCGGGTGACGAGCGAGCCACGCGACTCGGCTGCGCCGGGCTCGGTGCCGCCGCGGTAGTTGGTGACCGCCGCGAAGCGCCCGCCGCGCGAGACGCCCATCCACGTGCCGCCAGCCTGCAGATCGCGCCCGGCGAGAATATCCGGACGGTGCTCCCAGAACGCGGCGCGCGCGGCCGGCCGCGCATGAAACTCGTCTCGATTGGCGGCAATGGCGAGCGGCACGTCCGGGTGCACCTTCCAGGCAACGAGGATCAGGCACATACAAAGCGCTCCACGTGGCGCTCGAGTC
>DASWBP010000118.1:0-7672 GCA_036390555.1 Burkholderiales bacterium | reverse complement strand
TGGCGCGCCACTCGGCCTCGGTGACGGCGAGCGCGGTCTGCGTCTCGCGGCGCGGCGGGCTCGCGGCGTGCACGAAGATCGAGACCTGGCCCAGCTCGCGGATCGCGCGTGCGGCAAGCGCCTGCGCGGCGCCCGGCTGCGAGAGGTCTGCGTCCTTGACGTCGGAGCGCAGCACCTTCGCGCCCTCGTCCTCGAGTGCCTGCGCGATGGCGAGGCCGATGCCCCCGCCCGTGCCCGTCACCAGCGCCGTATCACTCTGCAGCAGCAACGTGCGGCTCCGCGACTGCCGCGCCGCTGCGCCCGGTGAGCAGCAGGTACGCGGTGGGGATCACGTACAGCGTGAAGAAGGTGCCCACCAGCAGCCCCCCCACGATCACCCAGCCGATCGGCTGGCGCGCCTCCGAGCCCGCGCCGGTGGCGAGCGCGAGCGGCAACGCGCCGAGCACCATGGCGCCGGTGGTCATCAGGATGGGCCGCAGGCGCAGCGTCGCGGCCTCGATCACCGCCTCGCGCGCGGCCGCGCCGCGCTCGCGCAGCTGGTTGGAGAACTCCACGATCAGGATGCCGTGCTTGGTGATGAGGCCGATCAGCATCACCAGGCCGATCTGCGAATACACGTTGAGCGTGCCGCCGGTGAGCTTCAACGCAGCGAGCGCCCCGGTCATGGCGAGCGGCACCGTGAGCATGATGACGAAGGGCGAGACGAAGCTCTCGAACTGCGCGGCGAGCACCAGGTAGATGAAGGCGAGGGCGAGCACGAAGGTGAGCAGGAGCGTCGCGCCGGACTCGCGGAACTCGCGCGAGGGGCCGTCGAGCTCCACGCGCGCGCTCGCGTCGAGCGTTTGCTTCGCCGCGGCATCGAGATCATCGAGCGCCTCGCCGAGCGTAAAGCCCGGCGCCACGTTGGCGCTGAGCACGGTGGCGCGCAGGCGGTTGAAGTGGTTGAGCTCCTTCGGCCCCACGGTCTCGCGCACTTTCACGAGGTTGGAGAGCTGCACCAGCGTGCCGTCGCGCGCGCGCACGAAGATCGAGGTGAGGTCGGCGGGCGTGTTGCGGTCCTTCGCCTCGAGCTGCACGATCACCTCGTACTGCTTGCCCTCGCGCTTGAAGCGCGTCACCTGGCGGCCGCCGAGCAGCGTCTCGAGCGTCCTGCCGATGGTCTCCACGTCGATGCCGAGCGCCGCCGCCTTCTCGCGGTCGATGTCCACCGCGAGCTGCGGCTTGTTCAGGCGCAGGTCGGTGTCCGGATTGGCGATGGCCTTCGACTCGCGCGCCTTGGCGAGCAGCGCGTTGGTCATGCGCTCCAGGTCCTCGTAGGAGTTGCCCTGCACGACGTACTGCACCGGCGGGTTGCGGAAGCTCTGGCCGAGCGAGGGCGGATTGACCGGGAAGGCGAACACGCCGGGCAGCGTGGCGAAGAGCTTGGGGCCGAGCTCCGCGGTGATCTGCTGCGTCTTGCGCGTGCGCTCCTCCCACGGGGCGAGCTGCGTGAAGCCGATGCCGAAGTTCACCGGGTTCGGGCGCTCGAGGCCGGGCGCCACCGCGGTGAAATAGGAGCGGATCTCGGGAACCTGCGAGAAGAGCTTTTCCACCTCGCGCATGTACCGGTCGGTGTAGTCGATCGAGGCGCCCTCGGGCGCGACCACCAGCGTGATGAAGAAGCCGCGGTCTTCCAGCGGCGAGAGCTCGCCCTTGAGCGACTTGAGCAGCCCATAGGCGCCGCCGAACACCAGCGCGAATACCGCGAGCACCGCCCACCACCAGCGCAGCGCGAAGGCGAGCGAGCCCCGGTAGCCCTGCGTCATGCCGGCGAAGAAGCGCTCCATCATCTGGTAGAGGCGCCCGTGCGACTCGTGCTCCTTGAGGATCTTCGAGCACATCATCGGCGTGAGCGTGAGGGCCACCAGGCCCGAGACCACCACCGCGGCCGCCACCGTGAGCGCGAATTCGGTGAACAGGCGCCCGGTATTGCCGGTCATGAAGCCGAGCGGCGCGAACACTGCGGCGAGCGTCAGCGACATCGCCACCACGGCGAAGGCGATCTCGCGCGAGCCGTCGATCGAGGCCTGGCGCGGCGCCTTGCCCAGCTCGACGTGCCGGTGGCAGTTCTCCAGCACCACGATGGCGTCGTCCACCACCAGGCCGATGGCGAGCACCAGGCCCAGCAGCGTCAGCACGTTGACCGAGAAGCCCATCAGCCAGAGGAAGAAGAAGGCGCCGACCAGCGACACCGGGATGGTGACGAAGGGGATCAGCGTCGAGCGCACCGAGCGCAGGAACACGAAGATCACCAGCACCACCAGCGCCACCGCCTCGGCCATGGTGCGGTATACCGCCTGGATCGAGCGATCGATGAACACCGAGGAGTCGAAGGCCACGGCGAGCGACATGCCCGCGGGCAGCGTGCCCTGCAGGCGCGCCATCTCCGCCTTGACCGCGGTGGCCACCGACAGCGTGTTGGCGGTGGACTGCTTCACCACGCCCATGCCCACCGCCGGGTTGCCGTTGACGCGCACGATGTTGCGCTCGTCCAGCGCCCCGAGGCGCGCGACGCCCACGTCGCGCAGCCGCACCGCGTAGCCGCGGCTCTCGGCGAGGATCATGTTGTTGAACTGCGTTTCGGTGCGCAGGTCGGCCTCGGTGAGCACCGTGAACTCGCGCTGCGCCGATTCGATGCGGCCCGAGGGGATCTCGACGTTCTGCTTGCGCAGCCCGCTCTCCACGTCCTGCGGCGTGAGGCCGTAGGCGGCCAGCCGCTCCCGGTCGATCCACAGCCGCATGGCGTAGCGCCGCTCGCCGCCGATGATCACCGAGGCGACGCCGGGCAGCGTCTTCAGGCGGTCGGCGACGTAGCGGTCGGCGTACTCGGAGATCTCCAGCGCGGCGTGGCGCTCGGAGGACAGGCGCAGCCAGATGATCGCCTGCGCGTCCGCCTCGATCTTGGACACCACCGAATCGTCCGCCGCGTCGGGCAGCAGCGCGCGCACGCGTGCCACGCGGTCGCGCACGTCGTTGGCCGCCGAGTCGACGTTGCGCTCGAGCACGAATTCCACGGTGATCGTGCTCACCTCCTCGCGCGAGATCGACTTGATGGAGCGCACGCCCTCGATGCCCGAGAGCGAGTCCTCCAGCGGCTGGGTGATCTGCGACTCGATGACCTGGGGACTTGCGCCCTTGAAGACGGTGCGCACCGACACCACCGGCGTGTCGATCTTCGGGTATTCGCGCACCGTCAGGCGCTGGAAGGAGATCACGCCGAGCAGCACGATCATCAGGGAGAGCACCGTCGCGAAGACGGGGCGCTTGATGCAGAGCTCGGGAAGCTGCACGGCGCGCGCGGCGGGCTTGCGGCCCGCGCTACCCCTTCTTCTCTGCTGCGGCCGCGGCCGGTTTCGGCGCGCCCTGCATGACGCTCACCGGCGAGCCGGGCCCGATCTTGTGGTTGCCCTCGGTGACCACCAGGTCGCCGGCGGCGAGGCCCTCGGTGATCTCGACTTCGCCCACCTTGCGCACGCCGGTGCGCACCTTGACCATCGCGGCGCGCCCTTCCGCGACGCGGAACACGAAGCTGTCCTGCCCGCGCGGCACGATCGCCGCCTCCGGGATCCACACCGCCTTCTCGCGCACGCCGATCTGCGCCTGCACGCGCGCGAACATGCCCGGCCGCAGCCGCAGCTCGGGGTTGGCGACGCGCGCGCGCACCAGTACCGTGCGCGTCGCCTCGTCCACCGCCGTCTCGATGGCGTAGACCCGTCCGGGGAACGTGCGCCCGGCGTAGGCATCCACCTGCAGCTGCACGCCCTGGCCGGACTTCATGCGGCCGACGTAGCCCTCGGGGACGCGAAAGTCGAGCTTGAGCTGGTCGATCTTTTCCAGGCGCGCGATGTCGGTGCCCGCCGCGACGTAGGCGCCCTCGCTCACCTGGCGCAGCCCCATCACGCCCGGGAACGGCGCGCGCATCACGGTCTTCGCGAGGCGCGCCTCGTCCTCGCGCACCTTCGCCAGCGCGCGCACCTGGCTGGCGCGCTGTTCATCGAGCGCCTGCTGCGCGATGAAGCCTTTCCTGTGCATGTCCTCGGCGCGCACCAGGCGCTGCGCTTCCAGCTCCGCCTGCGCCCTGCTCGAGGCGAGCACCGCGCCGAGCTCGCTCTGGTCCAGGCGCACCAGCACGTCGCCTTTGGCGACGCGGCCGCCTTCCTGGAAGCGGATCTCGCCGATGCGCCCGGCGATCTCCGGGCGCACCGTCACCGATTCGTCCGCGCGCATCGTGCCCACCGCCGTCACCTCGTCGACCGCGGGCGCGAGCTTCGCCGCGACGGCCATCACGGGCATCGGCGGCGCGGACTTCTGCTGGGAAAGGCCGATCGCGGGTGCCAGCGCGAGCAGCCCCGCTGCGAGTAAACGCATGCGGGGAGTTTACTCGATCCGCATCACGGCCATCATCCCCGCCTCCTGGTGCTCGAGGATGTGGCAGTGGATCATCCAGTCGCCGGGATTGTCGGCGACGAAGGCGAACTCCGCGCGCGCGCCGGGATCGATGAGGGCCGTGTCGCGCCAGGGCTGGTGCGGCTCGGCGAGCGCGCGAAACGCCACGCCGTGCAGGTGAAACGGATGGTGCCAGGCCGTATCGTTCTCGATCTCGAGCACGCAGCTGCGGCCGCGCTTCAGGCGCAGCAGCGGTTCGCGCGCATGGCCGCGCATCGACTGTCCGTTGATGGACCACATGCCCTGCGGCTGGCGCGAGCGCATCGCGCCGCCGCCCAGCACGAGCTTCACGCGCTCGGCGCGCGCGAGGTCCGGCGCGGCAAGCGGATTGGGCGGCAATTGTGGCGCGGGCAGCAGTCGCGCGGGCGCGCGCCGCTCCGTGTAGGCGAGGTCGACCAGCCGATACGCGCGGCGCGCAAAGAAATCGTCCGTCACCGCGTAGCGCCGGCCAGGCTCGCCCGAGGCCTCGAGCTCGAGGTCGGCGCGCATGCCGGGCCCGAGTACCAGGCCGCCGGTGGCCGAATGGGACGAGACCGGGTGGCCGTCCAGCGCAATCACGCGCGGCGCGTGGCCTTCGAAGTTGAGGCGGAAGATGCGCGCGTTGGCCGCATTCACGAGCCGCAGACGCACGCGCTCACCCGCGTCGAGGGCGAACGCGTCCGGCACGCGGCCATTGACGAGCACCGTGTTGCCCAGGCGCCCCGCATGGCTCGCGTCGAAGGGCGCGTTGAAGTCGGCCGCGATGCGCGCCTCGCGATCGAGGCGCAGGTCGGAGAGCACCCAAAGGACGTCGCGATCGAACGCGGGCGGCGTGCGCTCCTCGACGATGAGTGCGCCGTACAGGCCGCGCCCCAGCTGCTCGGCGCTCGAGGCGTGCGGGTGGTACCAGAAAGTCCCCGCATCGGGCAGCTCGAACTCGTAGAGGAACTCGGCGCCCGGGGCGACCGGCGGCTGCGTGAGGTGCGGCACGCCGTCCATCGCATTCGGCAGGCGAATGCCGTGCCAGTGGACGGTGGTCTCCTGCTCGAGGCGGTTCACCAGCCGCACGCGCAGGCGCTCGCCTTGCCTGGCGCGCAGCACCGGGCCGGGGAAAGCGCCGTTGTACGCCCAGAGGTCGGTGTCCGGATAGGGCTTGCCCACCACGCCGATGCGCGCAGGGGCGGCTTCGAGCCGGATCTCGCGCGCCGGCGCAGCCGTTCCTTGTGCGCGTGCCGCCGAAGCCGCGAGCGCCGCGGGCAGCGCGCCCAGCGCCGCGCAGGCGCCAAGGAAACGCCGGCGCGAGGCGCGCGCCACGGCCGCCGCGCCGCGCGGCATCGGGCGGCTCATCAGGACTTCTTCGCCGTGGTGCGCTTCTTCGCCAGGCGCTGGCGCGTCTTCTCGGCGTCCACCACGAAGCGCACGTGAACGCCGGTGCCGCACTCCTCCACCTCGTCGCGCACCTTGAAGGCGCAGCGCACGCTGCGCCCGTCCACGTTCGTCACCGCGTACTCGATGGTGACGCGCATGCCCATCGGCGTCGCAGCGAGGTGGTCGATGGTGACGTGCGTGCCGACGGTGTCCTCGCCCGGGTCGAGGTAGCCGAGGAGGAAGTCGCGGATCGCGTACTCGACGTCGCTCACCATCATCGGCGTCGCGTACACCGCGTTCTCCGGCCCCATGAAGGCGATGCAGCGGCCCTCGTCCACGTGGAGCACCTTCCTGCCGGCGATGCCGGGAATCAATGTCGCTTTCATTGGAGGTCCGATTGCCAGATGCGCGGCGCTTCCGCCGCCGTCTCGAGCTCGAAATATATCCGCCCGATCTCTCGCCCGTCGCGGGTCTCCACCTGCACCTTCCAGGCGCCGGGCTGGTAGTTGGCCTTCACGCCGTAGCCGCGGAAGCCCTGCTCGCGCCCGCCCACGATGCCGATCGGGATCGTGTCGTGCAGCGCCCAGCCGCCGATGCCGCCGCCCGCGCGCCAGTACCAGCGCACCTGCACCTGGTCGGCGAAGCGCGCGGGCGAGATGATGCGGAAGAAGACGTAGACCTTGTCGCCGGGCTGCGCGCGGAACACCTGGTCGCCGTGGTGCCAGAAGCGCCACCACTCGCGCTCGTGCGTCAGGCGATAGCCCTCGGGCGTGCGCTCCACCGAGTGATACACGCCGATGAAGGGAATCGAGAGGGGCACCGGCGGAATCAGGCGGAAGAGGTAAAAGCCGAGGAAGCCGACCAGCACGCAGCCCGCCGGCACCAGGATCTGCCGCCGCGCGGCGGCGAAGCGCCCGGGCGTCGAGCGCCGGATCCACCAGCCCGCGGCGGCCAGAGGCAGGCTCCCCACGAGCATCGAGGCGAGGAACATGCCAAGGCCGATCGAGCCCGCGAGCACCGGCAGGAGCGTCGCGAAGAAGGCAAGCAGGCACAGCGCGAGCAGCGCGAACTTGAACTGCAGGCCGAGCGCCTTGAAGCGCCGCGACTCGTTGGCGAGCAGCAGCACGACGAGGAAGACGAGGAAGGCGAACGAGACCGCGAGCGAGGAGCTCTTGAAGAAGAAGATGGCGTAGAGGTTGAGCAGCGCGCCGAGCAGGAAGTGCACGACCGCGCCGCGGTATTCGAGGATCCAGCGCTTCACGCGCGGCAGCGCCGCAAGCTCCGGCGCCGGCTGCCCCTGCTCGTGGAACATCTGCAGGAGCACCGCCATGATCACCGCGAGGTACGCCGCCTGCTGGGCGATGGTGGCCCAGGAGTCGACGCGCCCCACCGTGAGCATGTCGAAGATGAAGCCGGCGGCGAAGAACGTCGCCGCGACGGCGCGTTCCTTCTCCTTGAACAGGCGCTCGAGCCGGGCGACGACGCCCGGCGGCGCGTTCGCGATGCCTTCGCCCGGCGCGGCCTGCATGCCGCGGATTCTAGCCGCGGTGCGCAGGCTCGGCGCCTGCTTGCCGGCGCGGCTGCCGCGGGCCGGCGGCCCGCCCTCCTATCGCGCGCGCGGCGTGCTGCGCAGTCCCTCGCGGTCGAGCAACTGGTTGATCATGTCCTGCATGATGTCGAGGCGCTCCTCCAGGATGCAGTCGCGCTTCGCGGCCGGGTCGTCGAGCTTCGTGCACACGCTCGCGACATAGGGCCCGCGGCCGAAGCCGCGCCCCATCATGCCGCCGCCTGGGCCCATTCCCGCACCGGGGCCCATTCCCGCACCGGGGCCCATGCCTGC
>DASWBP010000117.1:0-8524 GCA_036390555.1 Burkholderiales bacterium | reverse complement strand
CGCGCGTAGCGGATGCCGTCCGCGTCGTTCTCCGCGAGGTATTCGCCGAGTCCCGAGACGTGCGTGTGCATCACCGCGCCGCCGAGCTCCTCGTCGGTGGCGATCTCGCCCGTGGCGGCCTTGAGGAGCGGCGGCCCCGCGAGGAAGGCCTTGGCGCGTCCGCGCACCATGATCACGTAATCCGAGAGCCCGGGCATGTAGGCGCCGCCCGCGGTGGAGGAGCCATGCACCACGGTGATGACGGGAACGCCCGCGGCGGAAAGTTTCGCGAGGTTGTAGAAGATCGCACCGCCGTGGACGAACCCCTCGACGCGGTACTTGAGCAGGTTTGCGCCCGCGGACTCCACGAGGTGCACGAAGGGCAGCTTGTTCTCGAGCGCGAGCCCCTGCGCGCGCAGGAGCTTCTCGCGCCCCATGTGCTGGATCGCGCCCGCATCGATGCCCGAGTCGCTCGCCACCACCACCGCGCGCGCGCCCGAGACGTAGCCGATGCCCGCGATCATGCCGCCGCCGGGGATGGTCTTTTCAGGATCCGGGTTGTCGAGGCAGTAGCCCGCCATGCTGGAGAGCTCGAGCCAGGGCGCGCCCGGATCGAGCAGCCGGGCGATCCTCTCGCGCGGCAGGAGCTGGCCGCGCTTGTCGAAGAGCGGCTTTGCCTCGGCGGAAGCGTCCCGAGTGCGCGCCTCGAGCTGCCGCAGCCGCTCGATGAGGGCGAGCATCTTCGCGCGGTTGCGCTGGAAAGCCTCGCTCGCGACGTCGATTTTCGACTGGATCGCCGGCATCGCTACTCGAGCACTTTCGGCTTCGCGGCGAGGCGAAAGCCATCGAACGCCGGCGTCGCCTTGCCACTGCCGACCTTGTCCACGACGCGCTTGGCGCTCGGCACCGCACCGTCCACGCGCAGGCACGATCCGGAAATGAACCCGGCGGCGGGCGAAAGCAGGAACACGATCGCCGCCGACACTTCGGACTCGGTCCCCAGGCGCCCGAGCGGCACCCGCTTCGGGAGCGCACGGATGTGCTCCTTCATCTCGGGCGGGTAGTGGTCGAGGCCGCTCGAGGCGATCCAGCCGGGCGCCACCGCGTTTACGCGCACCGGCGCCCATTCGAGCGCTGCGGTCTCGGTGAAGTTGAGCATGCCGGCGCGCGCGGCGCCCGAGTGACCCATGTTGGGCATGCCGTGCCACATGTCCGCGATCATGTTGACGATCGCGCCCGCGCCCGCGGCCTTCATCCACTGCGTGTAGCACTCGCGCGCGACCAGAAAGCCGCCCGTCAGGTTGGTGCGCACCACCGTCTCCCAGCCCTTGGCGGAGATCTTCTCCAGCGGCGAGGCGAACTGGCCGCCGGCGTTGTTGACCAGGCAATCGATGCGGCCAAGATCGGCGAGCACGTTTGAAACGGTCTTCGCCACCGCCTCTTCCTCGCGGATGTCGCAGGCGTAAGTCCTTGCGGCTTCGCCGATTTCCGCGGCGACCGCCTTGAGCTTTTCTTCCTTGCGCCCCACCAGCGCCACGCGCGCCCCGAGCGCGGCGAGCTCGTGCGCCGTGCAGCGGCCGATGCCCGAGCCCGCGCCGGTGACCAGCGCCACCTGGCTGCGGAACAGGCCTTCGCGGAACACCGAGGCGTAGGAAGAAAGCATTTGCTTGGTGAGTGTCCGTCATTGGCATATCATTCGTCAATGATTCCCCGCACCCTGTTCACCCCCGAGCACGAGACCTTCCGCGACAGCGTGCGCCGCTTCATGCAGGAGGAGGTGGTGCCGCACGACGAGCGCTGGCAGGAACAGGGCTTCGTCGATAAGGAAGTCTGGAAGAAGGCGGGGGCGAACGGCTTCCTGTGCTGCTCGATGCCCGAGGAGTACGGCGGCGCGGGCGCGGACCGGCTCTACAGCGTCGTGCTGATGGAAGAGCAGGCGCGCGCCAACAACTCGTCGCTCGGCTGGGGCCTGCATTCCGAGATCGTCGCCCCGTACCTGCTGCGCTACGGCAGCGAGGCGCTGAAGAAGAAGTACCTGCCGAAGATGGCCTCCGGCGAGATGATCGGCGCGATCGCCATGAGCGAGCCGGGTGCGGGCTCGGACCTGCAGGCGGTGAAGACCTCCGCCATCAGGAAGGGCGACAAGTACGTCGTCAACGGCTCCAAGACCTTCATCACCAACGGCTGGAACTGCGACCTCGTCATCGTGGTCGCGAAGACCGACCCTGCGAAGGGCGCCAAGGGCACCAGCCTGGTGATCGTCGACACCTCGATGAAAGGATTTACCAAGGGCAAGCGGCTGAAGAAGATGGGCCTGAAGGGCCAGGACACGGCCGAGCTCTTCTTCGACAATGTCGAGGTGCCCGCCGAGAACCTGCTCGGCCAGGAGAACAACGGCTTCATCTACCTGATGCAGGAGCTGCCCTGGGAGCGCATGCAGATCGCGATCGGCGCCATCGCCAAGGCCGAGGCCGCCATCGAGTGGACCAAGGCCTACGTGAACGATCGCAAGGTGTTCGGCAAGCCGGTGGCGAGCTTCCAGAACACGCGCTTCAAGCTCGCCGAGCTCGCCACCGAAGTGCAGATCGCACGCGTGTTCGTGGACCGGTGCCTCGAGCTGCTGCTGGCGAACAAGCTCGACACGGCGACCGCCTCCATGGCCAAGTACTGGGTGTCGGACCTGGAGTGCAAGGTGATCGACGAGTGCCTGCAGCTGCACGGCGGCTACGGCTTCATGTGGGAGTTCCCCATCGCGCGCGCTTACGTCGACGCGCGCGTGCAGCGCATCTACGGCGGCACCAACGAGATCATGAAAGAAGTGATTTCCCGCTCGCTGGGGCTGGGCGGGAAGGACTAGAGGAGAACGCTATGGCTGAAGCGATGGTTTTCGATGCGATCCGCACGCCGCGCGGCAAGGGCAAGCGCGACGGCTCGCTGCACGAGGTGAAGCCGGTCACGCTGCTCGCCGACGTGCTGCGCGAGCTGCAGCGCCGCCACGACCTCGACACCGCGGAGGTGGAGGACGTGGTGATGGGCTGCGTCACGCCCTCGGGCGAGCAGGGCTCGTGCATCGCCAAGACCGCGGCGCTGGTGGCAGGCTGGGACTGGAAGGTGCCGGGCGTGCAGTTGAACCGCTTCTGCGCCTCGGGCCTCGAAGCCGTCAACCTCGCCGCGCAGAAGGTGCGCTCAGGTTGGGAGGACCTCGTCGTCGCCGGCGGCATCGAATCCATGTCGCGCGTGCCGATGGGCTCGGACCGCGGCGCCTGGGCGACCGACCCGCAGACGAGCCTCGACACCGCCTTCATCCCGCAAGGCATCAGCGCGGATCTGATCGCCACGCTCGAGGGCTTCACGCGCGACGAGGTGGACGAGTTCGCGCTCGGCTCGCAGAAGAAGGCGGCCGCCGCGCGCGAAGCCGGCCGCTTCAAGAAGTCGGTAATCCCGGTGAAGGACGAGGTCGGCAACACGATCCTCGACCACGACGAGTTCATCAAGGCGCACACCACGCTCGAGGCACTCGCTTCGCTCAAGACCTCCTTCGACAAAGTGGGAGAAATGGGCTACGACGCGGTGGCGATCCGCCGCTATCCGCAGGTCGAGCGCATCCGCCACGTGCACACCGCGGGCAACTCCTCCGGCATCGTGGACGGCTCGGCGGCGGTGCTGATCGGCAACGAGAAGAAGGGCAAGGCGCTGGGCCTGAAGCCGCGCGCGCGCATCGTCGCCGCCGCGCTCTCCGGCGCGGATCCGACGATCATGCTCACCGGGCCGATGCCCGCGGCGAGAAAGGCGCTCGAGAAGGCGAAGCTGAAGATCGACAAGATCGACCTGTTCGAAGTGAACGAGGCCTTCGCCGTGGTGCCGATGAAGTTCATGAAGGAGATGGGCGTGCCGGCGGAGAAGGTGAACGTCAACGGCGGCTCGATCGCCATGGGCCACCCGCTCGGCGCCACCGGCGCAATGATCCTGGGCACGCTCATCGACGAGCTCGAGCGCCGCAAGCTGCGCTACGGCCTCGCCACGCTGTGCGTCGGCGGCGGCATGGGCATCGCTACCATCGTCGAGCGCCTCTGATGCCGGTCAATTATGAAGAGGGTGACGACCGCGTCGTCACCCTGACCCTCGACGCCCCCGACGCGCCGGTCAATACCATGACCGAGGCGTGGAGGAAGGCCTTCCATGCCGCGGTCGAGCGCCTGCAGAAGGAAAAGGACGCCATCGCGGGCGTGATCCTCTGCTCGGCGAAGAAGACGTTCTTCGCCGGCGCGGAGCTGAAGGACGTCCTCAAGCTTACCGCGAAGGATGCGCCGCGCTTCTTCGCCGAGCTCGAGGCGGTCAAGCACGACTTCCGCGCGTTGGAGAAGCTCGGCAAGCCCGTGGTGGCGGCGCTCGAAGGCGCGGCGCTCGGCGGCGGCTGGGAGCTCGCGCTTTCTGCGCACTGCCGCATCTGCCTGAACGACGAGAGAATCGAGCTGGGCCTGCCCGAGGCGACGCTCGGCCTCCTGCCCGGCGCGGGCGGCGTGACGAAGACCGTGCGCCTGCTCGGCATCCAGGCGTCGCTGCCGATGCTGATGGAAGGCAAGACCATGCGCCCCGCGGAAGCGGCGAAGCTCGGCTTCCTGCAGGGCCTCGCTGCCAATCGAGACGATCTCTTCCGCATGGCGCGCGAGTGGATCGCGAAGAACCCCGCGCCGAAGCAGCCCTGGGACGAGGAGAGCTACCGCATTCCCGGCGGCACGCCCGCAAGCCCGCAGATCGCTCAGATGCTCACCATCGCGCCGGCGATGCTGATCGAGAAGACGAGGGGCCTCTATCCCGCGCCCGAGGCGATCATGGCCGCGGCGGTGGAGGGCGCGAGCGTGGATTTCGACACGGCGCTCAGGATCGAGTCGCGCTACATCGCCAAGCTCGCGGTCGGCCCGGTGGCGAAGAACCTGATCACGCTCTTCTTCAATCGCACGGCGATCCGCTCGGGCGCCTCGCGTCCCAAGGACGTGCCCAAGTGGAAGGCGACCAAGGTCGGCATCCTCGGCGCGGGCATGATGGGCGGGGGCATCGCCTGGGCGAATGCGAGCCGCGGCGTGCCCTGCATCCTGAAGGACGTGTCCCTCGAAGCTGCGCAGAAGGGAAAGTCCTACAGCGAGAAGCTCGCCGAGAAGCGCAACCGCCCGCAGGTGCCCGGCTTGATCAAGCCGACTGCGAACGTAAAGGACCTCGCGGGCTGCGACCTCATCATCGAAGCGGTGTTCGAGAAGCGCGACCTCAAGGCACAGGTGACGAAGGAAGCCGAGCCGATGCTCGCTGCCGGCGGCATCTTCGCGTCCAACACCTCCACGCTGCCGATCACGGGTCTCGCGCAGGCTTCCGCGCAGCCCGAAAACTTCATCGGCCTGCACTTCTTCTCCCCGGTGGACAAGATGCAGCTCGTGGAGATCATCAAGGGGAAGAAGACCTCGCCCGAGACGCTGGCGCGCGCCTACGACTACGTGCAGCAGATCGGCAAGATTCCCATCGTGGTGAACGACTCGCGCGGCTTCTACACCAGCCGCACCTTCGGCACCTTCGTCGCCGAGGGCTGCAGCATGCTGCTGGAGGGCATCCCCGCCGCGGTGATCGAGAACGCGGGGCGGCTCGCCGGCATGCCCGTGGGGCCACTGGCGGTGATCGACGAGACCTCGATGTCGCTCTCGGTGCACGTCATGGAGCAGACCAAGGCGGACCTCGAAGCAGAGGGCAGGAAGTACACGCCGCTCCCGGGCCAGGAAGTGCTCCTGCGCATGGTGAAGGAGTTCAGGCGCCCGGGACGCGCGGGCGGCGGCGGCTTCTACGAATATCCGAAGGAAGGCAGGAAATACCTCTGGCCCGACCTCGCGAAGCATTTCGGCAAGAAGAACGCCAAGTGGGAGTTCGAAGAACTGAAGGAGCGCATCCTTTACCGCCAGGCGATCGAGACGGCGAGGTGCCTGGAGGAGGGCGTGCTCGAGCACGTGCACGACGGCAACATCGGCTCGGTGTTCGGCATCGGCTTTCCCGCCTGGGCGGGCGGCGCGCTGCAGTACGTCAACCACGTCGGCGTGAAGCAGTTCGTCAAGCGCGCCGATGCGCTGGCGAAGAAGGTCGGGCCGCGCTTTGCGCCGCCCAAGCTCCTGCGCGATCTCGCCGCCAAGGGCAAGCCGCTCGCCTGATGCCGCCGCTGGCTCTTGCCGCGTACGCGGCCCATTTGGCGCTCCGGCGTGGCGTGAACGTGCCGGCCGATCGGTGGATCGCGTCGCACGGGCGGCGCGGCTGATGTCGCTGCCGCCCGTCCTCCAGCGCCTGAAGCTGCCGGTGATCGCCGCGCCGATGTTCATCGCCGGCAACCCGAAGCTCGTCATCGAGCAATGCAAGGCGGGCATCGTCGGCTCGTTCCCGGCCCTGAACGCACGGCCGAAAGAGACGCTCGATACCTGGCTCACCGAGATCGAGACGGCGCTCGCCGGCGTGACCGATGCCGCGCCCTACGCGGTGAACCAGATCGTGCACAAGTCCAACGACCGGCTGCAGCACGACCTCGAAGTGTGCGTGCGCCACAAGGTGCCGGTCACCATCACCAGCCTGCGCGCGCCCACCGAGGTAGTGGCAGCGGTGCATTCCTACGGCGGCATCGTGCTGCACGACGTGATCAACGTGCGCCACGCCGAGAAGGCGCTCGAGGCGGGCGTGGACGGCCTGATCCTCGTGTGCGCGGGCGCGGGCGGGCACGCCGGCACGCTCTCGCCCTTCGCGCTGGTGGGCGAGGTGCGGCGCTTCTTCGACGGTCCCATCGTGCTCTCGGGGGCAATTGCCACCGGCGACGCGATCCTCGCCGCCCTCGCCTCGGGCGCGGACCTCGCCTACATCGGCACGCGCTTCCTCGCTACGCCGGAGGCGAGCGTACCGGACCGCTACAAGGAGGAGATCCTCAAGGCGGCCGCCGCCGACATCGTCTACACGGACCTCTTTTCCGGCGTGCACGGCAACTACCTGAAGCACAGCGTCGTCGCCGCGGGCTTCGACCCGCTCAACCTGCCGAAGTCCGATCCGAGCAAGATGAACTTCGGCTCCGGCAGCGGCGCCGAAAAGAAGGTGTGGCGCGACATCTGGAGCGCGGGGCAGGGCGTGGGCCAGATCGACAAGGTGATGCCGGTGCGCGACGTGGTGGCGAAGCTCGCCGCCGAGTACACGGCGGCGCGACGGCGGCTGGCGCTGTCGTGAGGCGCGCCCGCCCGCGGTCGTGACGCCAGGCGGCCAGCGGTCGTGATCCTCGACATCCAGCGAAAAGGGGCGGCGGCCTGGCTGTGGCTGTCGCGCCCCGAGGTGCGCAACGCGCTCAACGACGAGCTGATCGCCGCGCTCGAGACCGCGCTCGACGTGCTCGAGAAGGACGCGCAGGCGCGCGTGCTGGTGCTCGCCGGACGCGGGCCGGCCTTCTGCGCCGGCGGCGACCTCGCACGGATGGAAAAAGCGGCGAAGATGACCAAGGCGCGTTCGCGCCGCGAGGCGAGCCGCTTCGCGAAGCTCCTCTACCGCCTGCACGCCTACCCGAAGCCGGTCGTCGCGCGCGTGCATGGCGCGGCGTTCGCAGGCGGGATGGGGCTGGTGGCCGCGTCAGACCTCGTCATTGCGGCCGAAGAGGCCGAGTTCGCGCTGCCCGAGACGCGCATCGGCCTTGTGCCGGCAATGATCAGTCCCTATCTCGTGCGCGCAATGGGCGCACAGCAGGCGCGCCGCTACATGCTCGCCGGCGAGCGCCTCGGCGCGAAGGAGGCGCAGCGCATCGGCTTTGCGCACGAGTGCGTGCCCGCAGAGCAGCTCGACGCCGCGGTGGATGCGATCTGCGCGCGGCTCGCTCAGGCGGGCCCGGAAGCGCTTGCGCGCACCAAGAAGCTGCTGCAGCGCGTGGCAGGCGCCGCGATCACGCCGGAGCTCGCCGCGGAGACGGCGGCCGTGCTCGCCGACGTGCGCGCTGGTGCGGAAGCGCGCGAGGGCATCCGCTCCTTTCTCGAGAAGCGCAAACCCTCCTGGCAGTAGGGACCTGACGGACCGGCTGTGCGCGGTCACGATGCAATTCGCGCGTGGCGGACGTTCGCTGGCCACGCGCCTGCGATAGTTCGGCTGCGCTACCATCGGCTTCCCCCGGAACATGGAAAGCCCCGCATGAACAAGCGCATCGTCATGGCGAGTTACCCCGAAGGCTGGGTGACCGAAGCGAATTTCCGCCTCGAGACCGCGCCGATCCCCACGCCTGCTGCAGGCGAGGTGCTGGTGAAGAACCACTGGCTGTCTCTCGACCCGTACATGCGCGGGCGCATGACCCAGCAAAAGAGCTACGTGAAGGGCGTGGAGCCCGGCGATGTGATGACGGGCGAGACCGCGGGCGAGGTCCTCGAATCCCAGCACCCGAATTTCAAGCCTGGCGACAAGGTCACTGCGCCCTCGGGCTGGCAGCTATATTGGACCGGCAAGGGCGACCTGCTCACCAAGGTGGACGCCTCGAAGGTGCCGCTTTCCTACTTCCTCGGCTGCC
>DASWBP010000116.1:0-26090 GCA_036390555.1 Burkholderiales bacterium | reverse complement strand
CCCAGTCCTGCCGCTTCGCGCTCGAGCAGCGTCTCGAAGGCTGCCTCATCGCGCACGTTCTCGTAGACCTCCATGTAGGTATCGGGCTTGTCGCGCCGGCGCATCCAGCGCCCGCGAACGCCGACGGCGTGCTCCACGACGCCGAACAGCTGCTCGACCTCGGCGCGCAGGCCTGGCAGCCGGCTCGCGTCCACGCGGTAATAGATGTAGTAGCTCGTCACGCCGCGAAGCGGGGCGGGGGCTTCAGGCTCTTACGCCGCAGAGGGTAGGGGCAGCAGCTCGAGCCGGGGGCCGTCGGGCGCGCCAAGGCGCAGGACGCTCGCCGCCTCCAGCGAGCTGATCTGCACGACCGCGAGCAGCTCGTGGCCGCCTTCTGGCGTTGGCGCAGCGTTGACCACCGTGCCGCTCGCTTGCCCGGGCGCATCCTCGGCAAACACGTCCAATGCGGGTACCGCCGCCGCGGAGACGCGCGCGCGCACCATGCGGCGCTTGAGGACGCCGCGGTACTGCGTGCGCGCCACGATTTCCTGTCCCGGATAGCAGCCCTTCTTGAAGTCAACCGCGCCCAGCCGCTCGAGGTTCACCATCTGGGGCACGAAGAGGTCCTGCGTCGCAAGAACGACCATCGGCTGTCCGGCGCGGATTTCCTCAAGCGCCCAGTTCCCGGCAGCCGCATCCGCCTGGGCGGCGAGCCCCGCCTCTCGCCGCGCAGCCCGGACAACCGCCAGATAGCGCTGTGCACCGAGGCGCACGGCGATCCCGTTCGCGCCGCGCGTCACAGCGAGATCCGCAACAGGGGCGTGAAGTCCCAGCGCGCCAAGGCGCTCTGCGGCCGAGGCGCCCCAGAAGCCGATCTGCGCCCAGTCGCTGCTCGCATCCGCGAGCTTCACCTTCGCGCGCAGGATGAACATCGCGAGGCGCTTCGCTACCGGCTGCGCGAGATCACGCGAAAGCTGCAACAGAAAGCCGTCGTCTTGCGGTATGACGAGGAAGGTTGCCAGCAGACGGCCCTTGGCCGAACACCACCCCGCGCGGCGCGCGCCGTCCGCGCCGAGCGAAACGATGTCGCTGGTCAGCTGCGCATGCAGGAACGCGCGCGCCTCGTCGCCCGTGCACGACAGCATGCCGTACTGCGGGAGCTCCGCTGCGGAATGGGAAACCCGGGTGTCCATCGTAGAATGCCCGCGACGATTTTATTCCCATTCCGTGGCGAAAATTCTCCGCAGCCTCGCCGTGCTCGCCGTCCTTGCGCTGCTCGCGGCCGCGACCTATGGTGTCTGGTACGCCCGCACCCCGGTCAAGGCGGCGGCGCTGCCCGTGGAGTTCGAGATTCCCGAAGGCATCGGCATGCGAGGCGCGGCACGGCGCCTTGAGCAGGCGGGCATCGACGTGGGCCGCAAGCGCTTCGAGGCGCTTGCGCGCTTCCTCGGCACCACGCAGGACATCAAGGCCGGCTATTACCGCATCTCCATACCGATGACGCCGCGAGAGATCCTGGACAAGCTGGAGCGCGGCGAGGTCGTGCAGTCGGAGGTGATCCTCGTCGAAGGCTGGACGTTCGCGCAGTTCCGTGCCGCGCTCGAGTCGAGCAACGCGCTGCGTCACGACAGCCGTGGCCTTGCCGATGCCGAGATTCTCGCGCGCATCGGCGCGCTGGAGGGGCATCCGGAGGGGCTGTTCTTTCCGGACACCTACCTGTTCGCGCGCGGCTCGAGCGACCTCGCCGTGCTGCGCCGCGCCTACCGCGTCATGCAGGAGCACCTGGGGCGCGAATGGGCGCAGCGCGCGCCGGATGTGCCCTTCAAGACGCCCTACGAGGCGCTGATCATGGCCTCGATCGTGGAGAAGGAGACGGGCAGGGCTGCCGAGCGCGAGCAGATCGCTGGCGTGCTGGCAAACCGGCTGCGCATCCGCATGGCGTTGCAGGCCGATCCCACGGTCATCTACGGACTGGGTGACAGCTTCGACGGAAACCTGAAGAAGGTGCACCTCAAGACCGACGGGCCGTACAACACCTATACGCGGCGCGGATTGCCGCCGACGCCAATCGCCATGCCGGGCCTGGCGGCCCTGCGCGCAACGCTGCAGCCGGCAAAGCTTGATGCGCTGTACTACGTGTCGCGCGGCGATGGCACGAGCGAGTTCTCGCGCACGCTCAAGGACCACAACCGCGCGGTGGCAAAATACCAGCTCAAGCCGAACCGCAAATGAGAAGAGGCCGCTTCATCACGCTCGAGGGCGTGGACGGCGCGGGCAAGTCCACGCACGCCGCGTGGATCGCCGAGCAATTGCGCGCCCGCGGCCAAAAGGTGCACGTCACGCGCGAGCCCGGCGGCACGCCGCTTGCCGAGAAGCTGCGCGCGCTGATCCTTGCCGAGCCGATGGATGCGCTCACCGAGACGCTGCTGCTCTTTGCCGCGCGCGACGACCACGTGCGTGCGGTGATCGAGCCCGCGCTCGCGGCGGGTACCTGGGTGCTCTGCGACCGCTTTACGGACGCAACCTTCGCCTACCAGGGCGGCGGGAAAGGGGTGCCGGCGGAGCTGATCGCGCATCTGGCGCAGGTCTCCCACAATGGCCTCATGCCGGACCGGACCCTCGTATTCGACTGCCCCTACGAGGTGGCCCGCGAGCGACTTGGCCGCACCAGGCGCGAGCCCGACCGCTTCGAGCGTGAGAACCATGAGTTCTTTGACAGGGTCCGCCAGTCCTACCTGGGCCTCGCCCGGGCCGATGCCGAGCGCATCCGCATCATCGACGCGACGGGGAGCGTGGACGATATCAAGAAACGAATTGAAGAAGAACTGGCAACACTATGAAAGTTAATATTTATCCGTGGCAGATTTCGGCGTGGGAGCGGCTCGTTGGACAGGGTGAGCGGCTGCACCATGCACTTTTGATCCACGGACCGGCGGGAATCGGAAAGCTGGCGCTGGCGGAGCGATTCGCCCAGTTCCTCCTTTGCGAGTCCGAAGGCGCGACCAAGCCCTGCGGTGCCTGCGACGGCTGCCGCTGGTTTGTGGCGGGCAGCCATCCGGATCTGCGGCGCCTCGAGCCCGAGGCGCTTGCGCGCCGTCTCGCCGCTGAAGACGAAAGCGAGACGCGCGCGGCCCCGGCGGCGAAGGCGGCGAAGCCGAGCCAGGAAATCAGGGTTGACCAGGTCCGTGAACTGGACGGATTCCTGAGCCTGCGCTCGCACCGAGGCCGCAGGCGCATTGTCCTGGTCCATCCGGCTGAGGCAATGAACGTGCACGCCGCGAATGCCTTGCTGAAAGCGCTCGAGGAGCCTCAGCCGGGCGCTCATTTCCTGCTGGTATCCCACCGGCCAGCCCGGCTGCTGCCGACGATCCGGAGCCGATGCGCGGCGGTTCCTTTGGCGTTGCCGGAGCCGGAGCTTGCGCGCACCTGGCTGAAGGAGCAAAGCGTCCCCGAGGCCGAGGCGTGGCTGACGTTTGCCGGGGGCGCGCCGTTGCAGGCGCTCATCTTCGCGTCGGAAGAGTCGGGCGCGATGGCCGGGATGCGCGCGGCGCTGAAGGCGCGCGACTTTGACGCGATGCAGGCGGCGTCGGGCCGCGAGGAGTTGGAGGCGCTCGCCGAAGTCCTCCAGCGGCGCGCCATCGATGTGGCCATGCGCTCGCTGAGCG
The DNA here is from genome assembly GCA_036390555.1 of Burkholderiales bacterium. Classification (GTDB taxonomy): domain Bacteria; phylum Pseudomonadota; class Gammaproteobacteria; order Burkholderiales; family SG8-39; genus JAABQT01. The sequence goes on along the minus strand of DASWBP010000116.1, from coordinate 22,446 downwards.
GGCGCGATCGCTTTGGAACGGGTCAGGCCTCGCGCGGCGCGGCTGCCTGGTTGCGCTACGCGCGCGAGCTGGGGCGTTTCCGGGCCTTGGCACGGCATCCCTTGAACCCGCGGCTATTGGCGGGGGAGATGCTCGCCGGAATGCCGAGGGACTAGCTGATGCTTCTAACGACTCCTCGGAAAGCAATATTTAACATAATACACAATGGGCGCCAAGGAGGGCCCGCGAATCTAATTCCAGCGACCGCTGGGCGGGATCGGCAGGCGGGCGACCGGGATCCCTTCCTCCACCAACTCCTCGTGCTCTTCCTGCGTGGCTTGGCCGCGAATGCTGCGTGCCGGGGCTTCCTGGTAGTGAATGCGCCGTGCTTCCTCTGGGAACTGCGCGCCCACGTCCTCCGACTTCGTCAGGAGTTCGTCAAGCATGCGCGAGTACAGCTTCTGCGCCAGCGCCAGGGAATCGTGGCCAGCCGGCGCGGCCGGCACCGAGGGCTCTGCGGCCCCGGTGTTGAAGCGCGTGGCTGACGGGACCCGCTCGACCTCCTGCGCGCCGCAGCTTGGACAGCTCACCATTCCCTTGGCCCGCTGGCCGGCGTAGTCCTCGGCCGAGGCGAACCAGCCCTCGAAGCGATGCCCCGCTTGGCAAAGCAGGTCGAAGATCTTCATGTGCTGGATTCTATTACGATTGCCCGGACCATGAGCCTCGTACAGCCTGCCCCTCCCCCGCTGGCGGGCAAGCGGGCGAGGGTAGTCGTGATTGGCCAGCGCTGCCGAGTGTGAACACGCTGCTCTTCTTGCATGGCGTTGGCGGCAGCCACGCTGTCTGGGAGCGGCAGCTGTCCTACTTCCGCACGCGCGGACGACGCGCGATCGCATGGGATCAGCCGGGCTACGGCGGCACCCCGCTGGTGGAGCCCTACGACTTCGAGCACGTGGCGGCTGCCCTTCGCCGACAGATCGAGTTGCTCGGCGCAGAGCCTCTGGTCCTGATTGGCCACAGCATGGGAGGCTTGGTTGCGCAGGAAGCGTACGTGCGTTTCCCGCAACTCATCCGGGCGCTCGTCCTGTGCTTCACGAGCGCCTCGTTTGGCGGCAGCGGCGGCGAGTTCGCCAGGCAGTTCGTCGCGGCGCGCATTGACCCGCTCGACGCGGGCCAGACCATGGCGCAAATCGCCGCACGCCTCATGCCGACGATGCGCGGCACGAAATCGGCTGCGGAGGGCATTGGGCAGGCCGAACGCATCATGGCGACGGTGCCGCCGGACACCTACCGGAAAGCCGTGCAGCTGCTCACGACCTTCGACCGTCGAGCGCGGCTCGCCGAGATCCGCGTGCCCACGCTGCTGGTCGCGGGGAGTGACGACCGCACGGCGCCTGCGTCTGTCATGGCGCGCATGGCGGCGAGGATTCCGGGCGCCGAATTCGTATCGCTTGCCGGTTGCGGTCACCTGGGCCCGATGGACCAGCCGAACGAGTTCAACGCGACGCTCGACGCATTCCTGGCGCGCCACGCGCTGTGAGGCGATCCTGTTCTCGCGCGCGCCCTGCTGGCGAGGCCGCGCGGCCTTACGCCAGTGCGCCGAGACGTCAGGTCACTGCCAGCTCGATGCTGCCGAGCGCGCCTGCCTCAAACTCGAGGACATCTCCCGCGCGCGGAAACTGCGACGCCACCAGGCTACCGGTGATCACGACGTCGCCCTTGCGCAGCGACCGGCCGCGGCTGCGCAGATGATTTGCCACCCAGGCGAGCGCGACGAGCGGGCTGCCCATGGCATCGGCGCCACGGCCCTCCCCCACCACCTTGCCGTTGACGCGTCCGACACCGCGCACCGAGGCAAGGTCGATGCCGCGCCAGTCTTCGAGCGGCTTGCCGAGCACTGCGCCCTCGTTCCAGGCGTTGTCCGCCGCTAGCTCGAGGCCGCGGCTCGACAAGGTCGCGTAGTCGGCGCCGAGGTCATCCGCCAGCTCGAACGCCGGCATCGCAGCGGCAACCGCGGCGGCGACTTCGTGCGGGGCGTGCGGCGTGCCGCTCGCGCGCAAGTCGGCGCCGAGCAGCAGAGCGATCTCGAATTCCACCAGCAGGCGGCCATAATCGGCGGCGCGCACGCTGGCTGGCGCGCGCACGACCTGGCGCTCGTGCAGGCAGCCGGCGATGGACTCGCGCAGGCCGACGAAGCGCCGCATCTGCGGCGTGGTCAGCGCGATCTTGTAGCCGACGACGGGTCCGCACTGACGCGCCTTGAGCGCGACGAACTCGTCCTGCATCGCGTAAGCTTCGGCGAGATCGCGCGGTGCATGCGCGGGCCCCAGGGGCTCGGAATGGTACCGGCCCAGATGGCGCTCCACCAGCCAGTGCGCCGCATTGCGCACGCGCGTGCCGCCGACGATCACCATGGCGCGATTCTAGCGGTTGCCGCCGGGGCCCGGTTTTCAGACAATACGTGCGGGAGATCGAACAAGAATGGCCCTTGCCCACCGCCTCTACGAAAACGCCCTGGTGCTCTCCCCGACGGGGCGCCTCGACCACGACAACTGCGAGGCATTCCGCGAGGAGCTGGCGCCGCACCTGGAGCGCTCGGCGAAGAACAGCACGGCCATCGTGCTCGATCTGTCGGGCCTCGAGTATGTCTCCAGCGCCGGCCTGCGCTGCTTCATGCTCGCGGCGAAGCAGGCCAAGGCGCAGAACAGCCGCATCGTCATTGCCTCGATGCAGCCCGTCGTTGCCGAGATATTCCAGATCGCGCGCTTCAACCTGGTGTTCGAGGCCTATCCCAAGGTGCGCGACGCGCTCGCGTCGCTGTCGCCCGGCGCGGCCGCCGCGTTCGACCGGGGATAGCGCGGGTGCGCGTCCGCTTCTGGGGAACGCGCGGCTCGATCCCCGTCGCCCTCACCTCCGCCGACATCCGTGACAAGGTCGCCGTCGCGCTGATGCGCTCGGGCGGCCGGCAGTTCGCCTCGATCGGCGAGGCGTACGACTACGCCACCCAGCATCTCGACTTTTCGCTGACCCACACCTTCGGCGGGCATTCTGCCTGTGTCGAGCTGGAGACCGGCGCAGAGGAGTATTTCGTCTGCGACATGGGCAGCGGGGCGCGTCCTTTCGGCGCCCACGTGCTCGCGCGCCAGGGAGGCCGGCCGGCGCACGTCAACGTGTTCATGTCGCACGTGCACTGGGACCACATCATGGGCTTTCCCTTCTTCGGGCCCGCCTACGTCGCCGGCACGCGCATCCGCATCCACGGCTGCCACGACGTGATCGAGCAGGCGTTTCGCCTGCAGCAGGCCCCGCCGTGCTTTCCGGTCGAGTTCGCGCAGCTGGCCGCGGACATCGAGTTCGTCAAGCTCACTCCGGGACGGGCGCAGGAAGTCTCCGGCGTGCGCGTCACGCCGCAGCCGCAGATGCACTCCGGCGAATCCTACGGCTACCGTTTCGAGGCCCAGGGCAAGACCTTCGTCTACACCACCGACTCGGAGCACAAGCTGGAGAACCGCGCGCAGACCGAGCGCTTCGTGCAGTTCTTCAGGGACGCTGACCTGGTCGTATTCGACGCCATGTACTCGCTCGCCGATGCGATCTCGGTGAAGGCCGACTGGGGCCATTCCAGCAACATCATCGGCGTGGAGCTCTGCCAGATGGCGCGCGTCAGGCACCTGGTGCTGTTTCACCACGAGCCGGCCTACGACGACGCCACCATCGAGGGCGTGCTGCGCGAGACACAGCGCTTCGAGGAGCTGACGCGCGGCACGCAGCCCCTGCGCGTCTCGGCGGCGTACGACGGGCTGGAGATCGACATCTGAGCCAGGACCGCTCGCGGCGAGGCGCGCCGCTCGCGCTGCTTGCGGCGCTGGTCGTGCTGCTGGCCGTGGAGCCACCGTTCGTGCAGGGGCTGCGCCACGCGCTGTTCGATGGCTACCAGAAGCTGTTCCCGCGCGAGCGCCGCGCCGCGCCTGCCGTCATCGTCGCCATCGATGAGGAGGCGCTGCAGCGCTTCGGCCAGTGGCCGTGGCCGCGCACGCGCGTTGCCCAGCTCATCACCGGCATCTCCGCCGCGAAGCCCGCGGCGATCGGCGTCGACCTGCTGTTTCCGGAGCCCGATCGCTTCTCGCCCTCCGCCGTGGCGCGGGATCTGCTCGCGCTGCCGCCGGAAGTCGCGCGCCTGCTGCAGCTGCTGCCGTCCAACGACGACGCGCTGGCTGCGGCGATCCGCGGGCGCAACGTGGTGCTCGGCATCGCGGGACTCGAGGAGGTGAATCCGGGATTCGCGCGACCGCCGGGCGCGCCCCCGGTGCGCGCCGTCAACGCCCCGGACCTGAATTTGCGGCGTTTCGCCGGGCACCTGCCGAGCCTGCAGGTCATCGACGGAGCCGCCGTCGGCCGTGGCCTGCTCAGCGTAGACCCGGAGAGCAGCGTGATCCGGCGGGCGTTGCTTGTCGGCGTGGTCGGCGACGTCGTGGTGCCGGCGCTCAGCATCGAGATGCTGCGCGTCGCGACGCAGGCGCCGCTGCTCCTGGTAGGGCGCGGTCCCGACCAGATCGAGGTGCGCCTTGGCGATGTCGCCGTGCCCGCGCATGCCGATGGCCGCTTCTGGATCCGCTACGGCCCGCATGACCCCGACCGCTTCGTGTCGGCGGCGGCGGTGCTGGAGGACCGGCTGCGAGCGGACGAGCTCGAGGGCAAGCTGGTGCTGGTCGGCGTCAGCGGCATCGGCCTGCTCGACTACCAGACCACTTCGCTCGGCGAGCGCGTTCCCGGGGTCGAGGTCCACGCGCAGATCATCGAGCAGATCTTCGACGGGGATTACCTGCGCCGGCCCGCCGCTCTGCACACGCTGGAGCTAGTTCTGCTGTGCGCCGCGGCGCTGCTGCTTGCATTCGGCGTGTCCACCTTGGGCGTCGGTGCGTCGATCGCACTCTACGGCGCGGTGGCGGTCGGCCTGATCGCCCTCGGCATCCAGGGCTTCGCGCTCGAAGGCATGTTGCTCGACGTCGCCTGGCCCGTGGTCGGCACGACCCTGGTATTCGGCGCCGTGCTGGCGCAGGCCCTCAGCCTTGCCGACGAGCAGCGCCACCGCCTGCGCGAGCAGGCCGCGCGCGTCTCGGGCGAGCTCGAGTCGGCGCGGCGCATCCAGATGGGCCTGCTCCCGGATCCGCGCCAGCTCTTCGAGCGCGAAATGCGGTTCGCGATCGATGCGTACCTGGAGCCCGCGCGCACGGTGGGGGGTGATTTCTACGACTGCTTCATGATCGACGCGGACCGGCTGTTCTTCATCGTTGCCGATGTCTCGGGCAAGGGCTTGCCCGCAAGCTTGTTCATGGCGCTGTCGAAGACGCTGCTGAAAAGCGCGGCGCGGCGCGGGGACGACGTCGGCGCGCTGATGATGCGCGCCAACACGGAGGTCTCGCGCGAGAACCCTGAATCGCTGTTCGTCACGGCGTTTGCCGGCATCCTCGACGCGCGCAGCGGCTCGCTGGAGTTCTGCAACGCCGGGCACGAACCGCCCTTTGCACGGCGCCCTGGCGGGGCGCTGCAGCGCCTCGAGCATCGTGGCGGGCCACCGCTTTGCGTAATCGAGAACTACGCCTACCCTGTCGAGCGTCGCGATGTTGCGCCCGGCGAGTGGATCTGCTTGGTGACGGACGGCGTCACCGAGGCAATGAACCCGCTCGGCGAGCTTTACGGGGCGCCACGGCTCCAGGCGGTGCTGCGGGCCTTGGCCGACAACGCGACGCCGACCGAGGTTCTGGCCGCCGTGCGCGCCGATGTGCGGGCCTTCGTCGGTGCCGCCGTGCCCTCCGACGATCTGACGCTGCTTTGCGTGCGCTGGAACGGCGGTCGGACCGCCTAGCGCGCCGCTGGCGCTTCAGCGAACGCTGATCTCCACGCGCCGGTTGCGCGGCTCGGGCACGTCGTCCGCGGTTGGCACGAGCAGCTCGCGCTCGCCGCGCCCGGCGATCTGGATGCGCGCCTCGTCGATGCCCAGCTTGACGAGTTCTGAGCGAACACGCTCGGCGCGCTGCAGGGACAAGCGGTCGTTGAACTGCAGCGAGCCGACGCGATCGGTATGCCCAATGACGACCACGTCCGGGGCGCCGCGCTGGCGCAGCTCGGCGAGCATCTTGTCGAGCTCGACCAGCGACTCGGGCGTGAACTCGTCCTTGCCTTCGAGAAAGTAAAGCAGGAAGGATTTCGGGCGGCCAGGCAGGGCCGCCAGCAGTGGCCCGAACACGCCACGAATCTCGCTTTCAGCAAGGCGTTGGTGCTGGGGCGCGCTGCCGTTCACAATGCGACTCGTGGCGTAGGCCTCATTGAGGACGACCCGCTCGCCGCCCCGCTCCACCACTACCGTGCCGACCTTGCCGTCAGGGCCAGGCAGTACGACCACCATCTCGTCGCCGACCGGCACCCGGTGGGAATAGATCATGAGCGCCGTCACCAGCGCGACGATCACGACCCCCATCGGCTATTTCTTCGCGGGCTCGTCCACCTGTACGACGAATTCCGTGCCGCGCACGCCCATGATCGCTGCCGGGGTGCGCACCTTCATCGCTTCGGGGGATTGCTTCACCATCTTGCCGGACACCACGGCCAAGGTGCCCTTCTTGAGTGAGGCGTCGAAGCGGCCGGCGTGGGTCGTGCTGTCGAAGGTGTAGCGGTCGACGACCAGTACGCTGTTCGGCCCCGTGGACAGAAGGCTGTTATCCGTGAAGGTCACGCCCACGGCGCCGTCCGCACCGGTCACCAAAGTGTCCGCTTGGCGGATCGGCATGCCGACGTTCGCGGGAATGCGCTTGCCTTCGCGCTCCACGTGTACCGTGCCCTTGGCCGTCTTCACCTGGCCGACGTCGCTCGCCCAAGCGGGCATCGCCACCGCGAACCCGGCCACAACTGCTGCTGCCACAATGACTTGGCGCATACTGCCTCCTGTCCTTCGCGAAAGGGATTCTATAATGCCCCGGGACAATCGGCTAACCACGTGAAATACGCCCGGGTAGGACAGTTTCTTGCACGCTTGGACCAGTTGAAACTGGTGCGAGCCTTCCTGGAGTCGTTCTGTGCCGACGCGAATCTGCAGAAGTCGGACTGCCTGCGCCTCAATCTGGTGCTCGAGGAGCTGTTCACCAACACCGTTCGGCACGGTCACCGGGGGGATTGCGACGCACCCGTCTGGATCGGCTTGCGGCGCGCCGAGGACGGCGTGCGCGTGGTCTATGAGGACAAGGCGCCCCCCTTCAATCCCTACGCGTACACGCGCCTGCCTGCGTCTGCGCCCGACACGACCGTGTCCATGCGCAAGATCGGCGGACTGGGCGTCCTGCTCACCAAGGAACTCGCGGCGTCGCGCGACTACGCCTACCTGTTTGGGCGCAACAGCATTCGCCTGACGATGGCGGCCAGCTGACCCTTCCTGGTGCCCGGGGCCGGACTCGAACCGGCACGGCCTTGCGGCCTGGGGATTTTAAGTCCCCTGCGTCTACCAGTTTCGCCACCCGGGCGGCGGCGCGGCACGATGGGGTTGGAGGCGGGAGTCGGAATCGAACCGGCGTCCACGGCTTTGCAGGCCGCTGCATGACCACTCTGCCATCCCGCCCGGGGAGGCCATGAAAAAGGGAAGGCCTCCCGGCCTTCCCTACGCTAAGCTGGAGCGGGAGACGAGTCTCGAACTCGCGACCTCAACCTTGGCAAGGTTGCGCTCTACCAACTGAGCTACTCCCGCGTCTTGGAGCCGCGCATTATAGCTCAAGCCCCTGTATGGGGCAGTGCGCGGCGCAGGTAGTGCAGCATGGAAACCACCGTCAGCACGGCGGCGACGTTGATCAGGATGGTGCCGAGCCATTGCGCATTGACCAGGCCGAGCACGTCGTCGTGGAACAGCAGCAGCGGTATCGCGATCAGCTGGCTTGCCGTCTTCACCTTGCCGATATAGGCAACGGCCACGCTGCCCGACTTGCCGAGTTTCGCCATCCATTCGCGCAGTGCCGAAATGGCGATTTCGCGCCCGATGATGATCAGCGCGATGACGGGCTCCACGCGGTCCAGTTGCAGCAGGACGACCAGGGCCGCCACCACGATCAGCTTGTCGGCGACTGGGTCGAGGAACGCGCCGAAGGCGGACGCCTGGTCCAGCACGCGCGCGAGGTACCCGTCCAGCCAGTCGCTGAGCGCGGCTACGACGAAGATCGCCGTGGCCGTGATGTTCTTGGCGACCGGCGACAGCCATGCATCCGGCAGGTAGAAGATGCCCACGATCAGCGGGATCAGGATGATCCGCAGCCAGGTCACCAGGTTCGGCACGTTGAGGGGCATCGGCAAGGGTATGGGTTGGTGGGGCGCCCGTGCTTTCAGTGCAGGGCCTTGTAGATGCGCTCGGCAAGCGGCCGACTGATGCCCTCGACCTGCGCAATTTCGTCGACGGCAGCGGCCTGTACTTCGCGCAAGCCGCCGAAGTGCGCAAGCAGGCGCTGCCGGCGCTGCGCGCCCACGCCGGGAATTTGGGTGAGCGCAGACGTAGTTCGCGTCTTTCCGCGCCGCGCACGGTGCCCGACGATCGCGAAGCGGTGGGCTTCGTCGCGGATCTGCTGGATGAGGTGCAGCCCGGGGTGCGTAGGCGGCAGCTGCAGCGCGCGGCCCTCCGCCTCCACGATCAGCTCTTCCAGCCCGGGCTTGCGCTCCGGCCCCTTGGCGATGCCCACGATCGCAACCTCGTGCATGCCGAGCTCGGCGAGGGCGAGGCGCCCCGCGCTGACCTGGCCTTTGCCGCCGTCGATCAGCACCAGGTCGGGGATCTTCCCCCCTTCCGCGCCGACGCGCTCGTAGCGCCGGGCAAGCGCCTGTCGCATCGCCGCGTAGTCGTCGCCGGGAGTGATGTCGCGCAGGTTGAAGCGCCGGTATTCGCCTTTTTGCATGGCCAGCCTGTCGTAGACGACACAGGATGCCACGGCCGCCTCGCCCATGGTGTGGCTGATGTCGAAGCACTCGATGCGCTGCGCGCTGTCCGGGAGCTGCAGGGCCTCGCGCAGCGCCGCGAGGCGCTCCTCCTGCGCGGTCTTCTCGCGTGCGCGTTGCGCCAGCGCCAGTTGGGCGTTCTTCAGCGCCATGGCGAGCCACACGCGCCGCTCGCCCTGCGCCGGCAGCGTGGCGGCGAACTCCACCTCGTGGCTCACCAGCACCAGCGTCGGCAGCGGCTGCTCCACGTAATGCTGCTCGAGAAAGGCTTGCAGCACCTCGCCCGGGTCCGCCGCGTCGGCGTTCGCGGGGAAGAAGCTGCGATCGCCCACGTGCCGCCCGCCGCGGATCATCACCAGGTTGACGCAGGCCAGGCCGCCCTCGGTCGCGCAGGCGACCACGTCGGCGTCCACGCCCCGGTCGGATTCGACGTACTGGCGAGCCTGCACGCGTGCCAGCGCGCGCACCTGGTCGCGGTAGACCGCCGCCGCCTCGTAGTCCTGCGCCGCCGAAGCGGCGTGCATGCGATCGGTGAGCCGCTGCACCACGTCGTCCTCGCGCCCGCGCAGGAAAAGCTCCGCGTGCTGCACGTCCTGGGCATAGGCCTCGTCGCCGATCAGGCCGGTGCAGGGCGCGGTACAGCGCCGGATCTGGTGCAGCAGGCAGGGACGCGAGCGGTTGGCGAACACCGTGTCCTCGCAGGTGCGCAGGCGGAACACGCGCTGCAGCAGCTGGATGCTCTCGCGCACCGCCGAGGCGTGCGGGAACGGCCCGAAGTAGCGGTCGCCGCGCTCGCGTGCGCCGCGGTGAAAGCCCAGGCGCGGAAAGCGGTGCGCGCTGATCATCAGGTAGGGATAGGACTTGTCGTCGCGGAACAGGATGTTGTAGCGCGGCGCCAGGCTCTTGATCAGGTTGTTCTCAAGCAGCAGCGCCTCGCCTTCCGAGCGCGTGGCAGTCACCTCCACCTGCGCAACCTGCTCGAGCATCATGCGGATGCGGGGACTGGAGACGCTCTTCTGGAAGTACGTCGCGACGCGCTTCCTGAGGTCACGCGCCTTGCCCACGTAGAGCGCTTCGCCGCCCGCCCCCAGCATCCGGTAGACGCCGGGCAGGTTCGGCAGCCCGGCGACGAAGCTCTTCGGGTCGAAGCGCGGCGCGTCCATGCGGAGCGCGAATTCTAGCGCCCGCCCGATGTTTCAGTGTAGAATCGCGGCCCTTTTCCGCAAGCACCACCCGCCATGGCCAAGGTCTCCGCAGTCGAAATCCGCGTCGGCAATCTCCTCGAATGGGACAAGCGCGTCTGGCGCGTGCTGAAGTGCTACCACGTGCACGTCGGCGGCCGCGGTGGCGCCTTCATGCAGGTGGAAATGAAGGACATCGAGTCCGGCACCAAGACCAACCAGCGCTTCCGTACCGAGGACAAGGTGGAGCGTGCCTTCGTCGACCCGCGCTCGATGGAATTCCTCTACCAGGACGGCACCGGCTACGTGTTCATGGACAAGGAGAACTACGAGCAGTTGACGTTGCCCGAGGAGTTCCTCGAGGGCCAGGCCGGCTACCTGCTGCCCAACACCGACGTGCAGATCAACTTCTACAACGGCCGCGCCATCGGTCTCGAGATCCCGCCATCGGTCGTGCTGACGGTGGTGGATACCGAGCCCGGCATCAGGAACGCGACGGCCACCAACACCTTCAAGCCCGCGAAGATGGAGACGGGCATCACCGTGCAGGTGCCGCCCTTCATCAACAAGGGCGAGCGCATCAAGGTGGATACCAACGAAGGCACCTACATGGAGCGCGCCTAGGCGGCTGGGCGGCTCGAGGCTCGCCTAGGCGGCGAGCACCGCCAACGCTTCCTGCGCCTCGCGGAAAGCGACGCTCTTCCTCAGATCGCGGGCGCTGCCCCGCCGCCGCATGCGCTCCACCCGTTCGGGCGCGACTGGCGCTTGGCCCTGCAGCGCCTCCAGCAACTGCTCAGCGGCCAGCGGATCGTTGCATACCAGCACCATGTCGCAACCGGCATCGAGGGCAGCGCGCGCGCGTGCCGCGTGGTCGCCCGCCCCGCTTGCGCCGGCCATCGACAGGTCGTCGCTGAACACCACGCCCTCGAACCCGAGCCGGCTGCGCAGCACATCCTTCAGCCACACGCGCGAGAAGCCGGCGGGCTCCGGGTCCACCCTGGGATAGACGACGTGCGCCGGCATGACGCCGGCGAGGCCCGCCGCGATCGCCGCCGCATAAGGCGCGAGGTCCTTGCGCAGGATCTCCGCGAGCGGGCGCTCGTCGACCGGAATGGCGAGGTGCGAATCGGCCGCCACGTAGCCGTGCCCGGGGAAGTGCTTGCCGACCGCGGCCATGCCGCCGTCCGCCAGGCCGTGGATCAATGCCGCCGCGAGGGCGCCCACCGCGATCGGGTCGAAATGCAGCGCGCGATCGCCGATCACCGTGCTGGTGCCGTAGTCCAGGTCCAGCACGGGGGTGAAGCTGTAATCCAGGCCGTGGGCGGCGAGCTCGGCGGCGATCACGTAGCCCGCGGCACGCGCCGCCACCCTGCCTGCCTCGCGATCGCGATCCCACAGGCCGCCCAGTGCGCGCATGGGCGGCAACGCCGTGAAGCTCTCGCGAAAGCGCTGCACGCGCCCGCCTTCGTGGTCCACGCCGATGAGCAGCGCCGGCTCGCGCAATGCGTGGATCTCCTCGGTGAGCGCCTGAAGCTGTGCAGCGCTCTCGAAATTGCGCGCGAAAAGGATCACGCCGCCGCAGGCCGGATGCTGCATGCGCCGGCGGTCATCATCGGTCAGCGCAGGGCCCAGCGGATCCAGCACCACCGGGCCCAGCGGCAGCCGCGCCTTCAGCCGTCGCATTCGAGGATGACGGTGGCCGCGGCCATGCCGCGCTCATCGGTGAGCGTCAGGTGCGAGCGGCGGATCCCCCGGCTGCGCAGCAACTCTGCGAGCGCCGCCGAGAACTCGAGCTGCGGCTTGCCGGAGCGGTGGTTGACCACCCACACCCCGTGCCAGTTGGCCGGCGCGTGGATGCCGGTGCCCAGCGCCTTGGAGAACGCCTCCTTTGCGGCGAAACGCTTGGCGAGATAGGCGGCCGGCTTCACGTGGGCATTGAAGCGCTGCAATTCCGGCTCGCAGAGGATGCGCTGTGCGAAGCGCGCGCCAAAGCGCGCCAGCGCGCGCTCGACGCGGGAAATCTCGATCAGGTCGGTGCCGACCCCGTAGATCACCTGGCGGCCTGGACAATCAGCTGCTTCATCTCGCGCACAGCTTCGCGCATGCCGACGAACACGGCGCGGCTGACGATGGCGTGGCCGATGTGCAGCTCACGCAGCCCCGGAAGCCGCGCCACGGGCTCGACGTTGAAGTAATTGAGGGCATGGCCGGCATTGAAGCGCATGCCGCGCGCGCGGATCGCTTCCCCTGCCCTGCGGATCTTGGCGAGCTCCGCCTGCACCGCGGGAGACTCTGCGTCGCGCCCTTTGGCGTGAAACGCGTGCGCATAGGGGCCGGTGTGCACCTCGCAGACGGCAGCGCCGATCCGCTGTGCGGCTTCCACCTGGCGTTCCTCGGCATCGATGAACACTGACACGACAATGCCCGCCTCTGCCAGCCGGGCGACGGCCTGGCGCAGCCGTGCCTCCAGCGACGCAATATCCAGCCCGCCCTCCGTGGTGATCTCGTGGCGGCCTTCGGGCACCAGCATGGCCATCTCCGGCCGGACGCGGCGCGCCACCTCGACCATCTCGTCGGTGGCCGCCATCTCTAGGTTGAGCTTGATGTGGGTGAGCTCGCGCAGGCGGCGCACGTCTTCGTCCTGGATGTGGCGCCGGTCTTCGCGCAGGTGCACCGTGATGCCGTCGGCGCCGCCGAGATGGGCTTCCACCGCGGCCCACACGGGGTCGGGCTCGTAGGTGCGGCGCGCCTGGCGCACCGTCGCCACGTGGTCCACGTTGACGCCCAGTTCGATCATAGTTCCTGCAATTCCAGCAAAACCTCGCGTGTGTGCAGCGGCTGGGCGCCGAGGCGCGCGCCGATCAGCCAACGCATCAGGCGCCGCGCTTCCTCGCGCGTTTCGCGCCGCGCGTAGTCGTCGCGCGCCATGTCCAGGAGCGTCTGGCCGCTCACCGTGAGCGCTTCGCCGCCGCGCTCGCCGCCGACCGGGAGCGGCCCGCGCTCGGGCTCGTAGGCGTAGCGCGCGGCGGCCTGCACCGGCAGGCCGGTCGCGGCATCGCGTTCGAGCAGGGGAGCATACCCGAGTTCGGTCAGCAGCCGCTTCTCGAAGCCGCGCAGCACTGGCGCATGCTCCGCGCTGGCCGCGAGTCGCGCCAGGCTCTCGGCGTACGCATCGAACAGCCGCTCGTGAGGATCCTCGCGCGGCAGAAGCTTGAGCAGCAGCTCGTTCAGATAGAAGCCGCACATGAGGCCCTGGCCCGCGAGCGCCGCCTGCCCGCCGGACCATTCCGCCGCCGTCAGCGTCCCGAGCTCCGCCGAGGCGCTCCAGCTCAGGCGCAGCGGATGGAAGGCAAGCAGCGTGCCGCGGATCGCCGAGCGCGGCCGACGCGCCCCGCGCGCGAGCAGGCCGACGCGGCCCCGGTGCCGGGAGAAGACCTCGACGATGAGGCTGGTCTCCTTGTACGGGTAGCTGTGCAGCACGAACGCCGGTTCGCGGTCGGTGCGGCGTCGCATCAGCCGTGCCCCAACTCGCGCAACATGCGCTCATCCTCGGTCCACTGCTTGCGCACCTTGACCCAGACCTGCAGATACACCTTGCCGCCGAACAGCCGCTCCATGTCCTGCCGCGCCTCGGTGGAGATGCGCTTGAGCGTTGCACCGCCCTTGCCGATCACGATCGCCTTGTGGCTCTCGCGTTCGACCCAGATGGTGGCCTGGATGCGCCGCAGGCGCCCTTCCTCCCTGAAGCTGTCGACGACCGCCTCGCAGCGGTAAGGCAGTTCCTCCTTCAACAGGCGGAACAGTTTCTCGCGCACCAGTTCCGCAGCGAAGAAGCGCTCGTCGCGGTCCGTCAGCTGGTCTTCGGGATAGGCGGCCGGCGCCTCGGGAAGGAAACTGCGCAGGACGCGCAGCAGCTCGGGAAGGTTGCGGCCCGTGGCCGCTGAAACCGGCACGATCGCGGCGAACTCGCGCTCGCGCGCCAGGAGCTCGAGGAAGGGCAGCAGCTTTGCGGCGGGCTTCACGAGGTCCACCTTGTTGACCACGGCAACGACGGGGCGGCCCGCCGGCACGCGCGCAAGTGCCGCACGATCGGCGGCGCCGAAACGCAGCGCCTCCACTACGAAGGCGACCACGTCGACATCGCGCGCGGTTTCACCCGCACGGCGATTGAGCGAGCGGTTGAGAAGGTTGCGGTGCCGCAGCTGGAAGCCGGGTGAATCCACGAAGGCATACTGGCAGTCCCCCGTGGTGAGGATGCCGGTCAGCGCATGCCGGGTGGTCTGCTCGCGCGGCGAGACGATCGCCAGCTTCTGGCCGAGCAAGCGGTTGAGGAGGCTCGACTTGCCGGTGTTCGGCCTGCCCACCAGCCCTACGCTGCCGCTGCGATGAGTACTCATGCGCCGAGCTGCCGCAGCATGGCTTCCGCCGCCTGCTGCTCCGCTGCGCGCCGCGCCTCGCCGCGGCCCGTCGCGCGCAGGCCGAGCGCCGCAACGGTGCATTCGACCTCGAAGCTTTGCTGGTGTGCCGCTCCCTGGGTGGCGATCACCCGATAGGCCGGCAGTGCCTGCCCGCGCCCTTGCAGCAGCTCCTGCAGCCGCGTCTTCGGATCCTTGGCGAGCGCGCTCGCGTCGAGCGACGCAAGCGTGGGGGCGAAGATGCCGCGAATCGCAGCGCGCGCCGCCTCGTAGCCGCCATCCAGGAAGATCGCCCCGACGAGCGCCTCCAGGGCGTCGCTGAGGATCGAAGGGCGTTCCGTGCCGCCGCTCGCGCTCTCGCCTTCGCCCAGCCGCAGGTGCTCGCCGATGCCGAGGACGCGCGCCTGCGCCGCCAACGTCTCACGCCGCACCAGGTTCGCGCGCAAGCGCGAGAGTTCGCCTTCGCTCAGCGCCGGGAAGCGCACGTAGAGCTCCTCGCGCATGACGCAATCGAGCACGCCGTCGCCGAGGAACTCCAGGCGCTCGTTGTGCGGGGTGCCGTAGCTGCGGTGCGTCAGCGCCTGCTCGAGGAGCTCGGCGCGCCGGAAGCGGTATCCCAGCCCCTGCTCGAGGCGCCCGGTGCCGGCCAAGCGTTCGCGGTCAGTCTTGGGATGTGGCGCTGAAATCGATGTACAGCCCGACGTTGCCGAAAAGCGCGATCTCCCTGCGGTAGGAGGCCGAGATCGCGTAGTCGTTGCCTTCCTTGGTGATCTCGAGGTCGGTTGCCTTGACGCTGCTGATGTCGTCCACCGCGGAGCGGTTCTCGAAGCGCCGGCGGATGTCGGCGATCGACGCCCCGCGGCCGCGCGTTTCGTTGGCGATGCTGACCAGCGCCTTCTTGATCGCGAAATACTCGATGTAGGAGGGCGTGATCTTCATGAGCAGCAGCGCGGCGAAAATCAGCACGAAGCCGCTGAAAATCAGTCCCAGCAACGACAGGCCCTGCTGGCTCTTGCGCATGGACGGTCTCCTAGCGGAACGAGCCGAAGCGGCCCAGCTCGCCGAGGTTGAGCCAGATGAAGAACGCCTTGCCGACGATGTTGCCGTCGGGCACGAAGCCCCACACCCTGCTGTCGCTCGAATTGTCACGGTTGTCACCCATCACGAAATAGTGCCCGGGCGGCACGGTGCATGCCACGCCCTGCATATTGTAGTTGCAATTCTCGAAGTGCGGAAACGCGCGCGCCTGCGCCACAAAGGCCGGGGCATCTTCCTCGATCATGATCTGGTGCTCGTGGCCGTTGAGCGTCTCCAGGTAGCGCCGTGAATATTGCATGCGCTCGCGCGCCAGGTAATCCTCGATCTGCTTTACCGGCACCGGCTGCCCGTTCAGCGACAGCCGCTTGTTGCGGTACTCGATGCGGTCGCCGGGGACGCCGACCACCCGCTTGATGTAGTCGAGCGACGGATCATCGGGATAGCGGAACACCATCACGTCGCCGCGCTGCGGCGAGTTGAGCTCGACGATCTTCGCATTCACCACCGGCAGCCGGATGCCGTAGGTGAACTTGTTGACCAGGATGAAATCGCCCACCAGCAGGGTCGGGATCATCGAGCCCGAGGGAATCTTGAACGGCTCCACCAGGAACGAGCGCAGCAGGAACACGATCAGGATCACCGGGAAGAAGCTGATCGAATACTCGACCCACCAGGGCTGCTTGGCGCTCGTACTGCGCTGCTTGCGCAGCCACGCCGCGTCGAGCGCCCAGACGGCGCCGGTGACCACCAGCAGGATCAGGAGAAAAAGCGCGAAGCTCACTTATCCTCCCTTTGCAGTACCGCGAGGAAGGCTTCCTGCGGGATCTCGACAGAGCCCACCTGCTTCATGCGCTTCTTGCCTTCCTTCTGCTTCTCCAGGAGCTTGCGCTTGCGCGTGACGTCGCCGCCGTAGCACTTGGCGAGCACGTTCTTGCGCAACGCCTTGACGTTCTCGCGCGCGATGATGTTCGCGCCGATCGCCGCCTGGATCGCGACGTCGAACATCTGGCGCGGGATCAGGCCGCGCAGGCGCGCGGCGAGCTCGCGCCCGCGCCGCTGCGCCGCCTCGCGGTGCACCATGCTGGAGAGCGCGTCCACGCGCTCGCCGTTGACCAGTACGTCCAGGCGGATCACGTCGGCGGGACGGTACTCCTTGAACTCGTAGTCCATCGAGCCGAAGCCGCGCGTGAGCGACTTCAGGCGGTCGAAGAAGTCCAGCACCACCTCGTTGAGGGGCAGGTCGTAGGACAGCACGACATGGCGCGAGGAGTAATGCAGGTTGGTCTGCGTGCCGCGCTTGTCCGTGCACAGCGTCATCACCGGCCCGACATACTCCTGCGGCACGAAGATGGTGGTGGCGATGACCGGCTCGCGGATTTCTTCGATCTGCGACGGGTCGGGCAGCTTGGCGGGGTTCGACATCTGCTGCACGCTGCCGTCGCGCAGCAGCACCTCGTAGACGACCGAGGGCGCGGTGGTGACCAGCTGCATGCCGTACTCGCGCTCCAGCCGCTCCTGCACGATGTCCATGTGCAGCAGGCCGAGAAAGCCGCAGCGGAAGCCGAAGCCCAGCGCCTGGGAGACCTCGGGCTCGAAATGGAACGAGGCGTCGTTCAGGTGCAGCTTCTCCAGCGCCTCGCGCAGCGCCTCGTACTGGTTGGACTCGACCGGGTACAGCCCGGCGAACACCTGCGGCTTGATCTCCTTGAAGCCGGGCAGCGGCGCGGCCGCCGGCTTGTCCGCATGCGTGATGGTGTCGCCGACCTTCGCCTCGCGCAGCTCCTTCACGCCGGCGACGACGAAGCCCACCTCGCCCGCCACCAGCTCGCCGCGCTGCTGCGACTTGGGCGTGAACACGCCCACCTGCTCGCACAGGTGCGCGGCATCGGTGCTCATGAGCAGGACCTTGTCCTTGGCGCGCAGCGTGCCCTGCATCATGCGCACCAGCATCACCACGCCGACGTAGTTGTCGAACCAGGAGTCGATGACTAGCGCCTGCAGGCGCGCCTGCGGATCGCCCTTTGGCGGCGGCACGCGCGCGATCACCGCCTCGAGGATCTCCGGCACGCCCTCGCCGGTCTTGGCGCTGGCGCGCAGCGCGTCCTGCGCCTGGATGCCGATGACGTCCTCGATCTCCTGGATGGCGTTCGCCGGGTCGGCGGAGGGCAGGTCGATCTTGTTGAGCACCGGGATCACGTCGACACCCTGCTCGATCGCGGTGTAGCAGTTGGCGACCGTCTGCGCTTCCACGCCCTGCGATGCGTCCACCACCAGCAATGCGCCCTCGCAGGCCGCCAGCGAGCGGCTCACCTCGTAGGAGAAATCGACATGTCCCGGCGTGTCGATCAGGTTGAGCAGGTACTGCTCGCCGTTGCGCGCGCGGTACTGCAGCGCCGCGGTCTGCGCCTTGATGGTGATGCCGCGCTCGCGCTCCAGGTCCATCGAATCGAGCACCTGGTCGGCCATCTCGCGGTCCGACAGGCCGCCGCACAGCTGGATGATGCGGTCCGCGAGCGTCGACTTGCCGTGGTCGATGTGCGCGATGATCGAGAAGTTGCGGATGCGGCTCTGCGGGGTCATGGGAACGCAAAAAAGGGTGCCCGTGGCACCCTTCGCTTGCTGCGGTCGCTATCTTACCGCAAGCCGGGGCTCCGGAGCCTCCGACTTGCTCGCGCGGGTGCGCGTTGCGGCCGCAACCCGGATGGCGGCGAGGCCCTTTCCTTGAACCCCCGCCTCGCGTCCTCGCCGCCTTGAGGGACGGGGCGAGTTTTCATGCATGGCATCGCCACCGGCCGCCTTGTGGACGTCAAGTACACGGGGGCGTCCGCTGGCTCGCCCTCCACGACAATCGCCACCGTCGCGCACGCGGGAGTAAGTCAGAGGCTCCGTAACAGGGCCGGCTCATCGAGGCGGCCGAAGCAGATCTCCACGCCTGCCGCGTCCGTCAGCACGGGCACCCGGTCGCCGTAGCGCGCCTCGAGCGCCTCATCGGCGTCGACGTCGTACTCCTCGAACGCCACGCCACGCGCGCGCAGCGCCAGCGCCATGTCCTCGCACAGGTGGCAGTAGCGGCGCCCGTAGAGGCGGAGCATCGCCGTGCCCTCGAGGCAGCGGCCCGGCCCTAGCCCTTGTCGGCGAGTCCCGAGACGGTGACGAACGCCATGTTCTCCCCGCGCCGGACTTGCAGCGTGATCACCGCGCTCTTGTCCAGGCCGGCGAGCAGCTTGTTGAACTGCTCAGTGGACTTGAGCTCGGTGTGCTGGCCGTTGTGCACCATCTTCAGGATCACATCGCCGGGGCGCACCTCGGCGCGCGCGTCGGCGCGCACCTCCGTGACCACCAGTCCGTGCGTCAGGCGCATCTCCCTCTTCTGCTCGGCGGTGAGTTCGGCCACCACCACGCCCAGCCGGTTGGCGGCCTGCGCGGCGGGCTTGCGCTCGCGCGGCGCGTCGCGCGTCGCCAGCTTCTCTTCCGGCAGCTCGCCGACCGTCACTGTGACGTTGCGCGTGGCGCCCTTGCGCCACACCTCGACCTGCGCGCTCGCGCCAGGGCGGGTGGAGCCGACCAGGCGCGGCAGATCGCTCGAGGAATCCACCGGTTTGCCGTCGAAGCGCGTAATGATGTCGGTCGCTTCGATGCCGGCCTTTTCCGCCGGGCTGCCCTTCTCCACCGAATTGACCAGCGCGCCGCGCGGCCGGTCCAGGCCGAAGGACACGGCAAGGTCCTTGGTCACTTCCTGGATCACCACGCCGATGCGGCCGCGCGACACGCGCCCCTTGTCGCGCAGCTGCTTTTGGATGTCGAGCGCCACGTCGATCGGGATGGCGAAGGAAAGGCCCATGAAGCCGCCGGTGCGACTGTAGATCTGGGAGTTCACGCCGACGACTTCGCCCCTCATGTTGAACAGCGGCCCGCCGGAATTGCCCGGGTTGATGGCGACGTCGGTCTGAATGAAGGGCACGAAATTCGATTCCTGCGGCAGCGAGCGCCCCTTCGCGCTGACGATGCCGGCGGTTACCGTATTCTCGAAGCCGAAAGGCGAGCCTATCGCCACCACCCACTCGCCTACCTTGAGCTTGCCGGGGTCGCCCATGCGCACCACCGGCAGGCCGGCTGCCTCGATCTTGATCACCGCCACGTCGGTGCGCTTGTCGGCGCCGATCACCTTGGCCTTGTACTCGCGCTTGTCGGTGAGCTTGACGTTGATCTCGTCGGCACCGTCGACGACGTGCGCGTTGGTGAGGATGTAACCGTCGGTGGTGATGACGAAGCCCGATCCGAGCGAACGGCTTTCGGGGCGCGCGCCGGGACCGGGCGGCTGCTGGCGTGGGATGAAGCGCCGGAAGAACTCCAGCACCTCCTCGTCCTCCATGTTCGGGACCTGCGGGAGGTTGGCCCTGCGCGCCGCCTGGGTGGTGCTGATGTTGACCACCGCCGCCCCCTGCTCTTCGACCAGGCGCGTGAAATCCGGCAGCTCGCGCGCCTGCGCGAACGCTGCAACGGTGCAGGTGGCCAGAAAAAATCCGACGACAGCTCTGAAGAAACGCATGGAAGGTCCTCTCGACATTGCGGCGCCCGGAAGCCGCTCCAGGCGTGAAAAGTTCATTGCGGCGCGCGGTAGGAGACGGTGTTGCCGATGCGCTGCACGCTGGCGGCGGGCGCCTCGCCGACCACCGTCACCAGGTGATTGGCAACCTCGCGCGTGTAGACGTTCACCGCGCCCATGCTGGCCAATCCCATCGCCGGCGCTTCCGCACGTCCGGCGAGCGGCTCGATGAACACGGAGACCGCCGCCAGGCCATCGGAATAGACGACTTGGCCCACGGGCTGCGACTCGCGCAGCATGCGCGTGATCTCGATGACTTTGCGGAAGCCCGGCAGGTCCGCGCTCACGCTCCAGCCGGCTTGCGCCAGGTTGGCCGGGCTCACGGCGACTTGCTCGATGCGCCAGGTGCGCGTCACCACGCGTGGCTTCACGCGCTCGCGCGGCACCGGGCCGATCTCGAGCTGGGTGAAGGTGAACTGCTCGACGGTCTCGCCGTTGCGGTTGAAGGCGCGCGCCTTCAGCAGCATTCCCGAATGCACGTCCGCCCACAGCTGGTAGCCGTAGCGCAGTTCGTCCCTGGGCGCGAGGACGATCGCCTGGCAATCGAAGCCGGCGATGCGCCGCATCTCGTCCATCGTAATGGTGTAGTGCTCGCCGAGGCTCTGCACCTCCGCGGGAAGCAGTGCCGGGAAACTGCGCTGGTCCCGCCGCCGGTCGACCTTGATGGTCTGGCTGTCCGGCAGGTAGCAGCGCACCTCGTCGCGCGTGCGCACCACCTCCCGCGGCGAACCGTCGAGCACCTCGAGTCTCTCGATGCTTCCGCCGGGCTCGACGCGCCGCGCGATGCGCGACGTCTCGGTGCGGTTGCCCTGCTGGTAGACGAAAGTTCCCGTGTAGGACAGCTTTTCGGTCGCCACTGAGATGCGGCGCAGCCACTCGAGCGCCTCGGGAGAGGCCTGCGCCTGCGCCACGCCCGCGAAGACGCAGAGCACCCAGGCGCCGAACGCGCGGCTCATTTCTTCTTCTGCACGGTCTCGTCCGAGACCGAGCGCACGTAGGGCGCCATGCCTTGCAGCGAGTTGCGCGGCGAGAAGGCCTGGTGCGCGAACAGGTAGTCCTGCGTGGCGCTGGTGACCGGCACCTTGGCCGGCTCGGCGACGCGCGCCACTTGCGCAGGCGGCGGCGTCTGCGCCACGGGCGCAATGGCGGGCGCCGGCCCGCGCTGCGGCGCGAGCGCCACCCAGCCGACAAAGGCGATGGCGGCAATGCTCGCTGCAAGGGCTGACGGCACGAACCAGCGCGGCCGCACGGGGGCGCGCACCTGCCCGGGAAGCGGCGCAATGAGCGCCGGCTCGCTCGCCAGGCGGCGCGAGACGCGGCGCGTGCAGTCGGCTGAGAGGATCGCGTCGCCGCGCAGCGCGTCGCTGATCAGGTGATAGGTGCGCCAGGACTCCCTGGCCTCCGCATCCGAACCGAGGGCGGCCAACGGCTCCTTCAGCTCGCCCGGGTCGAGCTCGCCGTCCATCATTGCCGATATCTTGGATTTCATCTTCCTACCACCTCTGGTCCTGACGCGTGCCGAGCAGGGGCCGCAACCGCTCGGCGATCGCCTCGCGCGCCCGGAAGATCCGCGAGCGCACCGTGCCGATCGGGCAATCCATGACGCGCGCGATGTCCTCGTAGCTCATGCCCTCGATCTCGCGCAGCTGGATCGCCGTGCGCAGCTCCTCGGGCAGCTCCTCGATCGTCGCGTTCACGGTTGCCGCAATCTCCTTGGACAGCAACATGCTCTCAGGCGTGTTGATGTCGCGCAACTGCTCCCCGTCCTCGAATCCTTCCGCGTCCTGCGCCTCCACCTCGGTCGAGGTGGGGGCTCGCCGCCCCAGCGCCATCAGGTAATTCTTGGCGGTGTTGATGCCGATCCGGTACAGCCAGGTGTAGAAGGCGCTGTCGCCGCGAAACTGCGGCAGCGCGCGATAGGCGCGAATGAACGATTCCTGCGCGATGTCCTGCACCAGATCGGCGTCTCGCACCATGCGGCCCACCAGGCGTTCGATGCGCCGCTGGTACTTCACCACCAGCATTTCGAACGCACGAACATCGCCGAGCTTCACACGCTCGACGAGCAGGGCGTCAACATCCGTGTCGGACATTCAGTCGCTCGCCTGCGCTGGCGCCCGTGGATCGGCGTCTGCCGCGCCCGACGCCCGCGAATACAACGCCGCACGCAAGCCGTGGCGCATCGGCCCGGCGTCCGGCACCGGCAGCCAGCACGCGGCGCCCGCGGCGGCAGGTCTGAAGCGCAGCAGCATCCACGCGCCGA
>DASWBP010000115.1:0-5500 GCA_036390555.1 Burkholderiales bacterium | reverse complement strand
GTCACGTCGTGGAACACCAGGCCGCCGTAGCTGTGCGCGGCCTCGACCACCGCGTCCGGCGCGCGCAGGCTGGTGATCATGATCGGCACGCGGTGCTTCACGCACACGTCCAGGTCTTGCTGCAGGCGGGTGTTGCTGCCGTGGACGATCTGGTTGACGGCGAACGGCGCGACTTTCGCGTCCGGGTGCGCTTGTTTGTACTCGGCCAGCTCGCGCTCGATGCGCAGGAGCCAAGCATCGAGAACGTCCTGCGGGCGGGCGTTGAGTGCGGGAAAAGAGCCAACGATGCCGGCCTTGCACTGCGCCAGCACCAGCTCGGGTCCGCTCACGATGAACATCGGCGCGCCGATCACCGGCAGGCGCAGGCTGTCGCGCAGCAATGGCGGCAGGGCCATCGCAGTCCTTTCTTCGTTGGCGTGGCCGCATCCTAGCCGCCGCGGGATGCAGCCGCGGCCGGAGGAAAGCAACTGTTGAGCGGCATCACGCCGCGGGGTGGGCGGCTATTCGCGCGGGGCGGGAAGACGCAGCGAGACGGCACGCAGACGCGGGGCGCGGACCCCTTGCGCGCGCTTCGCGGCTCCGTGCGCCACCTCACACAGCGCACGCATGCAATCTCCGTGCTAATCGCTGCGCAGCATAAAAAAATAACTTCACGCCATACCGCCGCAGGTCCTTGCGGACTAATCTCATCGCGTGATGCGCAGTCTTGCTAACCACTCACGCGGGATCGCGCGATCCGTGTGTGGTGCTTAGTGTCACGCCACCGTAGCAGGGGGCGTGCATCCTGCGCGGCACGTGCATCAGAAGCTGCCAGGCGGGAGGAGAGCCCATGAGGGCCGAAGAGAGAGACAGGCGCGCCGCACTCATCGCGCGCAAGGAAGCCGCACTCCGGCGCTGGCCCAACCGGGCCGACGAGGAGTTCAAGGCGGAACTGAACGAAGTGGTCCACGAGCTCGACCAGCTGGCACGCTCGCTCGACGAAGCGCAGGCCGACGGGCTCGACCGGCTGCGCACCTGGTGCGCGCTGGGCGAGGCCTACCTGTTGCTGGGCCAGAAGCACTCGCTGCAGGCCGCGTCCGAAGCCTTCCGCAACGCCGAGGCGCTGTCGTCGCTGGTCGAGGCGCACGCGCAGGAACTGATGAACCTGAAGCACGGCTACGGCTGCGCGCTGCTGGAGCTGGCCGCCGGGCGCGACATGGCGCTGGCCTCCGAGGCCGCCGCGCGGCTGTCCGGCGCGCTGGCGCTGGCGCGCAAGTACATGCCCGTCGGCGTGGCGAACATCAAGTACGAACTGTTCCGCGCCGAGCACACGGTGGCGCAATTGCGCGGCGCGTCCCTGCGCGACGCGTCCCTGCGCGACGCGGACCGCGCGCGCGAGATCGAAGAAGCCGCCTGACCTTCTCCTTGGGGAGCGGGGCGGAAACCGCCTCGCCCCTTCAGACCCGCGGCGGGACGCCGCGGGTTCCCTTTTCTGCCGCCGGAGGCAGGGCCGCATCCCCGGTCTTTTCCGCGATGGACGCGGCCGCGCTTCGTGGGATTCTTGGCGGGCCGTGAACCCTGACCTCCCGCCTCCGCATCCTCCATCGCCGCGCGCGCAGCGAGCGGCCGCCCTGGCGCGCGCGCCGTCGGCATCGGCCAGGGCGTCGGTCGCGGCCTCCGGCGCGCCGCGCGGCGGCTACCTGCGGCTGCACTGGAACGGCCGGCTGCCGCTGGTGGTCGCCGTCACCGTCAGCACGGCGCTCGTGTGGGGGCTGGTGCAGGCGGTGCGGTTCGCGGGCTACTTCTTCCCGAACACCGAGGCGCCGTGGACGGCCGCGCTGCTGTGGCTGGTGGAGGTGGTCGTGCTGGTGCTCGGCGTCGGCTGGTGGGGCATGGGCGTGCAGCGCTCGGCCATCCGCAGCGTCGACCACGGCGGCTCCACGCTCGTTGCGCTGCTCACGGGCGTGGTGGGGTTCGGCGCGTTCATCTGGGTGGGGCTGTTCTGGCTCAACTCGGCGCGCCACGTGTGGCCCGACGTGAAGGCCACGCTCGCCGGCGACCTGCGACCGGCCGCGATCGCGCTCGAGCGGCCCGACCTGCTCGCGGTGCAGGGCGACCTCGAGTTCGGGTCGATGCGCGCGGTGCGCGAGGCGCTGGTTGCCCATCCGGCGGTGCGCACGGTGCGGCTCGAGAGCCGCGGCGGCCGCGTGGCCGAAGGGCTCGCGCTCGGGCGGCTGCTCGCGGACCGCAACCTCGACACGCTCGTCACCGGCGAGTGCAGCAGCGCCTGCGCGACGGCATTCGCGGGCGGCAACCGGCGGCTGATCGGGCCGGCCGCGCGCATCGGGCTGCACAGCGCCGGCGGCGCGGGGATCAGCGCCGAGCACGTCGACACCGCCAACCGGCGCAGCGACGAGTTCATGGCTGCGCGCGGGGTCGATGCGCGGGTGCTGGAGAAGGGTGCCGCGACCGGCCACGACTCGATCTGGTTTCCCTCGCACGGGGTGCTGCTGGCGTCGGCGCTGGCGACGGATCGGCTCGGGCGGTGAAGCCGCGTGCCGGGCGACGTCCCGGGCCGGAATCTGGGGCGGAATTGCGCTGACCGTCACCGACGCCCGCGCCCGCTTGCCTTTGATCAATGCCGTCCGGACCGCGCGTAGCAGAGTGGCCCGGTGTGGCTCCGCGACGCGACTCCGGGGCCTGTCCACTCACCAGGGGGATGCCATGTCCGCAGCACCGTTGACCTTCCTGATCGCCGCTGCGTTCGGCCTGTCGGTCGGTGCCGCAGGCGCGCAGACCAAGGCGGCCCAGGTCGAAACCGGCAAGCAGGAGTACCTGGCCAAGTGCGCGCCGTGCCATGGCCCCTCCGGCAAGGGTGACGGCCCGCAGGCCGCGGGGCTCAAGGAAAAACCGTCCGACCTCACCACCTACGCCAGGCGCAACGGCGGCAAGCTGCCCGAGAAGCAGGCGTGGGCGATCATCGACGCCCGCCAGCTCGACGACCGCGTCCAGAAGGACCGCGCGATGCCGGTGTGGGGCCACATGTACAAGACCCAGGCCCGCGCCGACGAGCGCGCGGACGTCGAGCCGTACGTGCGGGCGCGCATCTCCGCGGTGCTCGAGTACCTGAAGACGCTGCAGGTGAAGTAGGGAGTCGGGGTCGGACCCCGATCCTCACTTCCACGCGGCCTGCACTTCGGCGATCACTTCCGCGCTGCGGCCCTCGTAGCGCGGCGAGAAATGGAAGGGCACCACGGCCTTCGCGCGCACGCGGCGGGCGATCTCACCGGCCTGGCGCGCGGTGAGGTGGTTCTTGCGTTCGGCGTGCGCCACGTCGGCGTGCAGGAACACGCTCTCGATGAAGAGCAGGTCGACGTCGGCCAGCAGGCCGTCGAGTGCCGTGAGGTTGGCGTCCGTGCAGCGCGTGTCGGTGACGTAGCCGATCCGCACGCCGGGCACGCACTCGAACGCGGCGCGCAGTTCGCCGAGCGGGCGCACCTCGCCGTGCCTGCCGCGGTGGTCGTTCCAGCGGATGTCGATCGGCGTGTCGTCCGGCGCGCCGGCGAGGATCGCGCGGCGCGCCTCGCGCAGCCACGGCCCGGTGGTCAGGCCCATCCCGGCCAGGCGGTTCTTCCAGACGCTGACGTGCATCCCTTCCTCGAGCGCGAACGCGAGCACGACGATGTCGTGGTCGAGGAAGCGCCCGCGGACGCGGAAGTTCTCCTCGGCGAGCAGCACGTCGCCGTGCCGCGGCCACGGCGCGTCGTGCGCGCGCTCGAAGCGCGCGAGGCTGCTGAACTCGGCGCGCCGCCCGCCGCCCCCCGGCAGCGCTTCACGCGCCTCGATCACCAGCGGCACGTCGTAGCGGTGCACGACGTTCCACGAGTAGGCCGCGAGCTTGTGCCCGACGCGGTCGATGAAGCCGGGGCCGCCGGTCAGCACGATGCGCTCCTTGCGCCCGAGCACCACCCGCAGCCACTGGTCGAAGCCGGCGAAGTGGTCCATGTGGGTGTGGCTGACGAACACGTGCGACAGCCGCAGCAGCTTGCGCGGCGGCAGGCGGCCCAGGTCGCCGAAATCGAACAGCAGCGCGCGGCGCTCGTCGCGGAAGTCGACATACAGGCCGGGGTCGCCGAACGTGTCGTTCAGCAGGCTGGGCTCGAAGAGCGGGCGCATACCTCTTTAGAGCCGGCGCCCGACCCGGCGCATTGCCCTCCGTCAATACCGGGGGGGAATCCCCGGCCAAATTGAATCCAGCAGTTCATGCGCAACGCGAGCCTGCCAGGGTGCCGGTACGCGGGGCGTTCACACAGAGCCGCCTGGCAGGCATTCGATCCGAAGGGAGTTCGTATGTCAGCCAGAACACTCGCCGTCCTCGCCGCCGGAATCTTCGGGCTCAGCGCCGCCGCGCTCGCGGCCGATCCGCCCGCCAAGCAGGGCTGGAGCTTCGGCAAGGACCAGTACAACGCCCGCTGCGCGCCGTGCCACGGCGCCAACGGCAAGGGTGGCGGCCCCGCCGCCAAGCAGGTCGGCGCCACCGTGCCCGACCTCACCACGTACGCCAAGCGCAACGGCGGCAAGTTCCCGACCGACCTCGCATGGCAGAAGATCGACGGCCGTCCGGCGAGCTTCGACGCGGAGCGCAGCATGCCCGTGTGGGGCCGCGACTTCCGGCACGAGGCGATGGCGAACGTGAGCGCGAGCGCCAAGCCCGAGTCGTATGTGGCCGCGGAGATCTACGCGATCATCGAGTACATGAAGGGCCTGCAGGTGAAGTGAGGGTGCGCCGCGCACGCTTGCGCGGCAGCCACGAATGCGCGGGACGGCGGCCTGGACGCGCGCGTCCCGCGGAACGCAGGAGGCCATATGTCCAACAGAACGCTCGCACTCGCCGCGATCGCCCTCTTCGGGCTGTCGGCAGCGGCGCTCGCGCAGGACCCGCGCACTGAAGGCTGGAGCTTCGGCGCGGCCGAGTACCAGGCCCGCTGCGCGCCGTGCCACGGCGCCAGCGGGAAGGGCGGCGGCGCGGCCGCCAAGCAGGCGAAGCTCACCGTGCCCGACCTGACGACCTACGCGAAGCGCAACGGCGGCGCATTCCCGGTCGAACTCGCGTGGAACAAGATCGACGGGCGGCCGGTGGCGTGGGACGCGAAGAGCCAGATGCCCGCGTGGGGCCCCACGTTCCGCCACGAATTGACGGGCGCGCCGTACACGGCGAAGGATCCCGAGACGTACGTGGCCGCGGAGATCCGGGCAATCATCGGGTACCTGCAAAAGCTCCAGGTGAAGTGATCGGCGGGTAGGCGGGATCGAGGCCACGCCTCGATCCCGCGCACGCCCGGCAGATGACGCACTACGACGTCTGCAACGGCGACGCCGACGGCCTGTTCGCGCTGCGGCAGCTGCGGCTCGCGGACCCGTTCGAGTCGATCGTCGTCACCGGGATCAAGCGCGACATCGCGCTGCTCGGCCGCGTGCCCGCGGCGGCGGGCGACTCCGTCACGGTGCTCGACATCGCAGT
>DASWBP010000114.1:0-8382 GCA_036390555.1 Burkholderiales bacterium | reverse complement strand
GGCGGTGAGCCCCACATAGAGTACAAGCAGCAGGAACGCGATCAGCCCCTTGAAAGCGAGCGGCATGGGCGTGCCCGCGGCCCGAGTCACGGTGAGCATGCGCGCGGCCGCCGGATCCGCTAGAGGGGGCGCTTGATGGTCACTGCGCCTCGGATCTGGCCGAGCGAGTAACCGGTCGCCTTGTCGAACGGATAATCGCTCGCCAGGCGCTCCTTGACAGGCCCGGCAAGCGAGTCCACCGGACCATGGCATTGCAGGCACGGCCTATCCACCGGCAGCGCCTTCATGTAGCGATAGAAGACGCCACCCGGCTCCTTGACGATTTCGCCGAACTCGATGGACTCGGGCTTTTCGCCGCCCTGCGCGCGCCTGTCGAAGTCCAGCAGCACGCGATGCTCCCAGGCATCGGGCTGCCCGAGCGCGGGATTGCGCGTGCGCAGGCTCACGCGGCTTACGCGCCAACCGGTCGAGCGCGACAGCGAAGAGGCCACTTCCGGCGCGCTGAACTTGCACACAATGATCGAGCGCAGCGGGCCGGTGGCCTCCAGCTCGCGCCGCAGTTCGCCGCCCAGCTCGCGCACGAGCTGCGAGGCGACCCTGCGCCCGTCCTCGAGATAGCGGCGCGCGTCGTCCTCGGACTGCGCCAGCGCGCCGCCCACCGCGACCGCGAGAGCCGCGACTAGCGCGAGCCTGAAGGTCATGGGACATTCCGGGACAAGGTCGTGCGGAGCATTATAGCCCCGCCCCCGCGGCGCTCCGGAAGGCGGGGAAACGGCACACCACGCTGGTGCCGTCGCCGGGGCGTGAGGCGAGGGAAATCTCGCCGTCGCAGCGAGACATGATCCGACGGCATGCGTCCAGTCCCAGGCCGTTGCCCCTGCCCGCCGGCTTGGTCGTAAACAGCGGCTCGAAGGCGCGCGCGAGGGTGGCTTCGTCCATGCCTCGGCCATTGTCGCGCACGCGCAGCTCGGCCCAGTCGCCGTCGCGGCGCGTCGTCACCTCGATGCGCGCGTTGCCCGCATCGGCTTCGGCCAGCGCTTCCGCGGCGTTCACCAGCAGGTGCAGCTGGAGCTGGACGATGTCGTCCTCCACGGCCTGCACCAGCGGCAGCGCCGGATCGAGCCGGGTCTCGAGCGCGATCGGTGCGAAGCGGCGGTCAAAGCGCACCAGCGCGCTGACGCTCTCCAGCACCGGGTTGAGCGCGAGCGGCGCGCGCTCCTTGGAGCGAGCGCCCGCCGCCAGTGCGAGCCGCCGCGTGATCTCGCCGACGCGCTGCGCGAGTCCGAGCAGCTGCCGCGCATCGAGGCCGGGGGCACGACCTTGATGCTGCGCGGCCTGCGCGTCGGCGGCGATGGCGGCGATCGCCGCCACCGGGTTGCCGATCTCGTGCGCGACCCCGGCCGCGATGCCGCCAAGCAGCATCATGCGCTCGCCGTGGAACTGCTCCAGCCGCGCCGTCGCGATCTCGCGCTCGCGCGCCTCGAGGTCGGCGGCCATCTTGTCCACGGCGCGCGCGAGCGCGCCCACTTCGTCGTCGCGCGGCAGCTGCAGCGGCGGCCCGCGCAGCCCCCCCGCGACCTCCAGCGCGCGCTTCTGCAGCCGCCCGAGGTCCGCGGCAAGCCGCCCGAGGAACAGGGTCAGGAAAGCGCCGAACACCACCAGTCCGAGCAGCGCCGCCACCGCCGCGACCCAGAAGAGCGGCGCGAGGTTTCCGAGCAGGTCCGCTCGCTGCGCGAAGTGCCGCGACGCCTGCACGATGAGCAGCACTGCGCCGCCCACGATATAGAGCGAGACGAGGACGAACAGCAGCAGCCCCTTGGCGCGCAGGGTGAAGCGCGGCGCGCCCGCCGCTTCGGGGGCGGGCTTGGCATCGCCGGGCACGGCGCTTGCATTCGTCACGCGCAATGCCCACCCGCGCAAGAGGAGAACGCATGCAATTCCCAGGCAGGTCGGGTCTCGCCGCCATCGCAATGGCGGCAGCCCTCGCGCTCGCCGCGGCCGCACCGGCCACGCGTGCGCAGTCCGACGCCGACTACCTCGCGCGCGCGCGCGCGGCGCACGCGAGCCGCGACTTCCTGCAAGCCTTCAGGCTGTTGTTGCCGCTCGCGCGCGGCGGCAATGCCGAAGCGCAGATGCGTCTCGGGCTGATGTACCACCACGGGCAAGGCGTGCGCGAGGACGACGCCGAGGCCTTCCGCTGGTTCCAGCTTGGCGCGCAGCAGGGTTACGCCGAGGCGCAGTTCCAGCTTGCCAACCTCTACGCCCTCGGCCTGGGCCTGCCCGGGTCGGAATCCGAGCCCGACCGGGCAGCCGCCAGCTGGTATTTCCAGGCCGCGAGCCAGGGCCACGCCGAAGCGCAGCACAACCTGGGAATTCTGTTCCTCACCGGAAAGGGCGTCGTGCAAAGCGACCGCGAAGCGCTCGCCTGGTTCCGCCGCGCGGCCGCCAGCGGCCATCGCGAGGCCCGGCGCTTCGTCGAGACGCATCCCGCGCCCCGCTAGGCAAGCAGCGCGCCCAGACGCCCGGCGGCGAGCAGCCCTGCCGTCGCCACCACGAAGACGCCCAGCACCAGGCGCGCCTGGCGCAGCGCGTCCAGCTCGCGCATGCGCACCCAAGCGAGCAACGCGGCCGCGGTAGCGAGCGACGACATGAACAGGAACCCTGCGGGCCGCGCCGAGGCGTGCGCATCGAAAAGCGTCCACACCGCACCCATGCCTGCGGCGAGCAATAACAAGGGCGCGCCGACAGCCAATCCGGCTGTCAGCCTGGCGAGCGAAGCCGGCGTGCATTCGCGGCGGCCGACGAGCGCGAGCGCCGCCACGGCGCCGGCGAGGGCGATCGGGCCATAGCCCAGCACCATGGCGAAGCGATAGCCGGCCTCCCAGTAGGTCCCAAAGCCGCCCGGCAACGAGCCAGGCAGCGCCAGGCCGTTGGCGATCAGCCACATTTCGCACGCCACGGCGAGCATAACGGCCGGCATCACGACGATGCCCGCGTCACGGCTGGAGTACGCCCGCTCCAGGAGGAGATAGGCGATCACGGCCCCTGCCGAAAGCAGCGCTGTACCCTCGTACAGGCCGACACGCGCCTCTCCCGTGAACAGCGCCGCCAGCGCAAGCCCCGCGAGTACCCCCAGCGCGCCCAGCGCCGCGAGCGCGGTGGCCACGCGACCGACGACGTCCGTGCGCAGCCAAAGGTGGGTGGCATAAAGCGCGGTGGACGCCGCCAGGGCCGTATTGGCGAGCGTGACCCAGCGGAAGCTGGCTGCCGACCCCTCCGCGGCGCTGACATCCGGCAGGAAGCGCGCAAGCGTCCAAGCCGCCGCCACCCCGACCGCCGTCGCAGCCACCCACGGTGTTACCCCGCGCTTCATCTCGCCCCCTGCCTCCCCGCGATTGCGCACTGCAATGCGCTAAGTACGGTGCACAAGCGCAGCAAATTCCGATCCACACCGCCGGTTGCCGGGAACTGCGATGAGTACGCTGTCTGGCGGCGGGAAAACGGCGCGCTTGCAGTCCCGGTTCCCGGAATCGGGAATCCCCGCTAGCGGGTCAAGACGTGAGGCGGCGCAGCAATGGCAACAGCTGCCTGTCCAGGACCTTGCGGGTGACCGGGCCAGTCAGCTCGAGGCGGATGACGCCCTGCCGGTCGATCACGTAGGTGACGGGGAGGCCACGCAGGCCATAGCTCTTGCCGAATTCTCCATCGGCATCGAACGCCGAGAGCGTGTACGGGTCACCCAGCTGCCTCAGCCAGGACGTGGCGTCGTCTCGGCGGTCCATGTAGTTCAGGCCGTATAGCGGGGCAAGGCGCGTGCGCGCCAGCTCGCGCAGCAGCGGGAGCTCGTCGCGGCAGGGCGCGCACCAGGAAGCCCAGACGTTGAGGACCCAGACCTGGCCCCTGAGGTCCTGTGGGGAGAAGCGCACCTCCGGCCTGGCTAGAGTCGGCAGCGAGAAATGCGGTGCGGGCCGCTCCACGGTGCGCCCCGGCGCTGCGCGGTCGCCGTAGTACAGCGCCGCGGCGAGCAGCCCCAGCGCCGCGACGGCCAACGCCAGCGCCGGCAGCCCGCGCTTCATTTGCCGCGCGACTCGGCCTGCCACTCCCACAGCGCCGAGCGCGCCTTGGCAAGCCAGGGATCGTCCGGTCCGGTCAGGTGCACGTAGGTGCGCATCGCGCCCAGCGCGCCCGGCCGGTCGCCCAGCCCGTCCAGCGCCACCGCCAGACCGTAATAGGCGTTGGATTGCTTCGGCTGCAGCTCGATCGCGCCGAGGAAGAAGTCGCGCGCCGCCGCGTGCCGGTTGAGCCCGATCAGCGCGAAGCCCATGTTGACGTGCACTTCGGGCACGTCGGGCGCGATTTCGAGCAGGCGGTGCAAGGCCGTCACCGCGTGCTCGTACTGCCTCGCGTGCAGCATCACCGTAGCCTGATTGAAGCGCGCGTCGAACTCCGCGCGCCGCATGTCGCGCGCATGGCCCTGCGGATTTTCTCGCGCTGCGGCGCCGGCCGCGCCGGCGTCCGGCGCCGAGCCGTGTTCCCCGCCGAGCCAGTGCAGCAGCACGCCTCCGGCCGCCACCGCGAGCACTACGACGAGTGCGGCGTGCAGCCGGAAATCGCGGCGCGCGCGCGGCCGGGGCGGGCGCGCCATCCCTAGATCGCTCCCTGATGGGGCGCTGTGGTCACGAACGGCACTCCGAAGAAGGTGAGGAACGCCAGCACGAACACGCCGATGGCGAGCGCGGCGCTGACCGGCGGAGCCGGCCTGAAGGTCGCGCGCACGTGCAGCGCGCACACGAGCATCAGCCAGGTGAGGAAAGCCCAGGTCTCCAGGGGATCCCAGGCCCAGTAGCGGCCCCACGCGTCCTGCGCCCACACCGCACCTGCGATGAGCATCAGCGTCTCGAAGACCAGCGCCAGGGCGAGAAACCGGTAAGCAAGCTCGTCCAGCTGCCGGTCGCCGGGCAGCGCCGCGAACCACGCCGCGCCGCGCCGCGTGAGGCGCGCGAGCACCACGCCCCCCAGTCCCACGGCGATCAGCACCGCACCCAGGAACACCTTGCCGAAGCCGACGTGCACGTAGAGCAGCGCCGTCTTGTAGGTGGGCGGCAAGTGGCCCGCGCGCGGATCCTGCAGCGCAAGCCACAGCATCATCACGAACAGCAGCGGCAGCACGATGGCCAGCGCCGGGCGCAGCACCGGCAGCCGCCAGGCCGCGAAGAGAAAGATCGCGAGCAGGCTCCAGACGTTGGAGGACAGGATTTCATACATGGTGAGGAACGGGCCGTGGCCCAGCCGCTCCCAGCGCACGCCGAGGGAAAAGGCGTGCAGCGCAAGCCCGAGGAGGAGCAGACGCATCAGCCAGCGTTCCGGCAGGCGCCCGCTTGCCACGCCGGCGAACGCGAGCGAGCCGGCGAGCGCGTACGCCGCAAGCGCACTCCAGAGCGCCGGCAGCTCGGCGTTCATGCGCGCCCGGCGGCGCCAGGAACCTGCCAAGGCTCGCCGCGGAACCTCGCTACGTAGTGCGCGCCGAGCGCGAGCGCCGCCAGCACGGCAGCGGCGAACAGCCAGGGCAGTGTCCAGTCGTAGAACACGCTGTATCCCATCCACATGCGCAAGCCCAGGTAGTGCAGCGTGCCCTCGGCGAAGGCGTGCGATTCTCCCGGCCGCAGCACGACGCGCTGCGCACCCGAGCTGACGGCGAGCGCGTGCGCGACGGGCGCGCGCAGCACCCAGGGGCGCTCCAGATCCACCAGCGGCGCTTCCAGCTCGAGTCTGGTCTGCAGCGCCTGCGAGCCGCCGGGCGGCGTCCACTCCTGCTGCTGGCTGGCGAGCTGCGCGGGGAAAGATGGCAGGTGCACGGTGCCGCGTGCCGGCGCGCCGCCGCGGGCGCCCTGCCAGACGAACTCCGGCGCGAACCCCTTGTTCGGCGTCGTGTAGAACCGATAGCCCGCCAGGCGCAGCGGCGTGTCGTCGCCTACCACGGCCTCGCGCAGCGCGCCGCGGGCGTCGCGCCACGCGATGCGCGCCAGCGTCTGCGCTCGCTTCATGCCCGGCTCATAGTGCACGACGAAGCCGCGCTGCGTGAACGAAACGCGCTCGATGGCGTCGCCATGCATTGGCCCCTGCTCGCGCGAATTGAGCGTGCCGGTGAACTCCTCGTCATCGGAAAGCTCCAGCGTGCCCTTCAGGTAGGTGAGTCGCCCCGCGGCGGCGAGCACCACCACGGCAAGCAGTGCGAGGTGGAACGCAAGCAGCGCGGGCTGGGCGCGAAAGGAAGCGTGCGTCGCCACGGCGCACGCGAGGTTGAGCGCGAGCAGGCCGAGCGGCACCGCGAGCAGCCACCCCGCGGGGAAGGCATCGCGGCTTGCCGCGACTGCGGCCAGCGCGAGCAACCCCATGAGCGCGAGCGCGAGCCGCGTCGAGCCGAGGCGCACCACCGCGCCGCTCCACGCCACCGGCTCAGGGCGGGTTCTGGCAATTCTCATTGCTGTCGCGCATCCAGTCGCGGCCGCTCTGGCCGTTGCCCGGCGCGCCCACCGAGCCGCAATCGGCCGCGGTCCACTGCCCGCTCGCCCGGAAGTTGCGGACCTTGAGGATGGCGTTGAGGTAATAAGGCTGCTGGTTGTAGGCCGCCGTGGTGTTGTTGCGCACCTGGGTGCCCGGCACCTGTCCCGCCTCCTGCCCGACGTCATTGAGGTTGACCAGGAAGGCCTTGTTCTTCCAGCCGTGCGGCACTGCGACGTGGCACCAGTTGCAGCGCAGCCGGCCGATCCGGTCGGCGTGCATGGAGTGGCCGTCCTCATTCCGGTCGGTCAGCCAGAAGCCGGTGCGCGTGTCGGCGCGCGTCGAGTAGATCGTGTAGCTGTGGCACTTGAAGCACAAGCCCGTGGCCTGCTGGCCGGTGCCGGTGGCCGTGTTCCATGCGCCCTTCAGCAGGAAGCTGTTGTTCGACCCGTGCGGTCCCCAGGGCACGCCGTTCTCGCCGCCATCGGGGATCACCGAGTTGTTCGCCGCCACTTCCGCGCCGTGGCAGTCGCTGCAGTACATCGTCTGCGTGCCGACCGCGTTGCGCCACGGGAACTGCCAGTTGTTCGCGCTCAGGCCGCCGCGCACCGCGGGCGTGCGGCCCGTGTCGCCCATCACCGGATGCCAGCTGCGGTGGTTGTTGGTCTGGAAGTTCACCGACGCGACAGGCCCGGGCGGGTCCCCGGCGAAAGCGCCCGAATCGACCGTGGTCACCTCGCCGCGGTGGCCGAGGGGCGCCTGGAATTCCTTCGCCTGGTTCGTGTACTGCGTGAGGTTGTTGGTGCCGCTCGCCGTGCCACCGGAGCGGCCCAGCGAAGGCCGATTGCCCACCGGCAGGACGTTGTTGTCGTCGTAGCCGAAGTTCGAGTGGCACTTCAGGCAGATCTGGTACTCGCGCGTCACGTAGCTTGCCGCGACGCTGGTGTCTGCGCTCGCACCGGGGTCGCCGCGCTTGTAGATGAAGCTCGTCGGCAGCGAATGGAACGAAGCCGAACCGTAGACCGGCTCCACTCCCGTGGTACCGCGCAGCACGCCGGAGGCGATGTTCGAGTGGATGCTGCCGGCGGCGTCGGCATGCGCGTGCGTGCCTGCTGCCTCGGGCGTTCCCGAGATGTTGCCGCCGACGCCGACCAATGAGCGGAACTTCACCACGCGGTGCGGGTTGTGGCAGTCGGTACACTCGGCATGCCGGTTGGCCAGGTTGCCCACGCCCAGGCGCTCGCGCGCTTCGACGAAATCGGCGCCGCAGCGGTTGTCCGTGGTGGTGCAGTTGACGAAGGCGGGGTCCGCGAAATTGCCGCCGATGTCGTGCGCCTCGGCCGTCACGCCCTGTTCCGTGTTCGTGATCGGCATGCGCACCGCGCGCGTGTACTCGGTCCTGATGTTGGGCACGAATGCCCCGGTGTTGGTGATCACCGGCGTCGCGGAATGGCACTGGTAGCACACTTCCTCGATTGCGCTCGCGCCGCCAGATTTCGGGCTCAGCGGGCTGTCGGTGCCCTCGCGCGCCAGCCGCCGCGCGCCTTGCACGGTGTGCGTGTCGTGGCAGTTGAGGCACGAGGCGCGCCACACGGGCAGATTGGGCGGGAAGTCGCGCAGCGGCGCGGTGCTCGCCGATGGCAGGTACGTCTGCGTCGCCACCTGCGGGCTGGCGTGCGCCGAGAACGCCCAGGTGCCGCTGATGCCGTTCTTGTCGTGGCACGACAGGCATATGATGTCGCCCGCCTCGCTGTAGCCTGGCCCGGGCGTGCCGGTCTGGAAGCGGTTCTGGCGCAGGAATTTCTGGTTGCCCTGCGATGCGTCGGTCTCGCGGATGTGCGGGTCGTGGCAGGAGCCGCATTGCAGCTGGCCTTGGCCGCC
>DASWBP010000113.1:0-9164 GCA_036390555.1 Burkholderiales bacterium | reverse complement strand
CTCAACTTCCACATGTACGGCCTCTCGCTCGAGCAGCTGCACCGGCGCGAGTTCTACAAGGAAAAAGAAGGACGCTGGGAGGTCTTCCCGGCGCACTCCGACATCCGCGAAGCGCGCCAGTGAAGTCCGCCGAGCTGCGCGAGCGCCTGGTCTCCGGCGCGGAGCTGGCTTTGCTCGATGTGCGCGAGCAGGGCGTGCATTACAAGGGTCATCCCTTCTTCGCGTGCTCGCTGCCGCTCTCGAAGCTCGAGCTGATGGTCCTCGATCTCGTGCCGCGCGCCGGCGCACCCCTCGTGCTGCTCGATGGCGGCGACGAGGGCCTTGCCGCGCGCGCGCAGGCCAAGCTCGACGAGCTCGGCTACACCGACATCGCCATCCTCGAAGGCGGGTGCGCCGCGTGGAAAGCCACCGGCGGCGAGCTCTTCAGCGGCGTGAACGTGCCCTCCAAGGCCTTCGGCGAGTTCGTCGAGCACCATTTCGAGACCCCGCGCATCCCGCCCGCGGAGCTCAAGCGCCTCAAGGACGCCGGCAGGAAGCTCGTCATCCTCGACTCGCGCCCCTGGGAGGAATACCACCGCATGAACATCCCGGGCGGCATCGACGCGCCGGGCGCGGAGCTCGTCTACCGCGTCCACGATCTCGCCGATCCGGATGCGCTGGTGGTGGTCAATTGCGCGGGGCGCACTCGCAGCATCATCGGCTGCCAGTCGCTGAGGAACGCGGGCCTGAAGGACGTGGTGGCGTTGAAGGACGGCACCATGGGCTGGGAGCTCGCGGGCTACCAGTGCGAGCACGGCTCCGAGCGCGTGGCGCCCGAGCCCTCGGCCGAGGGCAAGCGGAAGGCGCGCGAGGCGGCGGCGCGCGTGGCCGGTCGCTTCGGCGTCAAGTTCACGAGCTTCGCGCAGGCGATGCGCTGGCGCTCGGATCCCCTGCGCACGACCTACCTGCTGGATGTGCGCACGCGCGCCGAGTTCGAGGCCGGGCGCATTCCCGGGAGCGTGCACGCCCCCGGCGGCCAGCTGGTGCAGGCGACCGACGAGTTCGTGGCGGTGAGGAACGCGCGCATCGTGCTGGTGGACCCCGAGCGCGTGCGCTCGGTGATGACCGCCTCGTGGCTCAACCAGATGGGATGGGATGACGTGCACGTGCTCGAGCCCGAGGGCGACTTCGGCTTCGGCGAGATCACGCTGGCGCGCGGTCCGCGCGCGCCGCGCATGCCCGCGCCGCCCGAGTGGCCGGCGGTGAGCGTGGCAGAGCTGGGGCAGATCGTGGCGAATCGGCGGGCCGTTGACGGCGCGCAAGTCCGGGCAGCGGCCGCATCGGCGGATGGCGTCGCCGTCATCGACTTTGCGTCGAGCCTGCGCTACCGGCGCAAGCACGTCCCGGGCGCTTGGTGGGCGGTGCGCGCGAGGCTCGCCGAGGCGCGCGAGAAGATCGGCACGGCGCAGGAGATCGTGCTCACCTCGGACGACAGCCTGGTCGCGCGTTTTGCCGCGCCCGAGGCGCAGGCGCTCTGGCCGGAGGCGCAGGTTAAGGTGCTCGCGGGCGGCAATGCGGCGTGGTTTGCGGCGGGCTTCGCGGAGGAAAAGGGCATGACGAAGCCGACGACTTCGCTCGACGACGTCTGGTACAAGCCCTACGACCACGAGCACGAGTCCGACTACGAGAAGCACGCGCGCGCCTACCTCGACTGGGAGGTGGCGCTGGTGGACCAGATCAAGCGCGATCCTGCGATTCGTTTCCGTTCATACCCGTAAGATCGGGGTCTGACCCCAGCCCATGCCCCGCCGCGTCCTCGAAGAGAACCGCATCCATCCGGAGATCCGCGACCGGATCGCCAACTACCGCAACGACATCGTGCGCGAGGTCGAGCAGGCGGTGGCCGAAAACGACATCGTGATCGTCGGCATGCGCTGGAATCCCTGGCCGAAGAAGG
Organism: Burkholderiales bacterium; assembly: GCA_036390555.1. Classification (GTDB taxonomy): domain Bacteria; phylum Pseudomonadota; class Gammaproteobacteria; order Burkholderiales; family SG8-39; genus JAABQT01. The sequence goes on along the minus strand of DASWBP010000113.1, from coordinate 7,228 downwards.
CGCGCGAGATGCTCGACCAGGCGGGGTTCCGCTACAAGTACCTCGAGTATGGAAGCTACCTGCGCGAGTGGCGCCGGCGCCTCGCGCTCAAGATGTGGGCCGGCTGGCCGACCTTTCCCATGGTGTTCGTGAAAGGCGTGCTGGTGGGCGGCGCCACCGACCTCGAAAAACTCGTCGCGAGCGGCGAGCTCAAGGAGATGGTGGAAGGCGTCTGAAATTGGGGTCAGACCCCAATTACCGCGTAATTGGGGTCTGACCCCAATTTCAGAGCAGGGCCAGCTCTCTGAACCTGAGGTAGAGCTCGCGGCAGATCCAGGCGTCGGTGGCCGCGTAGGTCATCTGCTGGGAGGTGAGGCGGCGCGCCGCCCAGTTGGTGGTCTTCGCGCCCTTGGCGATGCGCGCGCCAAGGAAGATGCCGGCGAGGTTGCGCAGTCCGGTCTGCTTCAATCCGTGGCGCTTCGCCGCGTGCCCGAGGTCCGTGACGCCCGCGGGCTGGAAGGCGAAGAGGCTCTGCAGTTGCCGCAGGTCCTCGGCGAGCGCAACGCCCGCCTTGACGATCGCCTTCTCCGCGAGCAGCTCGGCCAGCGTCGCCGAGAAATCCAGCCGCTGCAGCGGAAACAGGTACACCGCGCGCGCTGTCGCCACCTGCGCGAGCGCTGGCGGATGGCTTTCGCCCTTGCGGAAAGCGGGCCGGGTCTCGGTGTCGAAGCCGATCGCCGGCTCCTGGAAGATGTCGGCGGCGGCACGCTCGAGCGCCTGCGCGGTCTCGACGAGGCGGATCTCGCCCTCGTAGCGGGTGATCGGCAGCTCGAGCATCGCCTCGCGGGAGATCTCGCGCAGCAGGTCCGGGGGCAGGGCCATGAGGGGGGCGATCATAAGCGCGATTCCGGGGCTTGGATTAGTCTTCGCGCCATGGCCGGAAAAACAGGCACTTGGCTCCTCGCCTGCGCTGCGGCTGTCGTCCTTGCGCACGCGGCTGCGGGATTTGCCGCGGAGACGGGCACGCACAAGCGCAAGCCGCCCGAGAAGAAGTGGCAGACGCTGGACAACTGCCGCTACGTGGAGCGCAACGGCAACGACGGCGACAGCTTCGGCGTGCAGTGCGGGCGCAGCAAGTTCATCGTGCGCCTGTACTTCGTGGATTCCCCCGAGACCACCGCCGGCAAGGAAGGCGACCGGTTGAGCGAGCAGATGAAATACTTCGGCGCCACGTTGGAGGATACGCTGAGCGCCGGACACCGCGCCAACGCGCTGGCGCACGACGCGCTGGGCGGCGCCTTCGTCGTGCAGACGAAGAAGGCCAGCGCGCCCGGCCGCAGCAGCGAGCCTCGCTACTACGGCCTGGTGCAGATCGGCGGCCGTTACCTGCACGAGGCGCTGCTTGCCGAAGGACTGGCGCGCGTGAAAGGCGTCACCACCGCGCTGCCGGACGGCACGCCCTCGAAAGCCTACCTGGGAAGGCTGCACGCGCTGGAAGACCAGGCGCACGCCGAGCGCAAGGGCGTCTGGGCGCGTTCGCTCAAGTGATGGCGGGGAGCGGGCGAGCGCGAAAGCCCGTCGCGAGCGGGACGCGCGCAGGCGTACCGGGTACGGGCAAGCCGCGCAGTCCTGGCGCGCGCGGGAAGCCCTCGCGCAGATACCGTCACAATGTCTACGTGATCGAGCTCGATCCGCGCGTGCTCAACCTCGCGCGCTTTCGCGCCGCGAACCCGGAGCGCGACATGCTCAAGCCCTGCGTCTACGTGGGCATGACCGGCCTCACGCCCGAGGAACGCTTCGCGAAGCACAAGGCGGGGATCCGCGCGAACTCCTATGTGCAGCGCTTCGGCGTGCGCCTGCTGCCCGGGCTCTACGCCTACGCCAACCCGATGCCCTACGAGGCCGCGCGCGAGATGGAGGTCGAGCTCGCCATCGCGCTCAGGGAAGAGGGCTACGCCGTATGGCAGGCGTAGCAGGCGGCGGCACGCCACCCGGCGTCGCAGGGGTCGGTGGCGAGGTAGGCACGCGCATCACGCGCCTCGTGCTGGACACCAACGTCTGGCTCGACTGGCTGGTGTTCGATGAACCCGCGCTCGCACCACTGCGCGCGGCGCACGCCGCGGGACGGGTGGAGGTCGTGATGGATGACGCTTGCGAAGCGGAGCTCGCGCGCGTGCTCGCCTACGACCTGGGCAAACACACCATCGGCGCCGACGCGCAGGCGAAGTGCATGGGGCGCTGCCGCCGCATCGCCAGGCGCATCGACGCCACGCTCAGCGAGACGGCGGCCACGGCGGCGAGCGCAGCCGCGCCGGCCCGCGCGGGCCCTGCCTCGCCAAGCTCCGCCATCCTCCCCCGCTGCCGCGACCCGCACGACCAGAAGTTCCTCGAGCTCGCGCTTGCGGCGCAGGCCGATGTCCTCGTCACCAAGGACCAGGCGCTGCTGGAACTCGCGCGCAGGAAGCTGCCCTTCCGTATCGCGCCGCCGCAGGCGCTCGGAGCGCTCTGAACCTGAGGCGCACCGCGCCGCGCGCCCTGGCGCGCTACGATTCGCTCATGCCCCTGACACCGGAGCTGCGCGCGGCGTACGAGAAGGCGCTCTACGTGGTATTCGGCGCGCCGGAGCTCGTCATCCGCATCGGCGAGCCCAACGAGATCCTCGACGCGGTCATGGACGAGGAGGGCGCGGACACCGCCGCCTACCTCACGGCAGCGAACCCGGGCGGCGAGCTGCAGGACAAGCGCGCGAACGACCTGGCCGCCGCCGCGCTGCACCAGGCGCTGGCGGATGCGGGCTACTCCTGCTTCCTTGGCGAGGGCCGCGATTCCGGGGGCGACTGGCCCGCCGAGCCGAGCGTGCTCGCGGTGGGCATCTCGCGGCACGAGGCCGAGGTGATCGGCCGCTCCTACGAGCAGAACGCCATCGTGTTCATCGAGCGCGGCAAGGCGCCGGAACTGGTCCAGCTATGAGGGGCGCGCGCAAGAGATGCGGTTGCGGTGCTGAGCGCGCGCACCGTGCCCTTGTGAACTGGGCCGCGGCCCCCAGCTACTGTCAGTGAAGCGTGTGAAAGCTCGTACCAGCCCGGGGCTCCTGCTCGATGCGCTCGCCTTCGCCGCGCACAAGCACCGCGCGCAGCGCCGCAAGGACAAGGAGGCCTCGCCCTACATCAACCACCCGATCGCGCTCGCCGACCTGCTCGCCAACGAGGGCGGCGTCGAGGACCCGGTGACGCTCTGCGCCGCGCTGCTGCACGACACGATCGAGGACACCGAGACCACCTACGCCGAGTTGCGCCGCCTCTTCGGCCGGCCGATCGCGGACGTGGTGCTCGAGGTGACCGACGACAAGGGCCTCGACAAGGCGGTGCGCAAGGAATTGCAGGTGAAGCACGCGCCGCAGCTCTCGCAGCGCGCGAAGCTCGTCAAGCTCGCCGACAAGATCTGCAACCTGCGCGACATCGCCATCAACCCGCCGGCGGACTGGTCGCGCAAGAGAAAGCGCGAGTACTACGAGTGGGCCAAGCGCGTGATCGACGGCGTGCGCGGCACGCACCCGGGCCTGGAGCGGATCTTCGACCGGGCCTACGCGCGCAGGCCCTCCTGAGCCTCTGCGCCGCCCCGGCGGAGCCTTCCGGCGGGCATGGCGGGCGACGCGCCGCGGGCGCTCAATACTTCGCCTTCAGCGGGATCACGTTGCGCACGCCGCCGCGCGGGTTCGGGTTGTCGCCCTTGTAGCGCGGGATGACGTGGATGTGCGCGTGCCAGACGGACTGGCCCGCCGCCTCGCCGCAGTTGACGCCGACGTTGAAGGCGTCAGGCTTGAAGCGCGCCTCGAGGATGGGCTTGAGCTCGCGCACCAGGCGGAAGCAGGCGTCGAACTCCTCGGCGCTCAAGTCCCAGATCATCACGGCGTGGCGCAGCGGCAGGACCAGCGAATGGCCGGGCGACACCGGGTAGGTGTCGAACACCGCGATCGCCAGGTCGTTCTTCGCGAGGATCTCGCGCTGCGGCCGGCAGAAGATGCACTCGCTCATCCGATCACCGTCACCACCACGTTCCGCGTGTGCGGCTGCAGGCGGTGCTCCCAGAGATAGATGCCCTGCCAGGTGCCAAGCGCCAATCGCCCCTCGGCCACCGGGATCTGCAGCGAGTTCGTGGTGAGCACCGAGCGCGCGTGCGCGGCCATGTCGTCCGGGCCCTCGTCGTCGTGCGCGTAGGCCGGGTCGCCGTCGGGGGCGAGGCGCCCGAGGATCGTCTCCAGGTCCTTGCGCACCGCGGGGGCCGCGTTCTCGCAGAGGATGAGCGAGGCGCTCGTGTGCTGCAGGAACACGTTGCACAGCCCGGTGCGCACGCCCGTCTCGTGCACCGCGCGCTCGACCTCCGCGGTGATCTCGGTGGTGCCGCGCCCGCGCGTGCGGAAGTTGAGGGTTTTCTGGACGGGGGGCATGATGGGCGGTGTGCGCGAGGACCCCATTGTCCACGGATCGCGAGCGGGCGCTCAAGTGAGCCCCGCCGCGCCGCCGCGCCCATGAGCGCGCCTGCCGACTACCGCGAGCGGGCGCTCAAGATCCTGCCGTGGATCTGCGTGCGCTGCGCGCGCGAGTTCCCCGCCTCGCGCCTGCGCGAGCTGACCGTGCATCACAAGGACGGCAATCACCACCACAACCCGGCCGACGGCTCGAACTGGGAGCTGCTGTGCATCTACTGCCACGAGAACGAGCACGCGCGCGTGGAGGATCACCGCGCGGGCGGCGGAGGCAGGGAAGAGCCCAAGCCCGCCGCCACGCACAAGCCGCTGGCGGGCCTTGCCGACCTGCTGAAGCGGACCAAGTAGTCGACCGGCGCACTCCTGCGCAAAGCTGAGCGATCGCGTCGCGCCGGCACGCAGAACTCATGGGCCGTTTCGAATTCGATAGGACAAAGAGCGCAATCGCGCGCCTCTTTGTAGGCGAAAATTCGCGCGCCGATGCAGCCGCTGCCCTCCCGTACTCCGCCGCAAATCCCGCGCCCGTGAAGGACCCCGTCGCGCCCTGGCTCGCGAAGCTCGGCAAGGCGTTCGCCACGCGCGACCTGTCCGCCGCCGCCGCGCTCTTCGGCGAGGAGTGCTACTGGCGCGACCTCGTCGCCTTTACCTGGACCCTCAAGACCTTCGAGGGGCGCGACGCCATCAGGGCGATGCTCGCGGCGACGCTCGACCACGCCCGGCCCTCCAACTTCCAGCCGCTCGCGCTGCCCGTGGCGCAGAACGGCGTCATCGAGGCGTGGTTCGCCTTCGAGACCGCGGTGGGGCGCGGCGTGGCGCACCTGCGCTTGAAGGACGGCAAGTGCTGGACGCTGCTCACCACGCTGCAGGAGCTGAAGGGCCACGAGGAGAAGGCCGGCCCCCGGCGCGAGCGCGGCGTCGAGCACGGCGTGCATCCCGACCGCCGCACCTGGCTCGAGCGCCGGGAACGCGAGGTTGCGGCGCTCGGCCACAAGAAGCAGCCCTATGTGCTCATCGTCGGCGGCGGGCAGGGCGGGCTCGCGCTGGCGGCGCGACTGAAGCGCCTGGAGGTCCCCACGCTCATCGTCGAGAAGAACGAGCGCGCCGGCGACTCCTGGAGGAAGCGCTACCGATCGCTCGTGCTGCACGACCCGGTGTGGTACGACCACATGCCCTACCTGCCGTATCCGGACCACTGGCCGATCTTCACGCCCAAGGACAAGATGGGCGACTGGCTGGAGATGTACGCGCGGGTGATGGAGCTCAACGTCTGGACCGGCACGCCGTGCCTCAAGGCCATCTGGGAGGAGGCGGCCGGCGAGTGGCGCGTGCTCGTCGAGCGCGACGGCCATCCGCTCGAGCTGCGGCCGAAGCACCTCGTGCTCGCCACGGGCATGTCGGGCTTCCCGCACATCCCGCAGATTCCAGGCGCCGAGATCTTTGCCGGGCACCTTTGCCACTCGAGCCAGTTCGACAGTGGATCGGCCTGGACCGGCCGCAAGTGCGTGATCCTCGGCGCGAACAACTCCGCGCACGACATCGCCGCGGACCTCGTCGAGCACGGCGCGGCGGAGGTGACGATGATCCAGCGCTCCTCCACCGTGGTGGTGACCTCCGACGCCCTCATGGAGCACGCCTGGAGCCGCCTGTACTCCGAGCAAGCGGTCGAATCGGGCATCACCACCGAGATCGCCGACCTCACCGTGGCCTCGGTCCCCTTCAGGCTGCTGCCCTCGTTCCAGAAGCCGATCTACGAGGCGATCAGGAAGCGCGACGCGAAGCTCTACGAGGGCCTGGACAAGGCGCACTTCCGCTACGACTTCGGCGAGGACGGCTCGGGCATCCATTCCACCTATCTGCGGCGCGGCTCGGGCTACTACATCGACGTGGGCGCCTCGCAACTGGTGGTGGACGGGCGCATCAAGGTGAAGAGCCTCGCGGAGGTCGAGCGCATCAGCGAGCACGCGGTGCACCTCACCGACGGCTCCGAGCTCGCCGCGGACCTCATCGTCTACGCCACCGGCTACGGCTCGATGAACCAGTGGGCGGCGGAGCTGATCTCCCCGGAAGTCGCCGCGCGCGTGGGCAAATGCTGGGGCCTGGGCTCCAACACGCGCCACGACCCGGGCCCGTGGGAGGGCGAGCTGCGCAACATGTGGAAGCCCACGCAGCAGCCGGGCCTGTGGTTCATGGGCGGCAACCTCATGCAGGCGCGCCATTACTCGCTCTACCTCGCGCTGCAGCTCAAAGCCCGCTTCGAGGCCATCCCCACCCCGGTGTACTTCCTGGACGAAGTCCACCACCCCGCCTGAAATTGGGGTCAGACCCCAATTCCGGCTAAATTGGGGTCTGACCCCAATTTCCCGCCGCAATGAAATTCAAGGTTGCCGAGAACTCGCTGTTTGCGGTGCTGATGCGCTCGCCCTGGTGGGTGAGCGCCCTCATCGCCGGGGCGATCTTCTTCGCCATGCGGCAGTTCTTCGCCGACATGTTCGCCATCGCCGGCGCGCTGCCCTTCGCGGTAATCTCGGCAGCGGCCGGCTGGAAGCAGCTGCGCGCGCCGAGCGCGAAGAAGGTCGCCGAGCGCCTGGCGGCGCTGCGCGCGATGAGCTGGGAGGAATTCGCGCCTCTGCTGGAAACGGGCTTCAAGCGCGACGGCTACCAGGTGAAGCGCGTCTCGGGCACCGCTGACTTCGAGCTGGAGAAGGACTGGCGGCTCTCGCTCGTCCTTGCGAAGCGCTGGAAGGCCAACGTTACGGGCGTGGA
>DASWBP010000112.1:0-3611 GCA_036390555.1 Burkholderiales bacterium | reverse complement strand
CAGAAGAGCTTCCGCTCCATCACCTTGAAGCGCTCCCGCGAGACCGTGTCCTCGGCCATGGCGTGATAGACGAAGAGCCGCGGCAGGTAGAAGAGGCCCGCGAACCAGGTCACCACGAAGACGATATGCAGGGCCTTGATCCAGAGCATGTCAGGTAAGGAGCCTTCTGCGCGTGAGCACGACCGCAAGATAGAAGCCGCCGACCGCGTAGGCAAGCAGCACGGCGACGTGCAGCAGGATGCCCTGCGGCACCTCGCCCAGCAGCAGCGGCCGCGTGAGCGCCACGCCGTGCCACAGCGGCAGCGCTTGCGCCGCCCACTGCACCGCCGCGGGCAGCTGGTCGGTGGGAAAGAACACTCCCGAGAGCATCATCATCGGGGTGAGCGCCAGCGTCATGTAGTAGCTGAAGAAGTCGTAGCCCGTGGCCATCGAGTTGATCACCAGCCCCAGCCCGGCGAAGGCGAGGCCCACGAGCGCCACCGCCGGGATGGCGGCGAGCGCGAGCGGAGACGCGGCGAAGCCGAAGATCGAGACCACCAGCAGCATGCAGATGCCCGCGGCGAGCGACTTGGTGGCCGCCCAGACCCACTCGCCGGCCACCACGTCCACGAGCGACATCGGCGCGTTGAGGATCGCATCCCAGGTCTTTTGCACGTGCATGCGCGAGAACGCCGAATACAGCGCCTCGAAGGACGCGGCGAACATGCTGGAGGACGCGAGGAAGCCACCGGCGAGAAAGGCGAAGTAGCTCGTGCCCCCCATGTTGCCGAGCAGGCTGCCCAGCCCGTAGCCCAGGCCGAAGAGAAAGATCAGCGGATCGGCGAGATTGCCGAGGATGGAGGGAATGGCGAGCTTCCTCCACACCAGGAAATTGCGGCGCCACACGGCGACGAAGCGCAGGTTCATCGGCTAGTCCCGGAGATCCCGCCCGGTAAGCTTGAGGAAGAGGTCTTCCAGGTTCGCCGGCCGGTGCAGGTAGACGAGCTCGTGCTGCCCGCGCAGCAGCGCGAGCACCGGCTCGACGTCGGCGGCGTAGCAGAACACCGTCTCGCCGGCGCGCTCGACGCGCGGCGCGGCACCCCTGGCGCGCGCGAGCCACTCGTCCACGCCGTTGCCGTGCACCTCCACCACCTGCGGCTCGATGTGCCCGGCGATCAGCGCGCGCGGCGGGCCCTCGGCGATGATGCGGCCGCGGTCCATGATGGCGATGCGCGAGCACAGGCGCTCGGCCTCTTCCATGAAGTGCGTGGTGAGCACGAGCGTCTTGCCCTGCTGGCGCAGCTGCCGCAGCCGCTCCCAGATGAGGTGGCGCGCCTGCGGATCGAGCCCCGTGGTGGGCTCGTCCATGAAGATGAGCTGCGGGTCGTTCACCAGCGCACGCGCGAGCGTCAGGCGCCGCTTCATGCCGCCGGAGAGCGCCTGGATGCGCGCATCGGCGCGGCCGCCGAGCCCGGCGAACTCCAGCAATTCCGGGATGCGCGCGCGGATGTCGCTGTCCTTCAGGCCGAAATAGCGCCCGTAGACGACGAGGTTCTCGGTGACGGTGAAGTCGGGGTCGAGGTTGTCGAACTGCGGCACCACGCCGACGCGCTGGCGCGCAATGCGCGCCTCGCGCGGCACCTCGTGCTCGAGCAGCCGGATCGAGCCCGCATCCGGCTCGATGAGGCCGAGGCACAGCTTGAGCGTCGTGGTCTTGCCCGCGCCGTTCGGCCCGAGAAGGCCGAAGCACTCACCAGCCGCGACGTTGAGGTCGACGCCGGCGAGCACCTCGGTCGCGCCGTAGCGCTTGCGCAGTCCTTGCGCGGCGAGCGTCATTTCCAGTTCGCCGTGACCGCGAGCTTGAGCGCGGGCAGTTTGCGATGGAAGAAGTGGTCCGCCCCCGGGAGCACCAGCACCGGCAGCTCCTGCGGCCGCGCCCAGTCGAGCACAGCGGCCAGCGGAATCGTCTCATCCACCTCGCCGTGGATGACCAGCGTCCCGGCCGGGACCGGCGGCACCTGCTGGTTGGTCACCGCAACGCCCACCAGCACCATGCGCTCGCAGTCGAGGCGCGCGCCGAGCTTTGCCGCCATCGCCGCGCCGAAGGAGAAGCCGGCGAGCACCGGCCGCCCGGTGCCGGCTTGCGCAAGCACCGCCGCGAGGTCCTCGACCTCGCCACGGCCCTCGTCATGGCGCCCTTCGCTCGCGCCCACGCCGCGGAAGTTCGGCCGCCACGCCGTGTAGCCGAGCTCGACGAAGGCGCGCGCCAGCGTCTGCACCACCTTGTTGTCCAGGGTCCCGCCGAAGAGCGGATGCGGATGCGCGATGAGCGCGATGCCGCGCGGGCTGCCGGCGGGCTCGTCCACCGCGCACTCGATGCGGCCGGCCGGCCCCGCGACCGTCTCGCGCCGCGTGCCCGCGCGCATCAGATCCTCAGGCGCGGGACCGGGCGGCCGTGCCGGAGGTGCTCTTCGATGATCTCGTCGATGTCGGCGCGGTCCACGTAGGTGTACCAGACCGCGTCCGGGTACACCACCATGCAGGGGCCTTCCCCGCAGCGATCGAGGCACCCCGCCTGGTTGACGCGCACCTTGCCCTCGCCCGCCAGGCCCAGCGCCTTGACGCGCTGCTTGGCGTAATCGCGCATCTGGCTCGCGCCCTTGGCGTTGCAGCAGCCGCGCGGGTCGGAGGCGTCGCGCTCGTTGCAGCAGAAGAAGAGGTGGCGCTCGTAGTAGGACATGGGGCGCGCATTCTACCCGACGCCGCTATCCTTTCGCCGCGCCGCAAGATGGATGAGAAAGCCGATGGCGGCGAAGGGCCAGAGCGTCGCCACCACGCGCGTCAGCCCGTTGAAGTTGAGGAAGTGCCCCTGCTGCCAGAGCTTGAGCATCGCCGCCATATAGGGGTTCTGCGGCGCCAGGTTGACGAGCACTGCCGCGGCCATCAGCAGCACGGCGGCGAGCGCGAGGCGCGCCACGCGCGGCAGGCCGACTGCGAGCAACGCCACCGCGAGCCCCGCGACGAGGCCCTGCACCGCGCCGGGCGTAAGCCAGTCCAGGCCGTCCTGCGCGCGCAGGATGACGGCAAAGGCGAAGGTCTTCACGGCAAGGGCGGTCAGCACCAGCGCCACCACCATGGCGCGCACTGGCGCCCCGGGAGCGGCGATCGCCGACACGAGCAGCGCCACCGCGGACAGGTTGGCCGCCGCGGTCACCGCCTCGATGGCGACGAACAGCTCCGGCGCGCGCGCCGGGCCCGCCGGACCGGCGAACAGGTCCCGCAGGTCCCCGACGCCGAAGAGCAGCATCGCGGGATTCAACTGCGTGAACAGCCACAGGCCAAGGAGCGCAAGGCCGAAGTCGGCGTGCACCCCGGGCAGCAGCGTGCGCGCGCGCCACGCGCGCAGCGGCTCCTCCCAGGGCGTCGCGCGCTGGCCAGCGAGCGCGCCGAGGAACGCCCCCGCGGCGTTGCACAGCACGTCCAGCCCCGAGGGCGTGCGCGCGGGCAGGTAGCTTTGCGAGGCCTCCAGCACGAGCGAGAGCGCGGTGCCGAGTGCCGTCGCGGCAACGACCGCCGCAGCGCCGCGCAGGCGCGCTCGCCAGGCGAGCGCCGCCAGCAGCCCCAGCACTGCA
>DASWBP010000111.1:0-13758 GCA_036390555.1 Burkholderiales bacterium | reverse complement strand
ATCAGTTCCTTGAGGATGGAGATCGACTGCCGGTAGCCCCAGATTTCCTCGGGCTCCGGGTTGAGCCAGACGCACTTCGAATACACCTCGGTGACGCGCTTCACCCACACCGCGCCGGGCTCCTCGTTGAAGTACTCGATCGAGCCGCCGGGCTGCAGGATCTCGTAGGGGCTCATGGTGGCGTCGCCGACGAAGATCACTTTGTAGTCGTGCCCGTACTTGTGCAGGATGTCCCAGGTGCGCGAGCGCTCGGAGTGGCGGCGCCGGTTGTCCTTCCACACGAAGTCGTACAGGCAATTGTGGAAGTAGTAGAACTCCAGGTGCTTGAACTCGGTCTTGGAGGCCGAGAACAGCTCCTCGGCGAGCTTGACGTGGTCATCCATCGTGCCGCCGATGTCCATGAACATCAGCACCTTGACGGTGTTGTGGCGCTCCGGTCGCATGTGGATGTCGAGGTAGGCCTTGCGCGCGGTGGCGTCGATGGTGTGCTCGAGGTCGAATTCCTCGGGCGCGCCCTCGCGCGCGAACTTGCGCAGGCGCCGCAGCGCCACCTTGATGTTCCTCGTGCCGAGCTCCACCTGGTCGTCGAGGTTGCGGTATTCGCGCTGGTCCCAGACCTTCACCGCGCTGCGGTTCCGGCCCTTGTCCTGCCCGATGCGGATGCCTTCCGGGTTGTAGCCGTAGGCGCCGAAGGGCGAGGTGCCCCCGGTGCCGATCCACTTGGAGCCGCCCTGGTGGCGGCCTTTTTGCTCCTCCAGCCGCTGCTTGAGCGTCTCCATCAGCTTTTCCCAGCCGCCGAGCGCCTGGATCTGCTTCTTCTCCTCCTCCGAGAGGGTGAGCTCGACCTGCTTGAGCAGCCACTCCAGCGGGATCTGCGCCTCGATGCCGGGGATGGTCTCCACGCCCTGCCAGAATTCCGAGAAGGCGCGGTCGAACTTGTCGAAGTTCGCCTCGTCCTTCACCAGCGCGGCGCGCGACAGGTAGTAGAAGTCGTCCACCGACGGGCCGATCACGCCCTTGCTCATGGCTTCCAGCAGGGTCAGGTACTCCTTGATGGAGACCGGCAGCTTGTGGCTCTTGAGCTTGAGGAAGAAGTCGATCAGCACGGGCGCAGCTCCCGCACGCGCTCGCGCGCCCCGCCGAGGTGCGGATGCACGCGCAGGGCGCGCCCAAACGCGAGCAGCGCCGGCTCGATCTCGCCCTGCGAGTACAGCACCTCGCCCAGGCTCGCCAGCGCGCCGAAATGGCGCGGCTCGAGCTCGAGCGCGCGGTGGATGGCGGCGACGCACTCGTCGTCGCGTCCCTGCAGGTAGCACAGCGTCGCCAGCTTGTTCCACGCCTCGGCCCAGCCGGGCCGGCGGCGCAGCAGGATCGCGAGGCGCGTCTCGGCGATGTCGTAGCGCCGCGCGGCGATGTCGGCGGCACTGCGGTCGAGCGCGCGCTCGGCCTCCTCGTGGCCGTCGTGCATCCACGCGTCCCAGATCGCGTCCTCGACCTGCGGGCAGGCCGGCAGGCGCTCGAAGTACTCGGCGAGGCGCGAGTGCAGCGTGGGGGCCGGCCGCCGCGCGGGCAGCTGCTCTACGAGGTGCAGGGTGTGCGGGTAGCGCAAGGCTGCGCCTAGCCGCCCTTGGCCCGCGTCATGAACACGAGCCGCTCGAAGAGGTGCACGTCCTGCTCGTTCTTGAGCAGCGCGCCGTGCAACGGCGGGATGATGGTCTTGCGGTCGTTCGACCTCAGCGCCTCGGCCGGGATGTCCTCGGCGAGCAGGAGCTTGAGCCAGTCGAGCAGCTCCGAGGTCGAGGGCTTCTTCTTCAGGCCCGGCACCTCGCGCACCTCGAAGAACACCTCCATGGCCTCCCGGAGGAGCGACTTCTTCAGGGAGGGGAAGTGCACCCCGACGATCTTCTCCATCGTCTCCTTGTCGGGGAAGCGGATGTAGTGGAAGAAGCAGCGGCGCAGGAAGGCGTCGGGCAGCTCCTTCTCGTTGTTCGAGGTGATGAAGACGATCGGCCGCGTCTTCGCCTTGACCAGCTCGCGCGTCTCGTAGACGTAGAACTCCATGCGGTCGAGCTCCCTCAGCAGGTCGTTGGGGAACTCGATGTCCGCCTTGTCGATCTCGTCGATCAGCAGCACCACGGGCTTGTCCGAGGAGAACGCCTGCCAGAGCATGCCCTTGACGATGTAGTTGTGGATGTCGTGCACGCGCGCGTCGCCCAGCTGCGAGTCGCGCAGGCGGCTCACCGCGTCGTATTCGTACAGGCCCTGCTGCGCCTTGGTGGTGGACTTGATGTGCCACTCGAGCAGCGGCACGCCGAGCGACTTCGCCACCTGCACCGCGAGCATCGTCTTGCCGGTGCCGGGCTCGCCCTTCACCAGCAGCGGCCGCTGCAGCGTGATGGCGGCGTTCACCGCGAGGGTGAGGTCCTCGGTGGAGACGTACTCGGCCGACCCTGTGAATCGCATTGCGGCTCCCGCGAAAAATCACATTATAATCGCGCGGTCTTTTCGACCCCCCGGACCATGCGAACACCACTCCGCACCAGCCTCGCCGTCGCACTGGCCGCCCTGAGCGGCGCCGCACTCGCGCAGCAGCCGGCGGCCAGCGCGCTGAAGAACAACCTGTCCATGTGCGTCGGTTGCCACGGCATTCCCGGCTACAAGACCGCCTATCCGGAGGTCTACCACGTGCCCAAGCTCGGCGGGCAGACCCCGGCCTACCTCGTCAATGCGCTGAAGGCCTACCGCTCGGGCGAGCGCAACCACCCGTCCATGCGCGGCATCGCGGCCGGGCTCTCCGACAAGGACATGGAAGAGCTTGCGGCCTATTACGGGGGGAGCGGCAAATGAAGCGCGCACTCGTGATCCTCGCCGCGCTCGCTTGCGCGGGCGCCGCGCAGGCGGCGGGCAACGCCGAGGCCGGCAAGACCATCGCGTCGCAGGTGTGCGCCGCCTGCCACGGGCCGGAAGGCAACAAGCCGACCGCGCCCGAGAACCCGATCCTCGCCGGCCAGCACCAGGACTACCTCGCCAAGGCGCTCAAGGACTACAAGTCGGGCAAGCGCAACAACCCGATCATGAAGGGCTTCGCGGCGACGCTGTCCACCCAGGACATCGAGAACCTGGCGGCCTGGTTCGCCAGCCAGAAGTCCAGCCTGCACTTCCAGCGCTAGGCGGCCGCTGCGGGCCCGAGCGCGCTTGCGCGCATGGGCCCGCCCCTTGGACCGCGGCTAGGATTTCCGCTGCGCCTTCGCCTCGCGCGTCTTCGCCCTGAAGTCGCACAGGTCGCGGATCGCGCACTCCGGGCAGCGGGGCTTCCTCGCCGTGCACACGTAGCGCCCGTGCAGGATCAGCCAGTGGTGCGCGTGCTGGCGGAACTCTTCCGGCGTGACCTTGAGCAGCTTCTCCTCCACCTCTTCCGGGCCCTTGCCCGGCGCGAGGCCGGTGCGGTTGGCGACGCGGAAGATGTGCGTGTCCACCGCGATCGTCGGCTGGCCGAACGCGACGTTCAGCACCACGTTCGCGGTCTTGCGTCCGACCCCGGGCAGTGATTCGAGCGCCGCGCGCTCGGCCGGCACCTCGCCTGCATGGCGCTCGAGCAGCAGCTTCGAGAGCGCGATCACGTTTTTCGCCTTGGTGCGGAACAGGCCGATGGTGCGGATCAGCTCCGCCAGGCGCGCCTCGCCCAGCGCGACCATCGCCTGCGGCGTGCGCGCGAGCGGGAAGAGCTTCGCGGTGGCGAGGTTGACCGACTTATCGGTCGCCTGTGCCGAAAGCACCACGGCGACGAGCAGCTCGTAGGGGCTCGCATAGGCGAGCTCGCTCTTCGGGTGCGGGTTCTGCTCGCGCAACCGGCTGTAGATCTGGTGGCGGCGGGCGGGATTCATCGGCGGCGGGCGCGCGCGAGCGCGGCGGCAAGGATCTCGCGGCGGCGCGCCGGGTCGGCCTGGGTGCGCGGCGCGAGCCGCGCGAGGCGCGCCTTGCGTTGCGCGGCACGGCGCTTCGCGGCGCTCGCGTCGGCTGCGGTCCAGGGCTCGCGCGCCGGCACCATCTCGATGCAGTCGGCGGGGCAGGGCGGCACGCACAGGCGGCAGCCGGTGCACAGTGGCGCGACCACCGTGTGCATGAAGCCGCGCGCGCCGACGATCGCGTCCACGGGGCAGGCCTCGATGCAACGCACGCAGCCGATGCAGCGCGCCTCGTCGATCAGGGCCACTTGCGCGCGCTTCTCCCTCACAGGGCCTCGCAGGGGCGGCCGGTGTCGCGCGCGAGCTGCGGGTGCACGATCGCGCCCGCGCGCACCTGGAACGCGGCGCGCAGGCCGCCGGAAACCTTGCCGGCGGCGAGCTCGAGAACCCAGGGCAGCGCCGCGGCGGAGAGCGCGAGGCTTGCAGTGCGTGCGCAGGCCGAGGGCATGTTCGGCACGCAGTAGTGCACTACGCCTTCCTCGACATAGGTGGGCGCGCTGTGGCGGGTGGGGCGCGAGGTCTCCGCGCAGCCGCCCTGGTCGATGGCGACATCCACCAGCACCGAGCCGCGGCGCATGCGCGCGAGCATGGCGCGCGTGAACACCTTCGGTGCGAGGCCGCCCGGCACGAGCACCGCGCCGATGAGCAGGTCCGCCTGCGCCACCGCATCGGCGAGGAGCGCCGGATCCGAGTCGAAGCGCGCGCGCGGATGGCGCGCCTGCAGCTCGGCAAAGCGCCGCGGGCTGCGGTCGAAGACTCGCACCTGCGCGCCCATGCCGGCAGCGACCTCGAGCGCGTTCGAGCCCACATTTCCTGCGCCTGCGATCAGCACGCGCGCGCCCGGCACGTCCGCCACGCCGGGCAGCAGCACGCCGGAGCCCCCATTGGGCTTCTGCAGGAACCAGGCCCCCGCCTGCACCGCGAGCCGCCCGGCGATCGCCGACATCGGCGCGAGGATCGGCAGGCTGCGGTCCGCTTCGCCGACGGTCTCGAAGGCGACGTAGGTCGCGCGCGAGGCGAGCGCCGCCTCGAGCTGTGCGCGGTCAGGCCCGAAATGGTGGAAGCCGAAGAAGGTCTGCCCGGCGCGCGCGTGGCCGTACTCGGCGGGCTGCAGCTCTTTGACCTTGATGACCAGTGCCGCCTTCCAGGGGTCGCCGAGCTGCGCGCCGGCCGCGGCATATTCGGCGTCGGCGAAGCCGGCGCCGTCGCCTGCGCCCGGCTGCACCGTGACGACATGGCCCGCACGTGCAAGCGCGCCAGCGGCCTCGGGCGTCAGCGCGACGCGGAACTCGCCGTCCTTGATCTCTTTCGGCAGGCCGATATGCATTCTGCGACCAGGTCGGGGCCGCGGTAGATGAGGCCCGTATACAACTGCACCAGTGTAGCGCCCGCGTCGAGCTTCTCGGCAGCATGTTCGCCGCGCACGATGCCGCCTACGCCGATCAGCGCCGCCTCGCCCTTGAGCGCCGCCGCCAGCGCGCCGAGCGTGGCGGTGGCGCGCGCCCGGATCGGCGCCCCGGAGAGTCCGCCGGCTTCATCCGCGTGCGGCAGGCCCGCCACGCCCTCGCGCGAAATGGAGGTATTGGTGGCGATCACCGCCTCGATGCCGTGGCGGCGCACGGCGTCGGCGATCGCCCGCACCTGCGCGCTCTCCAGGTCGGGCGCGACCTTCAGGGCAAGCGGCACGCGCCGGCCGTGACGGTCCGCAAGCCGCTGCCGCAGGCCGGTGAGCCGCGCGAGCAGCGCGTCCAGCGCGCGATCTTCCTGCAGCTCGCGCAGGTTCTTCGTGTTGGGCGAGGAGACGTTGACCGCGACGTAGCTCGCGCGCGGGTAGACGCGCTCAAGGCATGCCGCGTAGTCGTCGGCCGCGCGCTCGATCGGCGTGTCGGCGTTCTTGCCGATGTTGATGCCGAGCACGCCGCGAAAGCTCGCGCGGCCGAGGTTGTCCATGAAGGCGTCCAGCCCTACGCTGTTGAAGCCCATGCGGTTGACGAGCGCCTCGGCGGCCGGCAGCCGGAACAAGCGCGGCTTCGGGTTGCCCGGCTGCGGGCGCGGTGTCACGGTGCCCACCTCGAGGAAGCCGAAGCCGAGCCTGGCGAGCGCATCCACGTGCGCGCCGCTCTTGTCGAGGCCCGCAGCCAATCCCACGGGACTTGGGAAGTCCAGGCCCATGGCGCGCACCGGCAGCGGCGGCACGCGCGCGGCGCGCAGCAGCCCGAAGCGCAGCGGCGCGTCGGCCAGCTCCAGCGTCAGGGTATGGGCGAATTCCGGATCGAGTGCGAAGAGCAGCCGCCGCGCGAGGGCGTAGAACAAGCCCTAGAACCTCATGCGCGCGAGGTCGCTCTCGGAGAGCCGCCGCCAGCCGCCGCCGGTAAAACCCTCGATCGGCATGAAGCGCGACTTGTAGGCCATCTTCGGGCTCTCGCGGATCCAGTAGCCAAGGTACAGGTAGGGCAGCCCCGCCGCGCGGCAGGCCTCGATTTGCCAGACCACGTTGTAGGTGCCGAAGCTTGCGCCGCGACGGTCGGGCTCGAAGAAGGTGTAGACCGAAGAAAGGCCGTCAGGCAGGTAGTCCACGATGGACACCATGGCGAGCTGGCCGTGGTCGCGGAACTCCACGAGGCGCGTGTCCACACGGCTCTGCAGGAGGAAGTGCGAGTACTGGTCGCGGCTGTCGTTGTCCATGCCGCCGCCCGAATGGCGGCGCGACTGGTAGCGCAGGTAGAGCGCGTAGTGCTCGAGGCGGAACTTGAGCGGCTGCACGTGCGCCGTGAGCCCTGCGTGCTCCCTCCAGGCGCGGCGCTGCGAGCGGTTGGCGACGAACTCCGCCACCGGGATGCGCACCGGCACGCAGGCGCGGCAGGCGTCGCAGTGCGGCCGGTAGGTGAAGATGCCGCTGCGGCGGAACCCGGACTTGACCAGGTCGCCGTAGAGCTCGGTGTTGATGAGGTGCGAGGGAGTGGCGACCTGCGAACGCGCCATCCGGTCCGGCAGGTAGCTGCACGGGTAGGGCGCGGTCACGTAGAACTGCAGTACCGCATGCGGCAGGTCATTCAGCCGGGACATTTGCGGTGGTGCGACTCCATTTCCCAGGTGCCTGCTCGTAGTTTACCAACGCTGCGATTTCGCGCAAAAACGACCTGCGCGGTATTTCACGCGCGCCGAGCGACGCGAGCAGCGGCGTCTTCACCTGGCAGTCGATGAGCGGGAAGCCGCGCGCGCGCAGCTCCTCGACGAGCCCCACCAGCGCGACCTTGGAGGCGTCGGTGGCGCGCGAGAACATGGACTCGCCGTAGAACATGCGGCCGAGGGCCACGCCGTAGAGGCCGCCGACCAGTTCGCCTTTGCGCCAGGTTTCGCAGCTGTGCGCGTAGCCCGCACGGTGCAGGGCGAAGTAGGCCATGCGCATGTCCTCGCCGAGCCAGGTGCCGCCGCCGTCGCGACGCGCGCCCGAGCAGCCGGCGAGCACCTCGCGAAACGCGGTATCCATGCGCACCTCATAGCCCTTGTTGCGCACGTTCTTCGCGAGCGAGCGGCTGACCTTCAGCTCGGCGCAGTACAGCACCATGCGCGGGTCGGGCGACCACCAAAGGATCGGCTCGTGGCCCGCGTACCAGGGAAAGATGCCGCGCCGGTAGGCGGCGAGCAGGCGCTCGACGGACAGGTCGCCGCCCGCGGCGAGCAGGCCGTTCGGGTCCTTGAGCGCTTTCTCGACCGGCGGGAAGGGCTCGCCGGGCTCCAGCCACTTCAGCACTTCACCTGCTGCCGGCAGTAGTTCTCCAGCGCCACCACCGCCGTGGCGCCGGAGACGGCGCGCCTGGGCTGCCCGCCGTTGTCGAGCGCGAGCCGGAACTCGAACTTGGCGAAGAACTCGTTGAACATCTCGCCGCCGAGCGTGCCCACCGCGGCGAGCTCGTCGCTCGCCGCGTCGTGCTCCAGCAGGATCGCGGCGAGCGGCTGCGGCGCGGGACCCGCCACCACGCGGCCGCCCTCGGCGGGGTCGTACTGGCTGTGCTCCGAGCAGCAGTGGATGACGTTGGCGTGCTTGTTGCGCGCGCTCGTCTCGGCGCGAAAGCTGATGAAGCTGATGTCGCGCGTCGGGTAGGTCATCTTGTGCGCGCAGATCGCCGAGTAGGCGACGATCGAGCGCTGCGCGCCGACGCCGCCGCGCCACTCGTAGGGCCGCGCATCCGCGGTCTTGAGCACGGCGGAAGCCTTTGCCGGCCGCCCGAGGTTGAGCAGGAAGCAGGGCGTCGAGGCGTAGGGATAGTGGAAGATCAGGTTGCGGCCGGCGGGGATCGCCTTTGCCCGCAGCGGCGCGCCATCCGCTCCCACGAGCTTCACCTTGTCGTAGAACTGCGGCCGCGCATCCGCCGCCAGCGCAGCGCCGGCCGAACTGGCGCTAGCCGCGGACGCGGCGCAGAAGCGAAGGAAATCGCGGCGCTCCATGCGGCGGATTCTAGCTGCAACCGGCGGGGGCTTGCGGGCGCGGCGCCGAGGCGCGGTGCGCACTCATGCCGCTCGGGCGACAGGCCTGGAGCAATCGCTCACGCGCAGGTTCCCAGCGACATGACCCCTTCGTGCTGCGGGTAGTACCTGAAGACGTAGGTGCCGTCCCGGAAGAGCTTGATGTAGCCGCTGGACTGCGCCGGGCGAACGATGACGTGCTGGCCGTCGCTGCTCCATTCGACCCTGCTGCCCGCGTACATCTCGACGAAGGTTTGCGCGTCTGCAGCAGCGCCAAGTGCGACGCCGTTCGGCGCGGTACGCAGGCTGAAGGGGAACGTGGGAACGGCTGTCTTGCCCGCGCAAGTCACATGCAGGTTGGCGCAGAAATACGGGACAGAGGGCTTGCAGGCGACATGACCCTCGCGCTTGAGCCTGGAGACCGCATCGGCCGGGTGCGCCCCGGTCGATGCGACCGCGAGCAACAGGCAGCTGGCGCCGACCCACGCGGCAAGAATGGGGTCAGGGCCGAATTCCCCTTGCGAGTGGGAATTCAGCCCTGACCCCATTTTCTCTCTGCTAGAGGTTGTAGCCCTTCTCGTTGTGCAGCACCGTGTCGAGGCCTTCGGTTTCCTCGTCGGCTTCCACGCGCATGCCGACCAGCGCGTCGGTGACCTTGAGCAGGATCCAGGTGAGGATGCCCGACCACGCGCCCACGGCGATCACGCCGATGAACTGCGTGCCGAGCTGGCCGCCCATCGTCACCTTCTCGGGGTAGCCCATGCCGCCGAGCGCCGCGGAGACGAAGACGCCGGTGAGCAGCGTGCCGATGATGCCGCCCACACCGTGCACGGGGAAGACGTCGAGCGAGTCGTCGACCTTCAGCGCGCGCTTGAGGTAGCTGGTGGCGAAGAAGCACACCACGCCCGCCGCCGCGCCGATGGCGATCGCGCCCATCGGCCCCACGAAGCCGGAAGCCGGCGTGATGGTGCCGAGGCCCGCCACCATGCCGGTGACGATACCGAGCACCGAGGGCTTGCCGTAGCGCACCGATTCGCAGATCAGCCAGGCGAGCGACCCGGTCGCCGCGCCGATGTGCGTGACGAGCATCGCCATGCCGGCTGCGCCGTCGGCCGCGAGCGCGCTGCCCGCGTTGAAGCCGAACCAGCCCACCCACAGCATGCACGCGCCGGTGACGGTCATCGTCATGTTGTGGGGCGGCATTGCCGTTTCGGGAAAGCCCCTTCGCTTGCCGAGCACGAGTGCGCACACCAGCGCCGCCATGCCGGCGTTGAGGTGCACCACCAGGCCGCCGGCGAAGTCCATCACGCCCATCTTCTGCAGCCAGCCGTCGCCCCACACCCAGTGCGCGATCGGGCAGTAGACGAGCAGCAGCCACAGCAGGCTGAACACCAGCATCCCGCCGAAGCGCACGCGCTCGGCGTAGGCGCCGATGACCAGCGCCGGGGTGATGATCGCGAAGGTGAGCTGGAACATGGCGAACACGGTCTCGGGGATGCTGCCCTTGATCGCCTTCACGTCCATGCCCGAGAGGAAGGCCTTGCCGAAGCCGCCGAACCAGGCGTTCGCGCTGCCGCCGTCGCCGAAGGCGATGCTGTAGCCGATTACGACCCAGGCGAGCGTCGCCATGCAGGTGATGGCGAAGCACTGCATCAGCACCGAGAGCACGTTCTTCGCGCGCACCAGGCCCGCGTAGAAGAGCGCGAGGCCCGGCAGCGTCATGAACAGCACGAGCACCGTGGCGCTGATCATCCAGGCGGTGTTCGCCGCATCGAGCTTCGGCGGCTCGGCGGCACCGGCAAGTGGCGCGGCGGTCAATAGCAGTGCGGCCAGCAAGGCGCTGAAGAAACGTGCGGACATACGGACCCCTCCCAAGGTTGGTGCGCGATCGCACCGGCGGGAAGCATACCTTTTCTCGGGGCGCGATGCCCTCCTGCAGCGCGCAATGCGCCGCCGCGAGGCGGGTGCGCGGCTTCCCTAGCGCGGCGCGACGTCTTCCGCGTGAAAGCCGAAGCCGCCCGCCGCGCGGTCGGCGAACCAGTACTTCAGCGTCAGGCCCACGGTGCGAAAGGCGATCTCCTTCCAGGGAACCTGCGCTTCCTCGTAGAGCGCGACCTCGAGGCTTTCCTCGCCCGGCCGGAACTCCAGGTCGAGCAGCCGCGCCCGGTAGAAAAGGTGCACCTGGTTCACGTAGGGCACCGAGATGAGCGAGAAGGGCGCGAGCAGCTCGATGCGCGCACCCGCTTCCTCGAGCGTCTCGCGCAGCGCGGCCTGCCCCGCGGTTTCGTCGTTCTCCATGAAGCCGGCGGGCAGCGTCCAGTAGCCGTAGCGCGGCTCGATGGCGCGCCGGCAGAGCAGCAGCCGGCCATTCCATTCCGGCACCGCGCCCACCACCAGCTTGGGGTTCTGGTAATGGATCTCGCCGCACGCGTCGCACACCCAGCGCGGCAGGCTGTCCCCCGGGGGGACGCGCTTCACCACCGGCGCGGCGCAGTTAGAGCAGAACTTCATGCGCGCCCTGCACGATGCGGTCGGGCTTGACGCCGAGCGCGTCCACCGGCGCCTGCTGCCGGTTGATCCAGAACACGCGGAAGCCGAAGGACTTGGCGCCGAGCGCGTCCCAGCAGTTGGAGGAGACGAAGCCGATGTCCTCCTTTGCCACGCCCAGGCGGTCCACCGCGAGCTGGTAGACCTCGGGCGCGGGCTTGAAGATCTTCACCTCGTCCACGCTCAGCACGGCGTCGAGCGCGAGGCCCGATTGCGCGACGAGCGGGGTCAGCATGTCGGGCGAACCATTCGAGAGGATCGCCTTGCGCGCCTTCATCGCGGCGAGCGCAGCCGGCACCTCGGGATAGGTGGCGAGGCGCAGGTATTCCTGCATCAGCGCATCCGTGCGTCCCGCGTCAAGCGCCAGGCCGAGCGCCGCGCAGGCGTACTCGAGCGCCTCGCGTGTCACCTGCGAGAAGGGCACGTAGCTCCGCATGAGGCTGCGCTGCCAGGTGTATTCCAACTGCTTTGCGCGCCAAAGTTGCGAGAGCGCCGCGCCCTTGCCCGGCCAGAACGCCTCGCTGCGCCGCACCACGCTGTGCACGTCGAACAGCGTGCCGTACGCGTCGAACACCAGGGCCTGGAGCGCCATGGGCGAAGTATAGAATGCGCGCGATGGCCGACCGGTACGACGAGCTCTACCGCAAGTTCCGCTGGAACGTGCCGGCCCGCTACAACATCGCGCAGGCCTGCTGCGGGCAGTGGGCGGCGGACCGCTCGCGCTTCGCCCTTTACTGGGAAGACGAGTCCGGCGCCACGGCGGCGTATTCCTTCTGGGACATCCAGCAGCAGGCGAACCGCCTGTCGAACGCGCTCGCGGCGCTCGGCGTCAAGCGCGGCGATCGCGTGGCGCTCCTCTTGCCGCAGCGCCCGGAGTCGGCGATCGCGTACATGGCGATCTTCCAGATGGGCGCGGTGGCGCTGCCGCTGTCGCACCTCTTCGGTCCCGACGCGCTCGAGTACCGCATGGAGCACGCGGGCGCGAGCGTCGCCATCGTGGAGCCCACCACCATCGGCAACCTCTGGGCGGTGCGCGGCAGGCTCTCGCAGCTCAAGCACGTGATCGGCGTGGGCGGCGCGCGCGAGGCGGGCGTGCACGCCTGGGAGGCGCTGCTCGCCAAGGCGAGCCCGGAGTTCCGCGGCGTGGACACTGCGGCGGACGACCCGGCGCTGATCATCTATACGAGCGGCACCACCGGCGCGCCGAAAGGCGCGTACGAAGCGCACCGGTTGCTGATCGGCAACCTTTCGGGATTCGTGCACTCGCACGACTTCTTCCCGCAGCCAGGCGACATGTTCTGGTCGCCCGCGGACTGGGCGTGGGCGGGCGGCCTGTTCGATGCGCTGCTGCCCTCCTGGGCCTGCGGCATCCCGATCCTCGGGTACCGCGGCAAGTTCGACGCCGAGAAGGCTTATTACCTGCTGGACAAGTACGGCGTGCGCAATTCGTTCCTGTTTCCCACCGCGCTCAAGCTCATGATGAAGGCGGTGCCCGAGCCGCGCAGCAAGTACCGCCTGAACCTGCGCTCGATCATGAGCGCGGGCGAGTCGGTGGGCGTCACGGTGCTCGAGTGGGCGAAGGAGCAGTTGGGCGTCACCATCAACGAGATGTTCGGCCAGACCGAAATCAACTACGTGGTCGGCAACTGCCAGGCCGCCTGGCCGGTGAAGCCCGGCTCGATTGGCCGCGCGTATCCAGGGCATCGGGTGGCGGTGATCGACGAGAACGGCAACGAGCGCCCGCGCGGCGAGCTGGGCGAGATCGCGGTGAACCGCACGTGCAACGGCGAAGCCGATCCCGTGTTCTTCCTGGAGTACTGGAAGAATCCGCAGGCGACGAAGGACAAGTTCGTCGGCGACTGGGGCCTCACCGGCGACCAGGGCAAGATGGACGAGGACGGCTACCTCTGGTACCAGGGCCGCTCGGACGACGTCATCAAGAGCGCGGGCTACCGCATCGGCCCGGCGGAGATCGAGAGCTGCCTCGTCAAGCACCCGGCGATCGCCAACGCCGCGGTGATCGGCAAGCCGGATGCGACGCGCGGCGCGATCGTCAAGGCCTTCATCGTGCTTCAACCGGGCGAGAAGCCTTCCAAGCAGCTGGAGGAAGACATCCAGCGCCACGTGCGCGGGCGCCTCGCGCCCTACGAGTATCCAAAGGAAATCGAGTTCATCGACGCGCTGCCCATGACCACCACGGGCAAGGTGCAGAGAAAGGAACTGCGCAAGCGGGAAGAGGCGCGCGGCTAGGTAGCCGCTGGTCCGCTCCTGCGTGCGCGGCGTTGGTGCTGCAAGGTGCGGCCGCGCTGCGGCGCGCCGACATCAGGCCGCGGGCCGGCACGCGACGAGGAGCTTGCCCTCGGCCTCCACCGCGATCTCATCCTTCTGGTTGCGGCTTTCGCAGCGCATCACCAGGATGCCGCCGTTGTGCTTCGGCTTGTCGATCCTCTCCACCACCGTCCACTCGCTGGCGATGGTGTCGCCCGGGCGGATCGGCGCCTTGAAGCGGCACGCGTATTCCAGATAGGCGAGGGCGGTGCCGGAGAAGTAGTTGCCCACGGGCGCCGCGATCAGCGCGCCGGTGAAGGGGCCGTGCAGGATGCGCGTGCCGAACATCGTCTTCTTCGAGAACTCCTCGTCCACGTGCAGGGGGTTGAAGTCGCCGAACATTCCCGAGCCGAGGACGAGATGCGTCTCGGTGACCGTGACGCGGGTGCCGAAGCGCTCGCCCACCGCGACCTCGTCGTACCACTTTCCCTGGAACATGACTTATTATCGC
>DASWBP010000110.1:0-19263 GCA_036390555.1 Burkholderiales bacterium | reverse complement strand
GCACGCTGACGCTTACCCTGCAGATCGCGGGGGCGAACTACGCCAACGCGAACGCCGGCACGTATGCCGATGTCCTTACGCTCAGCGTGACGCCGTGATGACGCAGCGCCTGGCCGCAGGGAGCCCGGCTCTGCGTTTGTTACTGACCCTTGCGTTCCTTGCGAGCGCGCTTGCCGTCACCGGGCGGCACTCGCGGGCAGCGGACTTCTCGGTCAGTCCCATGAGCCTGGAGCTTGAGCGCGGCGTGCGCAGCGCGGAGATCGAGGTGCGCAATCTCGACCAGCAGCGCATCCGCTTCCAGGTCCGCGGCACGGATTGGGGCCAGGACGAAAGCGGGAAGAACGTCTACAGCGACTCGCACACGCTGATCTGGTTTCCGCGCGCGCTCGAACTCGCGCCGGGCGAAAGCCGGATCATCCGCGTGGGCGTGCGAGCGACGCCTGCGGCGCAGGAGCAGGCCTACACGGTCTTTCTGCAGGAAGTCGCACTGGAGGAATCGCCATCCGAGAAGCCCCGGGGGGCGCAGGTCCGGCTGCTGCTCAGCGTCGCCGTGCCGGTCTTCGTGCCCCCGGCAAGGCCCCAGCCGGGTGGCGAGGTCGAGTTGGCGGAATTGCGCAATGGCACGCTGACCGTTGCCATCGCCAACCGGGGCAACCGCCGATTCAGCTACCGCGAAGCCGCGATCGTAGGGGTGGACGCGGATGGCACCGGGCAGTTCACCCATAAGATCCAGGGACGGACACTGCTTGCCGGTTCGCGCCAGCAATTCCAGGTGCGGATCCCGGGGAACGTGTGCCGGCAGTTGAAAGAACTCGCGCTGACGTTGACGACCTCGGAGCAAGCCGAGAAGAAGCACAGGTTGGATGTGGCGCCCGCGGCCTGCGAATAGGCGCTCGCGCGCTCCCAGTTGCCGGGCCCTGCACTACCTGGCGACGTTGCTCCTCGTCATCGGCAGCCTCGCCAGCCGGACCGCGGCAAGCGCCGACACGGACCCTGTCCCGCCTGGCACGCCACTGCCGATGGATCTTGCGCAGGCGCAGCGCGGCGTCGAGGCGGAACCACCGCTTGAGGCAATCATCGTCACGGTCACCGTGAATGGCGCTGCGCGCGGAACCACGCCGATCCTGCGCGATCGAGCGGGACGCCTCTTCGTGCCGGCTGCCGATTTTCGCTCGTGGGGGCTCGCGGTCCCCGGCGGCGCTGCGCTGCGATTGCAGGGCATCGAGCACGTCGACCTTGGCCGCGTGGCCGACTTGCGGGCCAGCTTCGACGAACAGCGCATTGCGCTGGAGATCGCGGTGGCGGCGGAGAAGCTGCCGAGGGGCACCATCGACTTGCGCTGGCGCTACGCGGATGCCTTGCGCCCGGCGCAGCCGAGCGCGTTCTTCAACTACGCACTCCTGGTGGCCGGCGACGACTCATTCAGCTCGTCGCGCACGCAGGTCACCACCGAGGTGGGTGGGCGCAAGGGCGACATGCTGCTCTACAGTTCGGGTTTCTACGCTGACCAAGCCGGTGAGCGCGGCTACACGCGGCTGCAGACCAACCTCACCTACGACCAGCGCGACTCCCTGCAGCGGCTCGTCGGCGGTGATTTCTTCACGCCGGTGCGCGAGCTCTCGGGCGCCGTTCCCATGGGCGGGGTGAGCTTCAGCAAGCACTACCCCATGGACCCCTTCTTCATCCAGTACCCGACGCTCAGCCTGAACACGACGGCGGCGTTGCCGTCGCAGGTGGAGGTCAGGGTCGACGGCAACGTCGTGGCGCGCCGGCAGGTGGAGCCTGGTCCGGTCGATGTCGTGAACATCACGGGTTATACGGGCGCGCGCAACGTGCAGGTCGTGGTGCGCGACGCCTTCGGCAGGGAGCAAGTCATCCAGCAGCCGTTCTATTTCACCGACTCCGCGTTGCGGCAAGGCCTGCACGACTACAGCTACAACTTCGGCTTCCTGCGCGAGAACTACGGCGTCAGCAGCGGCGACTACGGCAAGGCGGCATTCTCGGGGTTCCATCGCTACGGCGTCAGTGACCTGCTCACGCTTGGACTGCGCGCCGAGGCGCGGGAGGACATGGTGAACGGCGGACCGATCGGCACGGTACTGATCCCGGGTGCGGGCGTGGTCGGCGCCGGCGCCTCCGTGAGCGGCGGCGGAGGCACGACCGGCTACGCCGGGTCCATGTTCTACAGCTTCATCGCGCCGCGCTACTCGGTGAGCCTCAACGCGCGGCACTTCGGCGACGAGTACCGGATGCTGCCATCCGGTGCGCCGTCGCAGACGCGCAATTTCGCTTCCGCGTCGGCCGCCTATTCACCTACCGGCTTGGGAACGATTTCCACGTCGTACACGGTGACGGAGCCGCGCAACCAGGAGGCGCTGCACGCGTGGAGCGTCGGCTACAACGCAAGCTTCTTCAGCGGGCGCGGCATTCTGACGCTCGGTTACACGAGGAACCGGGGGCTGGTCGAGGACTGGACCGGCTCCGCCGTGTTCCGCTTCCTGTTCGACAGAGATTACTCGGCAGTTGCGAGCACGATTCGTGCAGGCGGCACCAGTAGCCAAGCGCTCAACTGGGAGAAGATAGTTCCGGTGGGCGAAGGGTACGGCTTCCGGCTTGGCCCGGAGCGGGTCGAAACCTCTGCCGGGACTGCCACGCTGAGCAATGCGTACGGGCAATACAACGGGCGCTACGCGACGCTGCAGGGGCGCTACCAGGGCTCCAGCAACGACGCCGTCACGCGCGGGGTCGCGGAGCTATCGGTAGCGAGCGGCATAGGCTACGTCCGCGACCGCTTCTTCGTCAGCCGCCCGCTCACCGACAGCTTTGCCCTTGTGAAGGTGGGTGACGTGCCCGGAGTGCCCGTCAGCGCAAATGGCCAGTTCATGGGCAAGACGGATGAGCGCGGCGAAGCAGTCGTGTCGCCGATGCTCTCGTTCTACGACAACTACCTCGGCTTCGAGCAGCGTGCGGTGCCGCTCGAGTATGGGTTCGCGAGCTCGCGGCTGGTGGTCTCGCCCGCGTTCCGCAGCGGCTCCTACCTGGCATTCGACGTGAAGAAGATCCGCGCGGCAATCGGGCGGCTCGAGCAGGAGGTCAGGCAGCAGCGGGTGCCGATCGAGTTTCGCGAGCTGAAGGTGACGCGGGCCGGTGTCGAGATGCCCGCGTTCACGGGCAAGGGCGGCGAGTTCTACGTTGAAGCGCTCGAGCCCGGCGAATACGTGCTGCGCGTGGAGAGAGATCCGGCGTGCACGGCAACCATCCAGGTGACCGACATGCCCCTGCAGGACTTCGGCGACGTACTCTGTTCGCCGGCCGGGCGATGAGCGCCGCGCGCGTGCCGGGAGTGTTCTAGCCGACGCGCAGCCTGCCGTCCACGCAGGTCACGGCGTCGCCGCCGATGCGGATGGCATCGGCGCTGACTCGCACCTCGACCTTGCCGTCGCGCCCGACCTGCATGCCCTGGCGCGCGGTGTAGGCCGGGCCGAACTCCTTGAGCAGCCCCGTCTCGCGCAGGTACGCCGCTACGGAGATGTTGCCGCTGCCGCAAACCGGATCCTCGGCAATGCCGTGCGCCGGCGCGAACGAGCGCACGTGGATCGGCGCGTCCGGCATGCCGGTGCGCCCGAATACCGTGGCGCCGGTCGCATCGAGTGCCGCCGACATCGCGGCGATCTGCGCCATGTCCGGTTGCAGGCCATCCACCGCATCGGCGCCGCCAAGATCCGCGACGACCCAGACGGGACCTACGTCCACGCGCAGCTTTTTGCCTTTGAACGCGGGCGTCGCCACTTCGCTCAGCCTGGGCTGCGGCGCCTTGACGAAGATGCGCCCGCCCTCGACGGAGAGCTCGAGCACCCCGGCGCCGCACTCTTGCCTCAGCACACCGTCCGCGGCGCTGGCAAAGCCGCTCTCGAGGGCGGCATGCGCACTGCCGATCGTCGGATGCCCGGCGAAGGGCAGCTCCTGCCGCGGCGTGAAGATGCGCAGCCTGTAGCTGGCGCCCTTCACGGTCGGCGCCAGCAGGAACGTGGTTTCCGAAAGGTTCGTCCAGCCGGCGATGCGCTGCATCTGCTCCGTGGACAGGCCCTCCGCGCCGATTACCACGGCCACCGGGTTGCCGAGGAAGGGCTTGGCCGTGAAGACGTCCACCTGCTTGAACGGCAGCGTCTTCATCGGTGCTTCGCCGACGACGGCCTGCGCGCATCCTGCACGGGAGTCGCGCCCTTGCTGTCGAACTCGTAATGCAGCACCAGCTGGTCGCGCACCGGCCCGGCGAGCCGCAGCTTGACTGCCCACACGCCGAGCATCTCGAGGTCGAGCCGCGCGCGGTACTCGCCCGGCGCGCCGGCCGGCTGCGCCTTGACGGGCTTGACGTTGTGCGCCATCGGCATCGAGGGCATGTCCGCGCCGACCGTGACCTGCGCACCCTCCAGGGGCTTGCCGCCGCGCGTCAAATGGATGACGCAGTCGTAGACGAAGTCGGTGCCCGTGAACCGGCAAGCGAGGTTCGCCTTCGGCGACTGAGCGAGCGCCAGCGCCGGCGCGAGCCCCACGATCAGGAAGAGCGCCGCCTGAGCTGCTGTCTTGCCCATCGCACGGTCCTTTCGTCGAGCAATCCGCGCGGCCGCCAGACGAGCAGCAGCGCGACCAATCCCCCAAAAACGATCATGCGGTAGCCCTGGAAGACACGGCTGCCTTCGAGCGCGCCGATGTCCAGCACTACCCCGAGCAGCGGTCCGAGCGCGGTGCCCAGCCCGCCGATCAGCGCATAGGCAAGGCTGTGCACGCCCAGCATGATGTCGAAGTTGCGCGGCTCGATGTAGGTGTTGTGGTGGGCGAAGAGCACGCCGCCCAGCGCGGCCAGCGCCCCCGCGGCGGCGGCGGCGCCGAGCTTGAGCCGCGTGACATCCACGCCGAGCGCCGCCGCGAGCTCCGGGTCCTCGCCCACGCCGCGCAGCGTGGCGCCGAGGCGCGAGCGCTCGAGGAAGATGAAGCCGGCGAGGGCAAGCGCGAGCAGCCCATAGACGATGGCCAAGTACTCGGCCGGCTCGATGCCTTGCTCGAACACCCAGCGGATGCCGCGGAAGCCCTGGGTGCCGTCCGGGCCGAGCACATCACCGGCCACACTGCGCTGGAAGTGGAACAGCTCGAAGAGGATGCGCATCATCTCCGCGGCCGCGAGCGTGGCCATGGCGAAGTAAAGGCCCCGCAGCCGCAGGGTCGGAAGCCCTATGAGCAGCTGCGCCAGCGCGCCCAGCACCATCGCCGCCAGGGCCGCGAGCGGCAGCGGCCAGCCGTAGAGCGCCGTAAGGATGCCGCCCGTGTAGGCGCCCACGCCGAAGAAGGCCTGCTGGCCGAAGGACATCTCGCCCGCCACCAGCAGCAAGTAGGCCGAGAGCGCGAGGAAGGACAGCAGCCCGATGTTGGTCAGGACGCCGATCGCGTAGTCATCCATGGCGCTCTCACGGCAAGCAGGACAAAGAGCAGGGCGTAGGCGATAAGGTCGCGCGCCTGCGGGCCCAGGAACCACTGGCTGTGCGCTTCGAGCAGCCCTAGCGCGAGGCCGCCCACGACGGCGCCGGGCAGCGAGCCGAGGCCGCCGAGCATCATGGCGAGCAGGCCTTTCAGCGTGGACCACATGCCGAGCATCGGCGTGACCTGCTCGTGGCTCGCCGCGATGAGGAAGCCGGCGACGCCGCCGAGGGCCGAGGCAAGCGCGAAGGTGAGCATGAAGGTGCGCGCCACGCCGATGCCGGCGAGCTGCGCCGCGCGCGGCTCGTCGATCACGGCGCGCACCGCCAGGCCGAAGCGGCTGCGGTAGAGGATCCACCAGAGCAGCGCGCAGGCGGCGAGCGCCGCGCCGAGCATGGCGAGGGACTCCAGGCGCAGGCTGAGCCCGGCGATCTCGATGGGCGCACCCGCGTAGAGCGGCGGGAACGGATAGATGTGGCGCGGCAGCGCGAGAGTGGCGAGCTCCTCGAGCTGCATCCACAGCGCGAAGCTCGCCACCATCGCGGCGATGGCCGAGCCGTGCCGGTGCGGCGCGAAGGCGAGGCGCTCGACGTAGGCGCCGGCCAGCATCGTGCCCAATACGGCGATCGCGGCAAGCGCGAGCAGCCCCGCGCCGAAGCTCAGGTGCGCCCAGGTGGCCGCGTAGCAGCCCAGCATGATCGCCGGCCCGTAGGACAGGTTGACCCGGCGCAGCACGCCGAAGATCAGGGTG
The DNA here is from genome assembly GCA_036390555.1 of Burkholderiales bacterium. Lineage (GTDB taxonomy): Bacteria > Pseudomonadota > Gammaproteobacteria > Burkholderiales > SG8-39 > JAABQT01. The sequence goes on along the minus strand of DASWBP010000110.1, from coordinate 13,040 downwards.
AAGCCCAGCGCGAGCAGCGCGTAGGACGAGCCGAGGAACAGGCCGTCGAGCGTGTTTTGCAGCAGGTCCGCGAGCACGCGCTAGGCCGGCGGCTTGATGACCAGGCCCTGGCCGGTGGGCAATTCGAGGACGGAACACCCTCGCTGCCGGAAGAACGGATCTTCGGCGTCCCTCTGCTGCCGGTAGCGGTACCAGCCGCAGTCGTCCAGCACGAGATAACCGCCCGGCGCGAGCCGGTCGTAGAGGCGCTCGGGGGCGGCGAGCTCCCGCTGCTGCTGCTCCGTCAACCCGTAGAACATCGCCGCCTCAGGGCCGCGCTGTGCCCAGGTAGGCGCGCCGGATCACCTCGTCCTCGGCGAGCGCTCCCGGTGTGCCGCTGAAGCTGATGCGGCCCTGCTCGATGAGGTAGAAGTGGTGCGCCACTTTCAGCGCCATGTGCGCGTTCTGCTCGACGAGCAGGATGGTCGCGCCGTCCCGGTGCAGGTCGGCGACGATGCGGAAGATTTCCTCCACCACCAGCGGCGCAAGCCCCAGCGAGGGCTCGTCCATCAGCAGGAGCTTTGGCCGGCTCATCAGCGCGCGGGCCACCGCAAGCATCTGCTGTTCGCCCCCCGAAAGCGTGCCGGCGAGTTGCGCCGCGCGCTCCTTGAGGCGCGGAAAGCGCGCGAACATGCGGTCGATGTCCTCGGCGATCGCCTGCTTGTCGCCCCGCTGGTATGCGCCCGCGTGCAGGTTCTCGAGCACCGACATGCTCGGAAACACCAGGCGATTCTCCGGCACCAGCGCGATGCCGCGGCTGACGATGGCGTGGGGCGCGCGTCCGGCGATGTCGGTGTCCTCGAAAACAACGCGCCCGCGCCTCGGCTTGAGGATGCCGGCGATGGTCATCATCAGCGTGGTCTTGCCCGCGCCGTTGGGGCCGAGCAGGCAGGTGATCGAGCCTTGCTCGACCGCGAGCGTCACGCCCTTCAGCGCCTCGATCTTGCCGTAGGCGGTGACCACGTCTTGCACGGCGAGCAGGCTCATTTGCCCTCGCCTCCGAGGTAGGCCTTGCGCACGGCGGGATGCGCTTGTATCTCCGTGGGGGAGCCCTCGGCGATCTTCTGCCCGAAATTGAGCACGGCGATGCGGTCGGTGACGCCCATCACCAGCTCCATCACGTGCTCCACGAGCAGGATCGTGACGCCGCGCTCGCGCAGCCTGAGGATGCGCTCGCGCAGCTGCCCGATCTCCTCGCTGTTCATGCCCGCCGCCGGCTCGTCGAGCAGCAGCAGCCGGGGCTTGGCCGCCATGGCGCGCGCGAGTTCCAGGCGCCGCTGCTCGCCGAAGGCGAGGTTGGAGGCGAGCTCGTCCTGCTTGTGCGCGAGGCCGGAGAACTCGAGCAGCTGGCGGATCTCTTCGCGCACGCCACGCTGGCCGCCGAGCCAGCGCGCGAAGAAACCCTGGCGCGCCTGGTCCTCGGCGGAGTTCTGCGCCACCCACAGGTTCTGCCAGACCGAGAGCTGGCCGAACAGGCGGATGTTCTGGAAGGTGCGCGCGATGCCGGCACGCAGGCGCCGGTGCGTGGGCAGGGCGGCGATGTCCTGGCCGCGGAACAGGATCGCGCCGGCGGTGGGCGGGAACAGGCCCGTGATGACGTTCACCGTCGTGCTCTTGCCCGAGCCGTTCGGCCCGATCAGGCCGAAGATCTGGCCTTCCTCCACCTTGAGGTCGAGCCCGTCCACGGCGCGCACGCCGCCGAAATGGCGCGACAGCATGCGCAGCTCAAGCACGGCGCCTGGTCCCGAGAAGCCCGCTCGGGCGCAGGTTCATCGCCAGCACGATGAGCGCGCCGAACAGCAGGTTGCGCCAGTCGCCGAGGAACCTCAGCCCCTCGATCAGGAACCCCTGCACGAAGACCACCGCGAGCAGCGTGCCGAAGACGCTGCGCAGGCCGCCGACGATCGGGTAGGCGATGGCGAAAGTCGCCACGAGGATGTTGAAGCTCGAGTGCTCGATGTGCGTGGTGTAGTGCGCGTACAGGCCGCCGCCGACGCCGGCGATGGCGCCGCCCACGGTCATCGCGCTCACCTTCACGGCGGTGAGGTTGATGCCCACCGACTGCGCCGCGAGCTCGTCCTCGCCCACCGCGCGCAGCACCGTGCCGTAGCGCGAGCGGTCGAACCACCACAGCAGCGCCATGGCGGCGACCACGAACAACCAGACGAACAGCATCACCTCCAGAGTGCTCCAGCCGTTCTCCGGGAAGAAGCGGATCTGCCGGAAGCCTTCACCGCCGAGCGGCCCCACCTTGATTTCGCCCCTGGCGATCTGGTAGTCGAAGTTGAAGAAGAACAGGCGCACGCCCTCGCCGAAGGCGAGCGTGGCGATCACCAGCATCAGGCCCTTCACGCGCAGCGCCGGGAAGCCGACCGCGCAGGCGACCGCGGCGCCGCAGACGGCGCTGGCGCCGAGCGCGGGCACCAGGTGCCAGCCGCCCAGCACCGTCAGCATGCCGGCGACGTAGGCGCCGATGGCGTAGAAGCCCGCCTGCGCGAGGCTCACCTGCCCGGTGAGCAGCACGATGTACGCCGAGAGGCCGAGCAACGTGTGCACGCCGATGACCTGCGCCAAGCCGAAATAGAAGTCCATCAGTCGCGGCCGCCTTTGGGGGCGAAGATGCCGCCGGGGCGGAAGGTGAGGAAGACGAAGAGCAGCAGCATCACGTACAGGTCGCGCTCGGTGACGCCGCGGTACAGCTGCAGCACGTTCTCGAACCCGCCCACCAGCAGTCCCGCGACGATGGCCCCGGGAATGCTGCCCAGGCCGCCGATCACCGTGACGATGAGGCCCTTCACCGTGAGCGGCGTGGTCAGCAGCGGCGAGAGCGTACCCACCGAGGCGCCGATCAGCGCGCCGGCGATGCCGCCCAGCAGCCCGGTGATGACGAAGGTGGTGACGTTCACGCGCTCGAGGCGGATGCCGCAAAGGCGCGCCGCCACCGGCTGCTGCGCCACCGCGCGCGTGGCCAGGCCCAGGCGCGTGCGGTAGAGCACCAGCAGCAGCGCCACCATGCAGAGCACGGCCACCGCGAAAACCAGCAGCAGGTCGCCGCGCATCGTGAACTCCCCGGCGCGCAGCATCACGTCGTCGAACATCGCCGGGTAGTTCTGCGGCATGCCGTCGGTGGCGTGCACCACGATCTCGTCGACCAGCAGCAGCATGCCGACGGTGGACATCAGCGTGGCGAGCGGCGAGCTGAGCGGGATGAAATGGAAGCAGGTCACGTAGACCGCGGCGCCGAGCACCCCGCCGCTCAGGAAGGCGCAGAAGAACACGAGCGCGGGCGGCGCGCCGGCCATCACCTTGAGGATCAGCAGCCCGCAGTAGGCGCCGCCGATGGACGCGGCGGCGTAGGCCATGTTGATCTTGTGCATCACGCCGAACACCAGCGTGAAGCCGATGCCGATCAGCGCATAGGTGGCGCCGAACAGCACGCCGTCGGAGAGCGACTGCAGGAAGTCGAGCATGGGCAAAAAAACGGGCGCGGGATCACCGCGCCCGGGATCTCCCTCTCCTCGCGCTTAGAGCGGATTGTGCAGGACGACCCACTCGTTGCCCTTGGCCTGCACGAACAGGTAGGGCTTGTCGGCCTCGCGGTCGTCGGTGCGCTTGGTCACGCCCATCAGGCCCTTGGTCTGCTTGAGCTTGGCCAGGCCGTCGCGGATCTTGCGGCGGTCGCCTTGCACGTCCTTGCCGGTGATCTTCTCGGACTCCATCACGTCCTTGAGGATGAACATGTTCTCCCAGGCCGCCATCGAGTGCAGGTCGGCCGCGCCCTTCTTCTTCGCGGTCTCCGCGGAGGCGTACTTGCCGTCCTTGGTCACCGGCGCGAAGGACGTCGGGATGATCATGCCCTGCACCTGCTTGCCGCAGCCCTGCAGCGTCTCGGTCGTGGAGGAGCTGGTCAGCCCGACCAGCACCTTGGGCTTCACGCCCTGGCGCGCCATCTCCTTCAGCGCGCCGCACATGCTGAACGGATGCGCGGAGATGGCGATGACGTCGGCGTTGGCCTTCTTCATCTCGCGCACCTGCGTGGCGAAGTTGGTGTCCGCCAGCAGCCATTTCGACTCGCCCACCACCGTGAAGTTGTTCGCCTGCGCGCGGTCCTTCATCACCACGTGCCAGGTGGCGCGCGAGTGCGCGAAGTCCTCCTCGACGCCGCCGTACACGGTCTTCAGCTCCGGGCGCGTGGTGCGCAGCCAGTAGAAGACCGACGAGTACATGATCATCTCGTTGGGCACGTTGCGGAACGCCCACTCCGAGATCTTCGCCAAGCCCACCTTGATCGCCACGTCGGTGAAGATCGGGAACTGCAGGCCGGAGTCGCTCGCATCCCCCACCTTCTTCTGCAGGATGCCGAACAGCGGCTCGGCGACGTTTGAGCAGGTCGGCCCGATCGCCACCAGTGCATCCGTGCCCGCGATGCGGCGCACCACCGAGATGCCCTGCTCGGCGTTGCAGGCGTCGTCGTAGAAGTCGACGGCGATCTTCGCTTTCGTGCCGTCGGCGAGCTTGACGCCGCCCGCCTTGTTGATCACCTCCGCGGCGGCGAGCATCGCCGCCTCGCTGTTGACGCCGAATCCGCGTACCGGTCCGGTCTTCGCGCCGAAGCCGGAAATCTTGATGCTCTTGTCTTGGGCCTGCGCAACGCCGAAGCAGAGGGCGAGCGCTGCGGCCAGGGCTACTTTCTTCACGGGGTCTCCTCCTTGCGGTAGATTTGCCGGGGCAGTTTAAGGCGAGGAGAGGGGAAATGGCAAAGAAGAAGCGCGTTGCTGCGGTGCGCAAGAACGCCTGGAGCGCACTCAAGCCCGGTCCCGCGAACCGCACGGAGCTTTCGCCCATCGCATTCCTGCCGCGCGCCGCGGAGATCTACCCGCAGCGCATCGCGGTGGTGCACGGCAAGCAGCGCATCACGTATGCGCAGTTCCTGGGGCGAGCGCGCCGCCTCGCCAGCGCGCTCGCCCGGCGCGGCGTGAAGCGCGGCGACGTGGTGTCGGCAATGCTGCCGAATGTGCCCGCGATGCTGGATGCGCACTACGGCGTGCCGATGCTTGGCGCGGTGCTCAATACGATCAATACGCGCCTCGATGCCGATACGGTCGCCTACATCCTGGAGCATGCCGAGGCGAAGGTGTTCATCACCGACCGCGTCTTCGCTGCCGTGGTCGAGCCGGCTCTCGCCAAGCTGAAGAAGAAGCCCCTGGTCATCGACGTGGACGACCCGCTCTACACCGGGCCTGGCGAGCGGCTCGGCGACATCGAATACGAGAAGTTCATCGCCGGCGGCGATGCAGAATTCGCCTGGTCGCTGCCGCGCTCGGAGGACGATCCCATCGCGCTCAACTACACCTCCGGCACGACCGGCCGGCCGAAGGGCGTGGTGTACCACCACCGCGGCACCTTCCTCGAGTCGCTGGGCAACATCGTCGCCTGGCCGATGCCCGCGCATCCGGTGTACCTGTGGACGCTGCCGATGTTCCATTGCAACGGCTGGTGCTACCCGTGGTCGGTGACGGCGATGGCGGGCACGCACGTGTGCCTGCGCGCGGTGGATCCGGCGCAGATCTTCCCGGCGATCGTGGAGCATGGCGTCACGCACATGTGCGGCGCGCCTACGGTGCTGGCGATGCTGATCGGCGCGCCCGAGGAGCAGCGGCGCAGGTTCGCGCAGCCGGTACACATCATGACCGGCGGCTCGCCGCCGCCGGCGAAGGTGATCAAGGGGATGGAGGAGCTCGGCTTCAAGGTGCTGCACATCTACGGCATGACCGAGCTGCAGGGGCCCTCGACGCTGTGCGCCGAGCAGGATGCGTGGCGCGACCTGCCGCTGGAGGAGCGCGCCGTGGAGATGGCGCGCCAGGGCGTGCGCTACCAGGTGGTGGAGGGGCATATCGTCGGCGACCCGAAGACCTGCAAGCCGGTGAAGAAGGATGGCCAGACGATGGGCGAGATCCTGATCCAGGGGAACACAGTGATGCTCGGCTACCTCAAGGACCCCAAGGCCACCGCGGAGGCATTCCACGGCGGCTGGATGCACACCGGGGACCTCGCGGTCTGGCATCCGACCAACTACATCGAGATCAAGGACCGCAAGAAGGACATCATCATCTCGGGGGGCGAGAACATCTCGTCCGTCGAGGTCGAGATCGCGCTCTACAAGCATCCGGCGACCGCGCTCGCCGCAGTGGTGGCGCGACCCGACGACAAGTGGGGCGAGACCCCGTGCGCGTTCGTGCAGCTCAAGCCCGGCGTGCAGGCGACCGAAGCCGAGTACATCGACTGGTGCCGCAGCAACCTGGCCAAGTTCAAGGTGCCGAAGAAGGTGGTGTTCGGCAATCTGCCGACGACCGCGACCGGCAAGATCCAGAAATACGTCCTGCGCGAGAAGGCGAAGGAGCTGCGATAGACGTGCGCAGAGTCCTCAATGTCGGCGGCAACTCGAAGGACATCCCGCTGCCGCCGAACTACCAGGGCTGGGAGAACGTCCTGCTCGACATCGACCCGCGCGGCAAGCCCGACGTCGTTTGCGACGCGCGCGAGCTGACCCGGCTCGAGGCTGGCGTCTATGACGCCGTGTACTGCTCCCACAACCTGGAGCACTACTACCGGCACGACGTGCCGAAGGTGCTCGCGGGGTTCCGCCATGTGCTGAAGGACGAGGGCTTCAGCCACATCCGCGTGCCGGACATGGGGGAGGTCATGCGGCAGGCGGTGCAGAAGTCCCTGGACATCGACGACGTGCTCTACCAGTCGCCGGCGGGGCCGATCACGGTGCGCGACGTGTTCTACGGCTTCGGGCTAGAGATCGAGCGCAGCGGCAACGATTTCTTCGCGCACAAGACCGGCTTTACCCAGAAGTCGCTCGTGAACATGCTGGGCCGCTGCGGGTTTCCGTTCGTCTACAGCACGACGGGCAACCTCGAGGTCGTCGCGCTCGCGTTCAAGCAGCAGCCGGGCGAATTCGCACGGCAGCTGTTCGGCCTGCCCGCGAGCTGAACGTCCGGCTCCTCAGCGAAACAGCTCCTGGTCACTGTAGGAAGCGGGCGCCTCGATCGGCTCGAGGTGCGTGAGCACGGCGGTGCCGGGCAGCGCGGCGCGGATCCGGTCTTCGATCTCCTCCGCCACGGTGTGCGCGTCGTGCACGGACATCCCGCCCGGAACCAGCAGGTGCAGCTCCACCAGCCGGCGGCGCCCCGCCCGGCGGGTGCGCAGCGCGTGGTAATCGAGGCCCTTCGCCTTGTAGGGCTCGAGGACGGCGCGAATCGCAGCGAGCTCGGTTTCAGGCAGCGCCCGGTCCATGAGACCCAGGAGCGAGCGGCGCATGACGCCCACGCCCGTCCACACGATGTACACGGCGACCCCGATCGCGATCAGCGGGTCGAGGATCAGCCAGCCGCTCACGGCGATGGCGCCGACGCCCGCGACGATGCCGACCGAGGTCCAGACGTCGGTGAGCAGGTGCTGGCCGTCCGCCTCGAGCGCGACCGAGTCGTGCCGTTTGCCAGCGCGCAGCAGCGTGACCGCGACGGCCAGGTTGATGGACGTCGCCACGAGCGAGATCGCCAGGCCCACCCCGAATTCCTCGATCGGGCGCGGCGCGAGGAGCCTGGGCACCGCGGTGGCGACGATCGCCGTGGCGGCAGCGACGATCAGGACCCCCTCGACCACGGCCGAGAAATATTCCGCCTTGCTGTAGCCGAAGGGGTGCTTTTCGTCCGGCGGCTCGGCCGCCACCCTGAGCATCCACAGCGCGAGAAGGGCGGCGCCCAGGTTGACCAGGGACTCCAGCGCATCCGACAGCAGCCCGACCGACCCGGTGATCCAGGCGGCCAGCCCTTTCAGCGCCATGGTGGCAAGGGCGGCGGCGATAGACAGCCAAGCGTAGGGGGTCAGACTGCCCATGGGGCGAAGGTTAGCAGCCGAGTTGCTTCCGGCCCGGGATGGTTCTAGCATGGCGATCTGCGGCTCTGGAATGAGGGCAGTCCCATGACAAACAAGGCCTTAGCTTTGACTCTTGCGACACTACTGGCAATCCTGCCAGCGGCCCGGACGCTTGCCCAGACGGCCCCTGCCAAGCCGGCCGGGATGGTCGTGCAGTCGGGTGAGCCTAAGGCGACCAAGACCGCGGCATCGAGCGGCAAGAAGATGCCGGCCAAGATGAACGAGGACGCGCGGCACTGCCTCGACCTCGGGAGCACCATCGAAATCGTCAAGTGCGCGGAGCCCTACTGGCGCTAGCGGTGCCGCCCGCGTCGCGGGCCTGAAGCTCCGGCATGGACGCGCTGCCGCTGCCAGTCATCGGTTGGCTCTACACCATCGTCAGCGCCGCGGCGCTGCTGCTGGGCGCCTACATCGTCGCGGGCCTGCACCTGCAGGGCGAAGGTGCGCGCCGCCAGTTGCTCAGGCGGGCGGTGGAGGACGCCGTGCTGTTCGGCATCTGGATCGTCGGACTTGCCGGCGGGATCGGCGTGTTGCTCGCCAAGCCCTGGAGCCGCGCGCTGCTGGAGTTCTTCTGCTGGGTGATCACCGCGCTCACGCTGTTCTCCGCCTATTCGCGCCTGCGTGCCCCGGGCGCGATGCGGCGCGGGACCCTCGCCCTGAGCATCGCGCTGTTCGTGCTGCCGGTGCTCGCCGTCTGCGGCGCGACGATCTACACGCTGCGCGGGGAGGAGGCCGTGCGCGTGCTGGGTGGCGGCTCTCGCTAGCGGCAGGAGCCGGGCTGGATCGCTTGCCGCGCAGGACGTTGGCGCCGCGGACGCTATGATGCGCGCATGGCCGAGTTGATCGTGCGCAGGGAGGGGGCGGTGGCGACCGTCCTGTTTTCCAATCCTGCGAAGCTGAACGCGATGACCTTCGACATGTGGAACGCCGTGCCCGGCGCGCTGGCGGCGCTCGACGCCGACGCGGGCGTGCGCGCCATCGTCGTGGCGGGCGACGGGGACAAGGCCTTCATCTCGGGCGCCGATGTGTCGCAGTTCGAGAAGCTGCGCGGCACCGCCGAGGCGCAGGCGGAATACAACAAGGCGGTCGAGAGAGCCTACGTGGCGCCCATGCAGTGCTCCAAGCCCGTGATCGCGCGCATTCGCGGCTACTGCTTTGGCGGAGGCCTGGGTTTCGCGGCGACCTGCGACCTGCGCCTCTGCTCGGAGGACGCCGTGTTCCGCATGCCGGCCGCGCGCCTCGGCCTGGGCTACAGTCCCGCGGGCGTGCGCCGCTTCATGAGCGTGATCGGCGCCGCCAATACCGCGGACATCTTCTTCACCGCGCGCAAGTTCGACGCGCAGGACGCTTTGCGCATGGGTTTCGTCAGCCGGGTGGTGCCTGCGGCGGAGCTGGAGCGGATCGTCGCGGAGACCTGCGAGATGATCGCCGAGAACGCCCCGCTCACCGTCGCGGCGGCAAAGTTCGCCGTGCAGCAGGCCTTGAAGGACCCTGCGGACCGCGACATGGCGAAGGCGCAGAAGATGGCGGAGGCCTGTTTCGCGAGCGCCGACCACAAGGAAGGCCGCCAGGCGTTCATGGCGAAGCGCAAGCCGATTTTCACTGGGAGGTAGCGATGCGGTTGCTGTCGTTTCTCGCGGCGCTCGCGTGCGTGGCGAGCGCCTGGGGCCAGGGCTATCCGAGCAAGCCGATCCGGCTGGTCGTCGGCTACCCGCCGGGAGGGTCCGGGGATTTCACCACACGCGTGATCGCCGACGAGCTCGCCAAGGACCTCGGCGCCACCGTGATCGTCGAGAACAAGGCCGGCGCCGGCGGCTCCATTGCCTCGGAATTCGTGGCCAAGTCGGCGCCCGACGGCTACACGCTGCTCAACCAGGGCAATCACGCGATCGCCAAGAACCTCTACAAGAACCTCGGTTACGACCAGAAGGATTTCGTGCCGGTCAGCCGAGTCGCCGTCGGCACGACGATCCTGGTGGTCAACAACGACACGCCGTTCAAGAACCTGCAGGATCTCGTCGCCTACGCCAAGGCGAACCCGGGCAAGCTGTTCAATGCCGCGGCGGGCTTCGGCTCCGCGCCGCACCTGGCGGCGGCGGCCTTTGAAGCCGCCGCCGGCATCAGGTTCACCACCGTCCAGTTCAAGGGCGGCGGGCCGGCGTCGCAATCGCTGCTCGCGGGCGACACGCAGGTGATGTTCGCGACCTCGCCGACGGTGACCGGGTTCATCAAGGCGGGGCGCATGCGGCCGCTGGTGGTGAGCATGCGCAAGGCCTCCCCCTCCATCCCGGGCATTCCGGGGTCGGAAGAGGCGGGCGTGCCCTTCGAATCGACGTTCTGGTTCGGCCTGTATGCGCCCGCCGGTACGCCGATGGAGGTCGTGCGCCGCCTGCACGCCGCGGCCGCCAAGGGCCTCGCCAAGCCGGAGATCCGCGAGCGCATCGCGCAGCAGGGCATGGACGCTTCACCGTCTGCGTCGCCCGAAGCCTTCGCCGCGGAGATCGCGGCCGAGGTGCCCTCCATCGAGGCGGCGATCCGCGCGTCGGGCGCGAAAGTCGACTAGCGCCGCGGCGTCCCCTCGACCCGGGGGGGCGCAATACACGATCGGGAGCCTCGGCTCCCGAACCCTAGGGGCGCCGCAGCGCCCCCTGCTTCTAATGCCGCTCGGAGCGCGCGATTTCCAGCAGCGCCTCGATCTCCTTGCGATGCACGCGCCGGTTGCGCCGGTACCAGACCAGCACGAGCGTCATGGTCCCCGCGACGAACAGGCCATACAGCGTGATCACGGCGAAGATCGACAGGCCCGAGGCGAGCAGCGCCGAGTAGCCCGCGATCATCACCAGGATCGAGGTGTTCTCGTTGAAGTTCTGCACCGCGATCGAGCGCCCCGCGCCCATCAGGTTGTGGCCGCGGTGCTGCAGCAGCGCGTTCATCGGCACGACGAAGAAGCCGGCAAGCCCCCCGATCAGCACCATCACCGGGATCGCCACGCTCACGTCGCGCACGAAGACCATCGAGATGACGAACACCCCCATGCCAATGCCGAGCGGGATCACGTTCACCGCGCGATCGAGCGTGATGCGCGCCGAGGCGATGACCGCGCCGAGCGCGATGCCCATCGCCACCACGCCCTGCAGGATCGAGGCCTTGGACAGGTTGTAGTCCAGCGCGGCACGCGCCCACTCGATGACGATGAACTGCAGCGTCGCGCCCGCGCCCCAGAACAGCGTGGTGACGGCGAGCGAGATCTGCCCCAGCTTGTCGGTCCACAGGCGCTTGCAGCACTGCGTGAAGTCGCGCAGCGTCTCGAGCGGGTTCGACGGCAGGGGCTTGAGGGCGACGCCCGTGTGCGGCACGTAAAGGTTGAAGATCGCGGCCAGCGCGTAGACGAACACGATGATGGCGATGGCGGCCTCCGCCGGCGTGTCGACGCCGGTGTCCAGGCTCGGCAGGTCGAAGGCGAGCAGCACGCCCGACACCTTGGCGCTGATCAGCACGCCGCCCAGCACGGTGCCGAGGATGATCGAGCCCACGGTGAGGCCCTCGATCCAGCCGTTGGCGATCACCAGCTTGGTCGGCGGCAGGTATTCGGTGAGGATGCCGTACTTGGCAGGCGAGTAAGCCGCCGCGCCGAGGCCCACCAGCGCATACGCGGCGAGCGGGTTGACGCCGAAGAGCAGCATCAGGCAGCCGGCGATCTTGACGGTGTTCGACACGAACATCACCTGGCCCTTGGGCAGCCGGTCGGCGAAGGCGCCGACCCACGGGGCGAGCAGCACGTAGGAGACGACGAAGAAGAACTTGAGGTACGGCGTGAGCCAGCTGGGCGAGTCGCTCTGGATGAGCAGCGCGATGGCGGCGACCAGCAGCGCATTGTCGGCGAGCGACGAGAAGAACTGCGCCGCCATGATGATGTAAAAGCCGAGATTCATCGCCGCGGTCTTATAGCACGGTTAGGGGCGCCGCCCTGCACGCTGCCGCGTCAAAGATTGACGGCGGCCACCCTAAGTTATCCTAGCAACATGCCGCGCCCGATCCGCGCCGTCATCAAGGCTTCCGCCCTGCGCCACAACCTGCAGCTTGCGCGCGAGGCGGCCGGCAAGGCGAAGATCTGGGCGGTGATCAAGGCGAACGCCTACGGCCACGGCCTGGAGCGCGCGGCGCGCGCGCTCGCCGCCGCCGACGGCTTCGCGCTGCTCGACTTCCAGGAGGCGGCGCGCCTGCGCCTGGCGGGCTTCAAGCAGCCGATCCTGATGCTCGAGGGCTTCTTCAAGCCGCTGGACGTCAACCTGATCTTCAAGTACGGCCTGACGCCCGTGATCCACAATGCCGACCAGGTGGAGCTGCTGCAGCACATGGACATGCCGCGGCCGCTCGACCTCTACCTGAAGGTGAACAGCGGCATGAACCGCCTCGGCTTCGGCGTGGACAGCCTGCGGCCCGCCTACAACACGCTGCGCATGCACCCCGGCATCGGCAAGATCACGCTGATGACCCATTTCGCGGATGCCGACGGCCAGAGCGGCGTGCACGACCAGCTGCGCTGGTTCAACGAGCTGGTGCAGCCTTTCGAGACGGCGCGCTCGGTCGCCAACTCGGCGGCGCTGCTGCGCTTCAAGGAGACGCGCGAGGGCTGGGTGCGGCCCGGGCTGATGCTCTACGGCTGCTCGCCGTTTCCCGACTGGAGCGCCGCCGACATCGGCCTGAAGCCCGCCATGACGCTCCGCTCCGAGCTGATCGCGGTGCAGAACCTCGCGCAGGGCGAGAGGGTGGGTTACGGCTTCTCCTACGAGGCGAAGCAGGACATGATCATCGGCATCGTCGCCTGCGGCTACGCGGACGGCTACCCGCGGCACGCGCCCAGCGGCACGCCGGTGCTGGTCGGCGGCCGGCGCACCTCCACGGTGGGGCGCGTGTCCATGGACATGATCTGCGTGGACATCAGCAACATCGAGGAGGCCTACATCGGCACGCCGGTGACGCTGTGGGGCGAGGGCCTGCCCGCGGACGAGGTGGCGGCGGCGGCCGGTACGGTGAGCTACGAGCTTCTCTGCGCG
>DASWBP010000109.1:0-10599 GCA_036390555.1 Burkholderiales bacterium | reverse complement strand
AACATCGGGCGCTGGCCCTGGTCGCGCGAGGTGCATGCGCGCATGACCGACCTGCTTGCCGGCGCCAAGGCCAAGGTCGTCGCCAGCACGCTGTTGCTCTTCGAGCCGCAGCTCGACCCCGGCTACCAGTACATCACCAAGCTCCTCGAGCTTGCCGAGAGGAGCGCCGCCGGCTCGGCCGAGCCCTCGCCGCTGCTCGCGCTGCTCAAGGAGGCGGAGTCCGCGCTCAACACCGACCGGCGCCTGGCGGAGAGCTACGCGAGGGCGGGCAGCGTGCTCCTGCCGATGCTGTTCACCATCGACACGCCGCGCGGCAAGCCCGACCGGGCGCTCGCCGACTTCGTCGTGAAGAACGCGATCCCGTCGCGCGCGCAGGAAACCGGCGCGCTGCCCGCCTCCGAGGTGCTGGTGCCGCTCGAGAGCCTGGGGCGCGCGGCGGCGGGGCTCGGGCACCTCAATGCCAACCCGGACGTGGACGGCGGCATCCGCACCGAGCCGCTGGTGCTGCGCTACTTCGAGCACCACTTCCCGTCGCTGTCGCTGATGATCGCGGCGAAGAGCCTCAACCTCGGGCCCGCCGACATCCGCATCCGGCCCAACGAGGGCGTGAACCTCGGCCGCTTGCGCATCGGCACGGATCCGGCGCTGCAGATGTACACCTATTTCTACAAGGACCGCGAGGGCCGGCCGGCGTTCCAGGTCGACTCGTTCTACGATGTGCTTTCCGGCAAGATCCCGGCGGGCAAGTACGCCGACAAGATCGTGCTGATCGGCGCCACCGCGGCCGGCGTCGGCACCAGCGCCGTGACGCCGGTGTCGCCTGCGATGCCGCCCGTGCTGACGCTGGCGCATTCGGTGTCCTCGATCCTGCAGGAGCATTTCTTCGTCTCGCCGCCCTGGGCCTGGGTTGCGGAAAAAGTGGTGTTCCTGCTGGTCGGCATCTACCTGATCATCCTCCTGCCGCGCCTGAGGGCGGCGCCCGCGGCGCTGGTCACCGCCATCATCCTCGTGGTGCTGATCGGCGTGCACGTCGCGCTGATGACGATGCAGGCGACATGGATGCAGCTGATGGTGCCGGCCACGCTGCTGCTCGTGGGGCACCTCGCGCTGATCTCCAAGCGCTTCATCGTCACCGAGCGCGCCAAGCAGAAGTCCGACGAGTCCTCGGCCGAATCGAACCGCATGCTCGGCATTGCCTACCAGGCGCAGGGCCAGCTCGACCTCGCCTGGGACAAGTTCCGGCAGGTGCCGATGTCGGACGCGGTGATGGAGAACCTCTACAACCTGGCGCTCGACTTCGAGAGGAAGCGCCAGTTCAACAAGGCGGAAGCCGTGTTCCGCCACATGCACGACTTCAATCCGAAGTTCAAGGACCTCGAGCAGAAGCTCTCGCGCGCCAAGCAGCTCTCGGAGACCGTGATCCTGAGCGGCGCGAGCAGCCACCCCGGCGGCTCTCTCAACCTCGCCGCCGGCGAGAAGCCGAAGTTCGGCCGCTTCGAAGTGCAGAAGGAACTCGGCAAGGGCGCAATGGGCGTGGTGTACCTCGGCAAGGACCCGAAGATCGGCCGCGAGGTGGCGATCAAGACCATGGCGCTCGCGCAGGAGTTCGAGGCCGACGAGCTCGCCGAAGTGAAGGAGCGCTTCTTCCGCGAGGCGGAAACCGCCGGGCGGCTGTCGCATCCCAACATCGTCACCATCTACGACACCGGCGAAGAGCACGACTTCTGCTACATCGCCATGGAGCTCCTGAAGGGCGGCGACCTGGTGCCCTTCGTGAAGGCGCCGAACCTGCTGCCGGTGGACAAGGCGGTGTCGATCATCGCGCGCGCCGCCGACGCGCTCGGCTACGCGCACAAGCAGGGCGTCGTGCACCGGGACATCAAGCCGGCGAACATGATGTACCACCCGCAGACCGACACCCTCAAGCTCACCGACTTCGGCATCGCGCGGCTCACCGACTCATCCAAGACCAAAACCGGCATGGTGCTCGGCACGCCCTCCTACATGTCGCCTGAGCAGCTCGCCGGCAGGAAGATCGAGGGCCGCTCGGATCTCTTCTCGCTCGCGGTGAGCCTGTACCAGCTGTTGTGCGGCAAGCTTCCCTTCGAGGGCGAGTCGATGGCGCAGCTCATGTACAAGATCGCCAACGAGCCGCCTGCCGACATCCTGGCGGTGAACCCGAACGTGCCGCCGGGCCTGGTGGCATTCCTCGACAAGGCGCTCGCCAAGAACCCCGACGAGCGCTACCAGAGCGGCGAGGAATTCGCCGCCGCGCTGCGCGCCGCGGCCGCAGGCGGCGGGGCGCCGACCCTGCCGAAGGTCGGCGGCGTTACCAGCGTGGACATCGAGCTCTGAGCGCATGGATCTGAGCCAGGCCCTCGAGATCGCCTCCGGCACAGATCCGGGGATGGTGCGCTCGCACAACGAAGACTCGGTCGCGGCAGACGCGGTCAACGGCCTGGCGGTGCTCGCCGATGGCATGGGCGGGTACAACGCCGGCGAGGTGGCGAGCGGCATGGCGACGACGGTGATCACCACCGAAATGCAGCAGCTGCTCGCCAAGGTGCACCCCTACGAGATCGATCCGGAGACCAACAAGGTCGTCGCGGCCAAGCTGGTGCGCGAGCAGGTGCTCAAGGCGAACGCCACCATCTATGCCGCGGCGCAGAGCCAGCCGCAGTACGCGGGCATGGGCACCACGCTGGTGGTCTGCCTGTTCTACGACAACAAGCTGCTGGTGGCGCACCTGGGCGACTCGCGCCTTTACCGCATGCGCGATGGCGTGCTCAAGCAGGTGACGCGCGACCATTCGCTGCTGCAGGAGCAGATCGACTCGGGCCTCATCACGCCGGAGCAGGCGAAGCACGCCCAGCACAAGAACCTGGTGACCCGCGCGCTCGGCATCGACCCGACGGTGGAGCCCGAGATCCGCGAGTACGAAACACGGCCGGGCGACATCTACCTGCTGTGCTCGGACGGCCTGTGCGACATGGTGGCGGACGACGACATCTCGATGACGCTGGAAGCGCTCGGCGCGAACCTCAAGCTCGCCGTGCAGCAGCTGGTGCAGATGGCCAATGACAACGGGGGCAAGGACAACGTTTCGGTTATACTCGTGCGCGTCCTGCGGGAGTACCCCGCTGCCCGCGGCATGATGGGCAAGTTTCTCGGATGGCTAAAATAGGCTCCAGGGGCAGGCTATGGCGAAACTGATACTCAGCATGGATGGGCTGGTGCTCAAGGAAATCCCGTTGGCGAAGGAGCGCACCACCATCGGCCGCAAACCCCACAACGACATCCAGATCGACAACCTCGCGGTGAGCGGCGAGCACGCCGTCATCGTCACCATCCTGAACGACTGCTTCCTCGAGGACCTGGGCAGCACGAACGGCACGCTGGTGAACGGCAACCCGGTCAAGAAGCACTTCCTGCAGAACAACGACGTCGTCGAGCTCGGCAAGTACCGGCTGAAGTTCATCGGCGATGCGCCGGTGGCCGCGGTGACCGCGGAGAAGGCCGACTTCGAGAAGACCATGGTGCTGCGCCCCTCGGCGATTAGAGCCGCGGCAGACCAGGCGAAGGCGATGGGCGCAGGCGCAGCGGAGGCGGCGCGCGCGGCAGCCGCGCAGCAGGTCGCGGCGAGCGCTGCAGCCGCCGGCCTTGCCGAAAAGGAAAGCAAGAACTCGACCACCGCGCCGATGTCGGCGATGAAGGACAACAAGACCTCGACTACGACGTCCATGGCCGCGCTCTCCGGCGCCGCGCCCGCGGCCGCAGCGCCGGCACCCGCGCCCGCGCCGGCATCCGCCGCGCCGGCGGCCTCGGCGCCTGCAGCGAAGACCGGCCATCCCCTGGGCGCAATCCAGATCCTCTCCGGCGGCAACGCCGGCAGGGAGCTCGAGCTCGCCAAGCCGCTCACCACTCTGGGCAAGCCGGGCGTGCAGGTGGCGGTGCTGACGCGCAGGCCGCAAGGCTATTTCATCACCCATGTCGAAGGCGCCAACCCGCCCAACGTCAACGGCCAGGCGATCGGCACTGCGCCGCACGCGCTCAAGGACCACGACCTGATCGAGCTGGCCGGCGTCAAGATGGAGTTCTTTCTGAAGGGATGACGTCCGGGGCATCCACGCGCCCCGCCCACGGCCCCGCCCAGGCGACGGAGCCCCGAGGAGTTCCCCGTTGAAGCAGCATCTGGTCCGCATCATCCTCGGGCTCGTCTTCACTCTGTTCTTCATCGGGCACGCGGCGCGCTACTACCAGGTGCCGTTCATCGCGCAGCTCGACAACATCATCTACGACGCGCGGCTGCAGCTCACCATGCCGCGCGGCATGGACGAGAACATCGTCATCCTCGACATCGACGAAAAAAGCCTGCAGGAGGTCGCGCGCTGGCCCTGGCCGCGCGATGTGATGGCGGGCCTGATCACCAAGCTCTTCGACAAGTACCAGGTCGGCATCGTCGCTTTCGACGTGGTGTTCGCGGAGGCCGACATCTCCTCCGGCATCCGCTCGCTCGAGCAGCTCGCGCAGGGGCGGCTGAAGGACGTGCCGGCATTTCAGGAGGCGATGCGCGAGCTGCGGCCGACACTGGACAACGACGCGCAGTTCGCGCAGGCGATCAAGGGCCGCCCGGTGGTGCTGGGCTACTACCTGAGCAGCGAGAAGGACGCCAAGCGCATCGCCGCGATCCCGGAGCCGGTGCTGCCCAAGGGCACGTTCCAGGGCCGCAACATCAACTTCACCACCTGGCTGGGCTACGGCGGCAACCTGCGGCAGTTCCAGCAAAACGCCGCCAGCGCGGGGCACTTCAACCCGCTGCCCGACGAAGACGGCATCATCCGCCGCGTGCCGATGCTGGTCGAGCTCGACGGCGCCTACTACGAATCGCTGTCGCTCGCGGTGGTGCGCACCATCCTCGGCTTTCCCAAGGTCGAACCCGGCTACGCCCCCGACCGCTTCCTGCAGCGCGGCTATACCGGGCTGGAGTGGCTCAAGGTCGGCCCGCTCACCATCCCGGTGGACGACATGGCGGCGACGCTCATCCCTTACCGTGGCAAGAAGTTCAGCTTCCAGTACCTGTCGCTCGCCGACGTCCTGGCCGACCGCGTGCCGGCCGAAAAGCTCAAGGGCCGCATCGCGCTGGTCGGCACCAGCGCGCCGGGGCTACTGGACTTGCGCGCGACACCGGTGGACAGCGTCTATCCCGGGGTGGAAGTGCACGCCAACCTGATCGCCGGCATGCTCGACCGCAACCTCAAGGAGAAGCCGCCCTACATGCTCGGCGCGGAAGTGGTGCTGCTGCTGGTGGGCGGCGTGGCGCTGTCCCTGCTGATCCCGCTGCTCTCGCCGCTCGTCGCCACGCTGCTGACGCTCGCCGGCGCGGCGGCGGTCACCGCGTTCGACATCAGCCTCTGGCACTACGCCGACACGGTGTTGCCGCTCGCGGCGTCGCTGCTGATGACGGCAGCGCTGTACACCATGAACATGGCGTACGGCTACTTCGTCGAGGCACGCTCCAAGCGCCAGTTCACGGAACTGTTCGGCCAGTACGTGCCGCCCGAGCTCGTGGACGAAATGGCGCGCGATCCGCAGAAATACAACATGGCGCCGCGCGCCGCGGAACTGACGATCCTGTTCTCCGACGTGCGCGGCTTCACCGGCATCTCCGAGGCGCTCAAGCCCGAGGAGCTGCGCGAGTACATCAATGAATACCTGACGACGATGAGCGGCATCATCCGCAGTCGCCACCGCGGCACGCTCGACAAGTACATGGGCGACGCCATCATGGCGTTCTGGGGCGCGCCGGTCGAGGACGCGCAGCATGCGAGGAACGCCGTGCTGGCCGCGCTCGACATGCAGAAGGAGTGCAAGGCGCTGAACGAACGATTCGCCGCACGCGGCTGGCCGACGCTCAGGATCGGCGTCGGCGTCAATTCCGGCAACGTGCGCGTCGGCGACATGGGCTCGCAGGTGCGCCGCGCCTACACCGTGATGGGCGACCCGGTGAACGTCGCCTCGCGCCTGGAGGGCCGCACCAAGGGCTATGGCGTCGGCACCCTGGTTGGCGAGGCGACGCGCGCCCAGGTGAAGGACGTGGTGTTCCGCGAGGTGGATCGCATCAAGGTGAAGGGCAAGGACGAGGCGGTCACCATCTACGAGCCCCTCGGCCTCGACGCCGAGGTGGACCGCAAGCGCCAGGACGAGCTCAAGCTCTGGAACCAGGCGCTGCGCGCCTACCGCGCGCAAGCGTGGGACCAGGTCGAAGTGACGCTGCTCAACCTGCAGCGCATGGACCCCGATTGCGAGCTCTATGCGCTCTACGCGGAGCGCGTTGCGCAGATGCGCCGCAACCCGCCGCCGGCCGGCTGGGACGGTGTGACGGCGTTCGATGAGAAGTAGGGTGCGTCCATGAGACTGCGCGTCCTGGGCTGTTCCGGCGGCATCGGCGGGCGCCACCTGCGCACCACCTCGTTCCTGGTGGACGGCGACGTGCTGCTCGACGCGGGCACTGGTGTGGGCGACCTGTCGCTCGCCGAGCTCTCGCTCATCGACCACATCTTCGTCACGCATTCGCACCTTGACCACGTCGCATCGATCCCGTTCCTCGCCGACACCGTGGGCGGCATGCGCGGCCAGCCGATCACGGTGCACGCGACGCGCGAAACCATCGGCATCCTGAAGAGCCACATCTTCAACTGGGAGATCTGGCCCGATTTCTCGCAGATTCCCACGCCGCAGGCCCCGTTCATGCGCTACGAGGAGATCGCGCTGGGACGCACGGTGTCCCTCGCCGGGCGGGCCTTCACGCCGCTGCCGGCGATCCACACGGTGCCGGCGGTGGGATTCCTGCTCGACAGCGGCAAGGGCAGTCTCGTGTTCACCGGCGACACCGGGCCGAATGACGCCTTGTGGACGATCGTCAACCGCCTGAGCAACCTCAAATACCTCATCATCGAAACGGCGTTCGCCAACAAGGAGCGGGAGCTCGCCGAGCTCTCCAAGCACCTGTGCCCCTCGATGCTCGCGGAGGAGCTCGTCAAGTTCGAGCGCGACGCCGAGATCTACGTCACCCACCTCAAGCCCGGCGAAACCGAGCTCACCATGCAGGAAATCGAGGAGTCCTCGGGCCGCATCCAGCCGCGCATGTTGCAGAACAACCAGGTTTTCGAATTTTGACCGCTGGCGCTGCCCGTCCACGTGAAAAATCGCCTAAAAATCAGAGCCATGGCGGTTGAATGTTTGCAGGCCAGGAGCTAGCATTGCCGGGAGCACCCAACCGGGGGAGCCACGATGAGCGCCGTCCTTAGCCACCACGCTGGGTCGCAGGTGGACGCCAACGTCCGTCTCGCATTCCAGAAGCAGCTGCAGGCGGTCACCAACAAGGTCCACGCCACCAGCAACATCGACGAGATCATGCTGGAGGTGAGCGCCGACGTCTGCGTGCTGTTCAACGCCGACCGCCTCACCATCTACTCGGTGGGCGAGGACAAGCAGTCGATCGTCTCCAAGGTCAAGACGGGCCTTAACTCGTTCAAGGACCTCAAGCTGCCGATCGCCGAGCACTCGATCGCCGGCTACGTGGCGCTCGCCAAGAAGACCATCAACATCCGCGACTGCTACGACGACGCGGAGCTGAAGTCGATCAACCCGAACCTGCGCTTCCTGCAGGAGGTGGACAAGCGCACCGGCTACCGCACCAAGCAGCAGCTGGTGGCGCCGATCGTCGACAACCAGAACCAGGAGCTGATCGGCGTCATCCAGATCATCAACAACAAGGCGGGCGTGCCCTTCGGTCCGCTCACCGAGGAAGGGGTTGCGGAGCTCTCGCAGACGCTCGCCATCGCCTTCCGCCAGCGCCAGAAGCCGCAGCAGGTCAAGACCAAGTACGACTACCTGATCGCGGAAGCGGTGATCTCGGCCGGCGAGTTCGAGCTTGCCTCGCGCCAGGCGCGCAAGAAGGCGGTGGACGTCGAGCAGGTGCTCACCGAGGAGTTCCAGGTCAAGATCCCGGCGATCGGCGCGGCGCTCTCCAAGTTCTTCGGCGTTCCCTACGAGGCCTACAAGCAGGACCGCGTCAAGCCGATGGAGCTGCTCAAGAATCTGAAGCGCGAGTACATCGAGCAGAACCAGTGGGTGCCGATCGACGACACCAGGGAAGGACTGGTGGTGCTGTGCCTCGACCCCGAGCGCATTCGCAGCTCGCGCATCGCCTCCAACGTGTTCCCCAAGGCGAAGATCGTCTACCGCGTAACCACGCAGAAGGAATTCAAGGAAACGGTCAACCAGTTCTACGGCGCGGAGTCGTTCGATACCGGCGACATCGGCGACATCCTCTCCGGCATGGACGAGGAGGACGTGGCGCTGGAAGGCGCGTCGGCGGATGAGGCCTCCGCGGCGGCGGACAACGAACTGGTGAAGCTCGTCAACAAGGTGATCGTCGACGCCTACAACCAGGGAGCCTCGGACATCCACGTCGAGCCCTATCCGGGCAAGTCGAAGACGGAGATCCGCTTCAGGAAGGACGGCTCGCTCGGGCCCTACATCGAGGTGCCGGCGAGCTACCGCGCGGCGATCGCGGCGCGCATCAAGATCATGTGCGACCTGGACATCGCGGAGAAGCGGAAGCCCCAGGACGGCAAGATCAAGTTCAAGAAGTTCGGCCCGCTGGACATCGAGCTGCGCGTGGCGACCATTCCGACGGCAGGCGGCGTCGAGGACATCGTCATGCGGATTCTCGCTGCCGGCGAGCCGATGCCCCTGGACAAGATGGGCTTCACCAAGCTGAACGAGGAGAAGCTCAAGTCCACGGTGAGCAAGCCCTACGGCCTGTTCTTCGTCTGCGGACCGACCGGCTCGGGCAAGACCACCACGCTGCACTCGGTGCTCAAGTACCTCAACACGCCCGACACCAAGATCTGGACCGCCGAGGACCCGGTGGAAATCACCCAGAAGGGGCTGCGCCAGGTGCAGGTGAACCGCAAGGCAGGCCTGGACTTTGCCACGGTGATGAAGGCGTTCCTGCGCGCCGACCCGGACATCATCATGGTCGGCGAGATGCGCGACAAGGAGACCACCTCGACCGGCATCGAGGCCTCGCTCACCGGCCACCTGGTGTTCGCCACGCTGCATACCAACTCGGCGCCCGAGTCGATCATCCGCCTGCTCGACATGGGCATGGATCCGTTCAACTTTTCCGACGCGCTGCTCGGGATCCTGGCGCAGCGCCTCGCCAAGCGCCTGTGCTCCTGCAAGCAGGCCTACGCGCCGGAACCCGCGGAGCTGACCTCGTTCCTGCGAGAGTACTGCGACGAGCTGATGCACATCCCGCGCTTCAAGGCCGATCCCAAGGGATCGATGGAGGCGGTGTACAAGGACTGGGTGGGGCACTATGGCAACGACCGCGGCCAGCTCACCTTTTACAAGCCTGTAGGCTGCGACAAGTGCGGTGGCAGCGGCTTCAAGGGCCGCTGCGGCCTGCACGAGCTGCTGATCGCCTCCGACCGCCTGAAGAAGCTCATCCAGGAGCACGCGCGCGTCGCCGAGATACTGGCCGTCTGCCTCGAAGAGGGCATGCGCACCCTCAAGCAGGACGGCATGGAGAAGTGCCTGATGGGCGTCACGCACATCAAGGAAGTGCGCTCGGTCTGCATCAAGTGACGCGGCGTCGCGAGCCGCCCGCATGAGCAGCACCCTCGACACCACCCAGTCCCTGCGCTTCGGCACGGAGGTGCGCGCCGCCGCCGACGACCTGGTGCAGCGCCTGGAGCAGCTCAATGCCGTCGGCGCGTCGCTGTCCGCGGAGCGCGACATCAACCGGCTGCTGGAGACCATCCTCACCGCGGCCAAGTCGATCACGCGCGCGGACGGCGGCACGCTGTACCGCATCACCGAGGACCGCACGCTGCGCTTCGAGATCCTGCGCACCACCAGCCTGAAGTACTACCTCGGCGGTACCACCGGCAATGCGGTGCCGTTCTACCCGATCCACCTCGTCGGCGAGGACGGCAAGCCCAACCACAGCATGGTGGCTGCCTACGCGGCGCTCACCGGCAAGACGGTGAACATCGCGGACGCCTACACCGCCGATGGCTTCGACTTCACCGGCACGCGCAACTTCGACAAGAAGACCGGCTACCGCTCGAAGTCGTTCCTCACTGTGCCGATGGCGAACCACGAGAACGAGATCATCGGCGTGCTGCAGCTGATCAACGCGACCGACCCGCAGACGGGCGAGGTCCTGCCGTTCTCGGCCTCCGACCAGCGACTGGCGGAGTCGCTCGCCTCGCAAGCGGCGATCGCGCTCACCAACCGCATGCTGATCAACCAGCTCGAGCAGCTGTTCGAGTCGTTCATCAACATGATCAACTCGGCCATCGACGAAAAGTCGCCCTACACGGGCGGCCATTGCCAGCGCGTTCCGGCGCTCACCATGCTGCTCGCCGAGGCGGTGAACGAGACGGAGAACGGCCCGCTCGCCGACTTCCACATGAGCGACAAGGACCGCTACGAGCTGAAGATCGCGGGCCTGCTGCACGACTGCGGCAAGGTGACCACGCCGGTGCACGTCGTGGACAAGGCCACCAAGCTGGAGACGATCTA
>DASWBP010000108.1:0-9510 GCA_036390555.1 Burkholderiales bacterium | reverse complement strand
CGGTGCGGCTCGGCCCGCGCGTGCTGCGCACCGAGACGGCGGCGCTCGCGGCGCTCGCGGCGCTCAACGCGCTCGCGGGGGACTTCTAGGGAGCCTTGCGCAACT
Organism: Burkholderiales bacterium; assembly: GCA_036390555.1. Lineage (GTDB taxonomy): Bacteria > Pseudomonadota > Gammaproteobacteria > Burkholderiales > SG8-39 > JAABQT01. Next base: position 9,405 of record DASWBP010000108.1, on the reverse strand, counting down.
TATTCGGGGCTTCTCCAGCCAGCGCCTGGAACGGTTCGGAGCCTTGCCGAGCCTTGCCTTAGAATCGCGCGAGCCATGGCCGCACCGCCGTCGCCCGAAGACTTCGTCCGCTGGTTCCGCCAGACCGCACCCTACCTGCACGCCTTTGGCGGGCGTACCTTCGTCATCGGCTTTGGCGGCGAGCTGATCACCGAGCGGGCGCGCCTCGCCCAGTTCATCCAGGACGTGAACCTGCTCGCTGCGCTCGACATCCGCCTCGTGCTGGTGCACGGCGCGCGGCCCCAGATCGAGGCGGAGCTCAAGGCCAAGGGCATCCGCTCGCGCTATGCCAGGGGGCTGCGCGTCACCGACACGCAGGCGCTGACGTCGGTGAAGCAGGCCGCGGGCGTGCTGCGCGTCGAGATCGAGGCGCTGCTCTCCCAGGGCCTGCCCAACTCGCCGATGGCGGGGGCGTCGATCCGCGTCGCCTCGGGGAACTTCATCGCAGCGCGCCCGATCGGCGTGTTGGACGGCGTGGACTACCAGTACACGGGCCTGGTGCGCAAGGTGGACGCGCAGGCGATCTCGAGGCGCCTGGAGGCGGGCGAAGTGGTGCTCGTGCCGCACCTGGGCTATTCGCCCACCGGCGAGGTGTTCAACCTTTCCTGGGAAGACGTGGCGCAAAGCGTCGCCAGCGCGTTGCGCGCGGACAAGCTGCTGCTGTTCGTCGACCGGCTGCCCACGGATCGCAAGGGCGCAGTGATCGGCGAGCTGACCGCGCGCGAGGCGGAGGCGCTGCTCAAGAAGAAGGAGCTCGGTGCGCACGCCACCGCCGCCCTGCGCGCCGCGCTCAGCGCGCTCGCCGCGGGCGTGTCGCGCGCGCACCTGCTCTCGCGGCGTGCCTCCGGCGCGACGCTGCTGGAGCTCTTCACCCACACGGGCGTCGGCACCATGATCACCGCCGAGCCCATGCAGCAGCTGCGCGCTGCGCGCCTCGAGGACGTCGGCGGCATCCTCGCGCTCATCGAGCCGCTGGAAGCGGACGGCACGCTGGTCAAGCGCGGCCGCGAGCGCCTGGAGCGCGAGATCGGCAATTTTCTCGTCATCGAGCACGACGGCGTGATCGTCGGCTGCGCAGCGCTCTACCCCTTCGGCGGCGAAAGGGCCGCCGAACTCGCCTGCCTCGCGGTGGCGGCCGATGCGCGCGACGCCGGGCACGGCGAACGGCTGCTGCACGCCTGCGAGGCGCGCGCCAGGCAGCTGAAGATCCGGAAGATCTTCGCGCTCACCACCCGCGCCGAGCACTGGTTCGTCGCGCAAGGCTTCAAGCCGGCGGAGCCCGCGGCTCTGCCGGGAGAGCGCCAGGCGCTCTATAATTGGAAGCGCGGTTCCAAGGTCTTCATCAAGCGGATCTGAGCGGCACGGCCGCGCAACCAGCAAGCAAAGGCTCCCCGATGGCGCGCATGGTGAAATGCATCAAGCTCGGCCGCGAGGCCGAGGGGCTCGACTTCCCGCCCTACCCCGGCGAACTCGGCAAGCGCATCTTCGAGCACGTCTCCAAGGAAGCCTGGCAGCAGTGGCTCCGGCACCAGACGATGCTGGTCAACGAGAACCGGCTGAACCTGGCGGACGCCCGCGCGCGCAAGTACCTCGCCGAGCAGATGGAGAAGCACTTCTTCGGCGAGGGCGCCGACGTCGCCTCCGGCTACGTCCCGCCAAGCACGTAAACGGCGGCAAAGACTCCGGCCGGGGTGCCGGGCGCCAGCCCCGGCCAGTTACTGCAGGATTTCCTTCTCCACCTCCTCGATGGAGGTGTGCCGCACGTCGCGGCCCTTGACCATGTAGATCACGTACTCGGCCATGTTCTTGGCGTGGTCGCCGATGCGCTCGATCGCCTTGGCGATGAACAGGATCTCCAGCGAGCGCGAGATGGTGCGCGGGTCTTCCATCATGAAGGTGATGAGCTGGCGCATGATGGCGCGGAAGGCGTCGTCCACGTCGCTGTCCTGCTTCACCACGCGCATCGCCTCCGGGACGTCCAGGCGCGCAAAGGCGTCGAGCGACTGGCGCAGCATGCCGAGCGCGCGCTCGGCGACGTGCGACAGGTCCAGGCGCGGCATGTGCTGGCGCTCGGCGGTATGGATGAGCTTCGCCATGCGCGCGATCTTCTGCGACTCATCGCCGATGCGCTCCAGGTCCGTGATGGTCTTGATCACGGTGATGAGCAGCCGCAGGTCCACCGCCGCGGGCTGGCGGCGCGCGATGATATGGCTGCACAGCTCGTCGAGCTCCACTTCCATCGCGTTGACGCGGTGATCGTCGGCGATCACCTTGTCGATCAGCGGCATGTCGCCGCTCGCGAGCGCCTCCATCGCGCGGATGATCTGCTCCTCGACGAGTCCGCCCATCTGCAGCACGCGCGAGCGCACGCTCTCCAGCTCGGCGTCGAACTGCTTGGAAGTGTGCTCGCTCATGAGCCGTTCAACCTATCACGGGGATGTGACCGAAATGTTACGCCCAATGGCCGCGGGCCGCCTGTGCACGGCCCGGCGCCGGCCTGGCGCTACTGCGCCACGCGATCAGCCCGCCAAGTCTGCTCCGCGCGCGCCCTGCCGACCCCGCGCGTCACCCGCCCCTCGAGATGGCTGCCGGCGACGCGCCCCTCGAAGTAGAGCGCCACTTCGTCGTCCGCGCCGGCACGCGCGACGATCGCGAAGCTGAGGCGATCGCCCTCCAGCCGTGCTTCCCACACTTGCACCGGCGCGCCGCCCAGCCGGGCATTCACGGCAACCTCCTGGTAGCGCTGCACGATCTCGAACTCGAGCGCACCCGCGGCCTCCCCGCTCCCGGGCGCCGATCGCCAGCGCCCGGCGACGCGTGCGGGAACGACCCACAGCAGCACGTCCTTGCGGATTGACGTCTTGCGGTCGGGCCGCCAGTCGCCCATCGCGGAGGAATGCGAGACGACGCGCGTGCCCGGCGCGAGCGCCAGCAGCCGCGGGCGCAGCTTCTCGTTGAGATTCGGCGAGAGGTACAGGGCAACCACCGTGGCCTCGCGCAGGTCCGTGGCGAAGAGGTCCTGCGCAAGGAACCTGACGCGATCCGCGACGCCCGCCCGCTGCGCGTTGCGCCGCGCCTGCTCGACGAGTTGCGCGTCGATCTCCACGCCCACGCCGCGCGCGCCGAACTTCGCGGCGGCGGCGATCACCACCCGGCCGTCACCCGCTCCGAGGTCGTAGACCACGTCGCGCGGCCCTACGTCGGCAAGCCGCAGCATCTCGTCCACCGTGGCGCGCGGCGACGGCAGGTATGGCGCTGGATGCACCGTGCCCGTGTCCTGCGCCGCGGCCCGCCCCGCCATGCCGATCAGCAGGGCGCACAGCATGGTCCGTGTAGCCGTCATCAGGATGCTGCGCTCAGGCGGGGCGCCCCGCGGCGACGGCGCGCTGCCTGCCAAGAGCTAGCGCTTCGCGCCCACTTGTTTGACCCCTTCGGGCGTGCCAAGCAGCAGCAAGTCGGCAGGGCGGCGCGCGAAGAGGCCGTTCGTCACGGCGCCCGCGATGTTGTTCAGCTCCGCCTCGAGCCGCGGCGGATCGGTGATGGTGAGCCCGTGGCAATCGAGGACCAGGTTGCCGTTGTCGGTCCTGAAGTTCTCGCGCAGCACGGGATGGCCGCCGAGCTTTCGCAGCTCGCGCCCGACGTGGCTGCGCGCCATCGGGATTACCTCGACCGGCAGCGGGAACTTGCCGAGCACCGGCACGAGCTTGGAGGCGTCGCAGATGCATACGAACTTGCGCGCCACCGCGGCGACGATCTTCTCCCGCGTCAGCGCACCACCGCCGCCCTTGATCATGGCGAGGTGCTCGGTGATCTCGTCCGCGCCGTCGACGTACACCGGCAGATCGTCCACTGCGTTCAGGTCGAAGACGTGGATGCCATGCTTCCTGAGGCGCTCGGCGCTCGCTTCCGAGGCGGCCACCGCGCCCTCGATGCGGCTCTTGAGGGAAGCGAGCGCGTCGATGAAGAGGTTCACGGTGGAGCCCGAGCCCACGCCCACCACCGCGTCCTCGACCACGTGCTTCAGCGCCGCCTGCGCGACCAGCTTCTTCAGCTCGTCCTGGGGGGTCATGCCTTCTTGCGCCGCGGCAGCAGCTCGGTACAAACGCCTTCGTAGTGCTCGGCTGCGAGCCCCACGGTTTCGCCGAGCGTCGGGTGCGGGTGGATGGTCTTGCCGATGTCGGTGGCGTCCGCGCCCATCTCGACGGCCAGCGCGAGCTCGCTGATCAGGTCGCCGGCATTCGTGCCGACGATGCCCGCACCCACCAGGCGGTGACTCTCGGTGTCGAAGATCACCTTGGTGAAGCCTTCCTCGCGCGCGTTGGCGATGGCGCGGCCCGAGGCCGACCAGGGAAACTTGGCCACACCTATGTTGAGCCCTGCTTTCTTCGCCTCGTCTTCGGTCACGCCCACCCAGGCGATCTCCGGGTCCGTGTAGGCGACCGAGGGCACGACGCGCGCGTCGAAATGCGACTTCTGGCCCGCCGCGGCTTCGGCGGCGACGTGGCCTTCGTGCACCGCCTTGTGCGCAAGCATCGGGTTGCCGGCGATGTCGCCGATGGCGAAGATGTGGGGCACGCTGGTACGCATCTGCGAATCCACGGGGATGAAGCCGCGCTCGTTCACCGTGACGCCCGCATTCTCGGCGCCGATCTTCCTGCCGTTCGGCGTGCGGCCCACGGAAACAAGCACGAGGTCGTAGACCTTCGGCTCCTGCCCTTCGATGTGCACGCGGATGCCTTCCTTCGCAGCTTCCGCCTTGGCGGTCTTCGACTTCAGCATTATGCGGTCGAAGCGCCCGGCATTGAACTTCTGCCACACCGCGACGAGATCGCGGTCCGCCCCCAGCATCAGGCCATCCATCATTTCCACCACATCGAGGCGCGCGCCGAGCGCCGAGTACACGGTGCCCATTTCCAGGCCGATGATGCCGCCGCCGATGACCAGCATGTGCTTTGGCACGGCCTTCAGCTCCAGCGCGCCGGTGGAATCCATTATGCGCGGATCCTCGGGCAGGAAAGGCAGCTTCGCGGCCTGCGAGCCGGCGGCGATGATGGCGCTCTTGAAGCGCACATTCGTTCGTTCCTTCCCCTCTACCGCGAGCTGGTTCGGCCCGGCGAAAGCGCCCACGCCCTGCACCACGGCGACCTTGCGCATCTTCGCCATCGTCGCCAGGCCGCCGGTGAGCTTGCCCACCACCTTCTCCTTGAAGGCGCGCAGCTTGGTCAGGTCCACCCTGGGCTCGCCGAAGCTGATGCCGTGGTCGGCAAGCGATCGCGCTGCATCCATTACGGCGGCGGTGTGCAGCAATGCCTTCGAGGGGATGCAGCCGACGTTGAGGCACACGCCGCCGAGCACCGGGTAGCGCTCGACGATCACGGTCTTCAGGCCGAGGTCCGCGGCGCGGAACGCGGCGGAGTAGCCGCCGGGCCCCGCGCCGAGCACGACGACGTCGCAGTCGAGGTCGGCCATCTCAGGAGCGGGCGTAAGGGCGCAGGGTCACCGGTCAGAGCAGCGTGCGGCGGATGTCGCCGAGCACGCTCGCCAGATAGTTTGTGAAGCGCGCGGCCGCCGCACCGTCGATCACGCGATGGTCGTAGGACAGCGACAGCGGCAGCATCAGGCGCGGCACGAAGGCCTTGCCGTCCCACACCGGGCGCAGCGCGGAGCGCGACACGCCGAGGATCGCCACCTCGGGCGCGTTGATGATCGGCGTGAAGGCCGTGCCGCCGATACCGCCGAGGCTCGAGATCGAGAAGGTGCCGCCCTGCATGTCGCCGGGCTTCAACTTCTTGTCGCGCGCGAGCCTGGAGATGTCGGCGAGCTCGCGCGCCACCTCGAACACACCCTTCCTGTCGGCGTCACGCACCACCGGCACCACCAGGCCGTCGGGCGTATCCACCGCAACGCCGATGTTGTAGTACTTCTTCACCACCAGGTTCTCGCCGGTCTTGTCCAGGCTCGCGTTGAAGGCGGGGTGCTGGCGCAGCGCGGTGACGCAGGCCTTGATGAGGAAGGCGAGCATCGTCAGCTTGAAACCCTGCTTCTCGGTCTCCGCGGTGTTCGACTTCCTGAACGCCTCGAGGTCGGTGATGTCGGCCTCGTCGAACTGCGTGATGTGCGGGATCGAAATCCAGTTGCGGTGCAGGTTGGGTCCGGAAAGCTTCTGCAGGCGCGTGAGCGGCTTCACCTCGACCGGCCCGAACTTGGCGAAGTCCACGTCCGGCCAGGCAGGCAGGTTGAAGGGCAGCGCGCCGCCCTTCGGCGCCGCCGGCGCCGGCACCACGGCGAGCGCGCCTTTCACGAAGGCCTGCACGTCCGCGTGCAGGATGCGCGCCTTCGGGCCGCTGCCCTTCACGCGCGACAGGTCCACGCCGAGCTCGCGCGCGAACTTGCGCACCGAGGGGCTCGCGTGGGGCTTCGATTGCGTCGCCTCGCGCGGCTCCGTGGGCACCGGCGGGAGCACCGCGGCCAGCGCGGGCGCCGCGGGCGCGGAAGGCTGCGGCGCGGCCGCCGCGGAAGGCGCAGCGGCCGTTGCGGCGGCGCTCGCCGGCGCTTCGCCGCCAGCCCTCAGCACGAGGATCGCCGCGCCCTCGGACACCTTGTCGCCAGTCTTCAAGCGCAGCTCCTGCACCACGCCTGCGGCGGGCGACGGGATCTCCATCGTCGCCTTGTCCGATTCGAGCGTGATGAGCGACTGCTCCTTGGCCACCACATCGCCGGGCTTCACCAGCACCTCGATCACCTCGACGTCCTTGAAGTCGCCGATGTCGGGCACTTTCACCGTCAGCGGTTCCGCACCCGGAGCGGGCGATGACGCGCGCGGTGCCGACGGTGGGGGTGCGGCCGGGCCCGGAGCCGCCCGCGCGGGTGCTGCAGGTACCGCAGCGGGCGACGCCGCGGCGCTCGCGGCCTTGGGCGCCGGCGCCGCGGCCGCGCCGGATTCCTCGAGCACGAGGATCGCGCTGCCCTGCGACACCTTGTCGCCAACCTTGAGCTTGAGCTCCTTCACCACGCCCGCGCCGGGCGAGGGAATCTCCATCGACGCCTTGTCCGACTCCACCGTGATCAGCGACTGCTCCGCCGCCACGGTGTCGCCGGGCTTGACCAGGACCTCGATGACCTCGACGTCCTTGAAATCCCCGATGTCCGGGACCGCGACCTCCCTCATACGGTGGTCGGATCCGGCTTGCTGGGGTCGATGCCGTACTTGCGGATCGCCTCGGCGACGGTCTTCGCCGTGCCCAAGCCCTGCTCGGCGAGCGCCTTGAGCGCCGCGACCGCGACGAAATGGCGGTTCACCTCGAAGAAATACCGCAGCTTCGCGCGCGAGTCCGAGCGCCCGAAGCCGTCGGTGCCGAGCACGCGGTAGACGCGCTCGCGCGGCACGAAGGGACGGATCTGCTCGGCGAAGGTCTTCATGTAGTCGGTGGCTGCGATCACCGGCCCGGCAGGACGCTCGGCGAGCACGCGCGTCACGTAGGGCACGCGCGGCTTGTCCTCCGGGTGCAGCAGGTTCCAGCGCTCGGCGGCGAGCCCCTCGCGGCGCAGCTCGGTGAAGCTGGTCGCGCTCCACACGTCGGCCGCGACGCCCCAGTCCTTCTCCAGCAGCGCCGCCGCGGCTTCCACCTCGCGCAGGATCGTGCCTGAGCCCATCAGCTGCACACGCGCCTTGGCCTTCGCCTTCGAATCGCGCAGCAGGTAGGCGCCCTTGAGGATCCCCTCTTCCACCCCGGCGGGCATCGCCGGGTGCTCGTAGTTCTCGTTCATCAGCGTGATGTAGTAGTACACGTCCTGCTGCTCGGCGACCATGCGGCGCAGCCCGTCGTGCACGATCACCGCGAGCTCGTAGCCGTAGGTGGGATCGTAGGAAATGCAATTCGGGATCACCGAGGCAAGGATGTGCGAATGGCCGTCCTCGTGCTGCAGGCCCTCGCCGTTGAGCGTCGTCCTGCCCGCCGTGGCGCCCAGCAGGAAGCCGCGCGCGCGCTGGTCCGCTGCCGCCCAGGCCAGATCGCCGACACGCTGCAGGCCGAACATCGAATAGAAGATGTAGAAGGGTACCGTCACCGAATTGGAGTGGCTGTAAGAGGTCGCCGCCGCGATCCACGACGAGAACGCGCCCGCCTCGTTGATGCCTTCCTCGAGGATCTGGCCGGCCTTGTCCTCGCGGTAGAACATCACCTGGTCGCGGTCCACCGGCTCGTACTTCTGCCCCTCCGGCGCAAAGATGCCCAGCTGCCGGAACATGCCTACCATGCCGAAGGTGCGCGCCTCGTCCGGCACGATCGGCACGATGCGCCTGCCGATCTCCTTGTCGCGCACCAGCGCGGTGAGCAGGCGCACGAACGCCATGGTGGTGGAGATCTCGCGCCCCTCGCCCGAGCCCTTGAGTACTGCGTCGAACGCCGAGAGCGGCGGCACCGCCGGCACGCTTTCCGCCTTGCGGCGCCGCTGCGGCAGAAAGCCGCCGAGCGCCTGGCGCCGCTCGTGCAGGTACTTCATCTCCGGCGAGTCCGGCGGCGGCACGTAGAACGGCAGCTCCGCGAGCTTGTCGTCGGGGATCGGGATGTTGAAGCGGTCGCGCATCTCCTTGATGGTCGCGAGATCCACCTTCTTCAGCTGGTGCGTCGGATTCTTCGCCTGGCCCTGCTTGCCCAGGCCGTAGCCCTTGATGGTCTTGGCGAGGATCACGGTGGGCTGGCCCCGGTGCTTCACCGCCGCGGCGTAGGCGGCGTAGATCTTGTGCGGGTCATGGCCGCCGCGATTCAGGCGCCAGATGTCCTCGTCGCTCATGCGCGAGACCATCTCGAGCACCTTCGGGTCCTTGCCGAAGAAGTGCTTGCGCACGAAGGCGCCGTCGTTCGCCTTGTAGTTCTGGTACTCGCCGTCGACGGTTTCCTCCATGATGCGCAGCAGCCGCCCTTCCTTGTCGCGCGCGAGCAGCGGATCCCAGTAGGCGCCCCAGATCAGCTTGATCACGTTCCAGCCCGCGCCGCGGAAATCGCCCTCCAGCTCCTGGATGATCTTGCCGTTGCCGCGCACCGGGCCGTCCAGCCGCTGCAGGTTGCAGTTGACGATGAACACCAGGTTGTCGAGCTTCTCGCGCGCGGCCATGCCGATCGCGCCGAGCGATTCCGGCTCGTCCATCTCGCCGTCGCCGCAGAACACCCACACCTTGCGGTTCGCGGTCTGCGCCAGTCCGCGCGCTTCGAGGTACTTGAGGTAGCGCGCCATGTAGATCGCCTGGATCGGCCCGAGGCCCATCGACACGGTGGGGAACTGCCAGTAATCGGGCATCAGCCAGGGATGCGGGTAGGAGGTGACCCCCTTGCCGTCCACATCGCGCCGGAAATCGAGCAGCTGCGA
>DASWBP010000107.1:0-1871 GCA_036390555.1 Burkholderiales bacterium | reverse complement strand
TGGTCTGTTTCCTCTTCGTCGGCTCGGCGACCTTCGCCGGCGTCTTCGGCTACCTAGGCGGCCAGGCAATCATCGAGAAGTTCGTGCTCGGCCTGAACATGAACCCGGTCACCTTCCTCCTGGTGGCGCAGCTCATCATCTTCCTGCTCGGCTGGCCGCTGGAGTGGACCGAGATCATCATCATTTTCGTGCCGATCTTCCTGCCAATGCTGACGCACTTCAAGATCGACCCGCTGATGTTCGGGCTACTGGTGGCTTTGAACCTGCAGACCGCGTTCCTGTCGCCGCCGATGGCGATGGCCGCCTACTACCTGAAGGGCATCGCGCCCAAGCACGTGCTGCTGACGCAGATCTTCAGCGGCTGCATGCCGTTCCTGTACATCGTGATCGTGTCCATGCTGGTGGTGTACATCTGGCCGCAGACCGTGCTCTGGCTGCCCAAGGCGATCTACGGCAACTGACGACGGGCATGGACGCTTCCCAGCTCAACTGGCTCTCGGCAAGCGACGCGGCGCGCGCCATCCGCGACGGCGCCATCACGTCGGAGCAGCTGGTGGAGGGCTGCCTCGCGCGCATCCGCGAGGCCGAGCCGCAGGTCGAGGCCTGGCAGCACCTCGACCCGGCGCACGCGCTCGTGCAAGCGCGCGCGCGCGACGCGGACCGGCGTGAGGGACGTCCCACCGGGCCGTTGCACGGCGTGCCGGTCGGCATCAAGGACATCATCGACACCGGCGACATGCCCACCGAGGACGGCACCGCGCTGCACGCCGGGCGCATGCCCGACACGGACGCCGCGGTGGTGGCGATGCTGCGCGCCGCGGGCGCGGTGATCCTCGGCAAGACGGTCACTACGGAGTGCGCGTATTTCCACCCCGGCAAGACGAGAAACCCCCACAACCCCGAGCACACCCCGGGCGGTTCGTCGTCCGGCTCGGCGGCTGCGGTGGGGGCAGGCATGGTGCCGCTAGCGCTCGGCTCGCAGACCAACGGCTCGGTGATCCGGCCCGCCGCATTCTGCGGGGTCTACGGCTTCAAGCCGACGCACGGCCTGATCCCGCGCACCGGCGTGCTCAAGCTCTCGCGGACGCTGGACCACGTCGGCCTCTTCGCGCGCACGTTGCAGGACGTGGCGCTGCTCGCGGAGCAGCTGGTTGGTTACGATGAGAACGATCCCGATACGCGGCCGCGCGCGCGCATCCCGTTCCAGGCGATCGCCGCCGAGGAACCGCCACTGCCGCCGCTGCTCGCCTTCGTCAAGGGGCCGGCCTGGGACCGCGCAGAGCCGCAGACGCGCGAGGCCTTTGCCGAGTTGACGGCGGAGCTCGGCGACCGCGTGATCGAAGTGGAGATGCCGGAGAGCGCGCAGCTTGCACTCGATTGGCATCGCATCATCATGGAAGCCGAGATGGCCGCCAACTTCGATCTCGAGTGGGAGAAAGGGCGCGACAAGCTCTCGGACAAGCTGCGCGCGCTGGTAGAGCGGGGCCGCGCGACGACCGCGCTCGAATACCAGAAGGCGCTGGCGCGCGCGCCGCTGCTCAATGCCGGCTTCAGCGATATCTTCGAGCGCTGCGACGCGATCCTCACGCCTTCCGCGCCCGGCACGGCGCCGAAGGGCCTCAGCAGCACCGGCGATCCTTCGTTCTGCACGCTGTGGACGCTGCTCGGCACGCCCGCGCTCAACCTGCCGCTGATGCGCGGCGAGAACGGCCTGCCGCTCGGCGTGCAGCTGGTGGGCCCGCGCCACGGCGACGCGCGCCTGCTGCGCACCGCAGGCTGGCTGGTGGCGCGCCTGGCGCGCAACGACTGACTCAAGGGGAAACTGCGATGGGACTTAAGATCGGGGCGGGCGTGGTGGCGGTGATCCTGTT
>DASWBP010000106.1:0-2971 GCA_036390555.1 Burkholderiales bacterium | reverse complement strand
GATCGTCGGGAGCTCCGGCGCCAGCTGGAGATGCAGCGATCCAGCGCCGGCCTCCGCGCCATACAGGGTCCCGACCTCGGCGATCAGCGCGTTGAGATCGAGAGGCGACAGCCGGGCCGGCGGCACGCGCGCATAGTCCCGGAAGTCGTCCACCATGTGCTTCATGGCGGTCACCTGGTTCACGATGGTCGAGGCTCCGCGCCGGAGCACCTCCGAGTCCTGCGCGGACAGCTTGTCGGCCAGCTTCATCTGAAGCCGCTCGGCAGCGAGCTGGATCGGCGTAAGAGGATTCTTGATCTCGTGCGCCAGGCGGCGAGCGACCTCGCCCCAGGCGACGGCTCGCTGTGCCGAGATGACCTGCGTGACGTCGTCGAACACCACGACGTAGCCGAGGCCGTCGTCGAGCGGCAGGCGCGATCCGCGCGCGAGCAGCATCAGCGGTTCGCCGCCGCTGACCTCGCCGCCCGCGGCCGCCGATCGCTTGACCTCGATCTGCTGCTGCCAGGAATCCTTCGGCGACGCCGCCAGAGCGTGGTCCGCAAACGCCGCCTCGAACGCGATCGCGAGGGTGGGATCGACCTCCGAAAGCGGCCGGCCGGCACGCTGCAGCAGGGTGTGGCCAAGGATGCGCGCGGCGCCGTGGTTGGCCGTCACCAGGCGGAAGTCATTGTTGAGCACGACCACCCCGGCCGACAGGTTGGCGAGCACGCGTTCGAGGTAGGTCTTCGCGTTCTCCAGTTCGCGCTGCTTGTGCTCGACCTGGTCGCGCGCCTCGGTGAGCTGGCGGGTCATCGCGTTGAACGACTGGGTGAGGAGGTTGAGCTCGTCGTTGCCGGGGAACTCGCGGACGGGTCGGAAGTTCCCTTCGGCAACCGCCTTCGTGCCTTCGGCGAGCTGCAGCAGCGGAGCGGTCATCGAACTTGCCAGCAGGACGCTCGACGCGATCGCCGCGAACACCGAGAGCAGCAGCGTCAGGGTGAGCGTCAGTCCATAGATCGTGCGCAGGCCGCTGCGGGCCAGCGCCAGCTCCTGGTACTCGCGGTACCCGTTCTGGAGGGCTTCGGCATTCGCGGCCAGCGTCGCCGGGACCGCCTGCACCAGTTGCAGGTACCGAACCTCACTGGGCGGCAGCACCGATCTCAGGCCGCCAGCGCGCGGAACGATTGGGTCGCGCAACTCGCCGAGCCCCGCGCTGCCACCCGGCTCGAAGGAACGGAACCCCGTGCGGGGCGGCGCGGACGAGGCGGGCGATGGCAGCGGAACGGGCACGATGACCCGCGCGCGCAAGCCCTGCCGGGCATCGATGGCGCCCGCCTCGCCTTCGATGGTGGCGAACAGGCGCTGCGTGCGGGCCTGCCGCAGCTGCGCAGCGGACGGAATCTCCGGAACCAGCTCCGACACGTCGCCGCCGCTCGCCCCGATCAGCTGTCCGTTTCCCGTCACCAGCAGCGCCTCCTGGATGCCGCCCTGCTCGCGCAGCCGGTTCAGTTCGGACACATGGGCAGACTCGGGCAGGTCCGACAGCTCGAGCGCCCAGGCACGGGCCTTGCGTGTGACGTCGTCCTTGATGTTGTCGAGGACCGCGCGCCCGAGGGTCAGGCCCGAGTCGAGGGCCCGGTCGACCCGGATATCGAACCAGGACTCGATCGACCGTCCGAGGAACTGTGTTGACACGACGTAGATCAGGACCCCCGGCAGCACGCCCATCAGCGCGAACGCGATGGAGAACCGCATCATCATGCGGGCGCCGAACCGCCCCTGGCGCAGCCGCTTCACCAGCCGCCGCACGAGCAGCAGCACGAGGATGAAGAGCAGCCCTGCGATCACGCCGTTGACGGCGAGCAGCAGGGGATAGTTGCGCTCGAAGAACGCGGTATTCCCGCTCGCCGACGCAAGCAGGAAGAGCAGCACGCCCGACAGCGAGACGGCGAACAGCAGGCCGTAGCGCAAGGCCCTAGGCATGGGCGCCCATCCTCAGGCCCGCGCAGGTGCGAGGCGCAGCGAACCAGCGATGAGAAGACATCGGCGGCGGGCGCTCAGAGCAGCAGTTCGGCCGGCACCTGGATTTCGCGCCAGTCGGACGCCAGGCTCCACTCGCGGCTGGTGATCGCGTTGACCTGGAAGGGCTTGGGCAGCTGCGAGACGTCCAGCCGCATCCGGACCTGGGCTTCGTATTCGTCTCGCGGGGCCAGTTGCGCCCGGTCCATCACCTTCCAGTTGCGCACGCTCTTGATGAGCGCGAGCGCCTCTTCCAGCGAATCGAACGGCTGCGACAGGCCGCCGCGCGCCAGCCGGTATTGGCGGGTCAGCGGGCTGTACGAGAGCCGGTAAACGAGCTTCTGCGACCCGACCATGCGGTCGAACCAGTACCAGCGTTTCCGGAACAGCTCGAACTCGATGTTGAAGTACAGCGCGATGCCCTTCTGCACGGCCTCTTCGAGCGCCTGCGGCAGTTCGAACTCGAAGGTCGCATTGAGGACGATGCCGCGGGTCGTGCCCTCCTCCTGCGGCTCCAGCGCGGCCGCCATGACCCCGATGCGCTCGTCGGCGGTCCCCGTCAACGGCGCCAGCAGGAGCGCCAGCGCTGCCAACCACGGCAGGATTGCTCGGAGCGCCAGGTTGCCGGTCATCGGGTCTTTTGGAGCAAGGCGTAGAAGAAGCCGTCGTGCAAAGTCGGCAGCGCCGAGACGCCGTCCCATGCCGGCGCCACCGCCGGGGTCGGCACAAGCTGCACGCACGGCGAGCCGGCCGGCAGGGGCACCCCGCGCGCCTCCGAATGCTCGGCCATGAAGCGCGCAACCTGCTCCGGCCCCTCCTCCGGGAACAGCGAGCAGACGACGTAAAGCAATCTACCACCCACCTCCAGCAGCGGCCATAAAGCCCGCAGCAATCGCCCTTGCAGCGTTGCCAAATGCGCAACATCGGACGGGCGACGCAACCAAGGGATGTCCGGATGGCGGCGGACGATGCC
>DASWBP010000105.1:0-1745 GCA_036390555.1 Burkholderiales bacterium | reverse complement strand
GATGTGCACCGCGTAGCCGGTCTTGACGATCGAGCGGATCTCCTTGGTGTCGCCGTCGATCAGCGCCACCTCGCCCGTATCGCGCAGCGTCACCGAGAACATGTTCTTCAGGTTGAAGTTGTTCATCGGCTTCTTCGGCCGGTCGGCCACCGGCACGATGAGCTTCCAGCTCTCGGTCATGTCCTTCATGCCGAACTCGGGCGGCACATCCGGCATGTGCTGAATGTAGCGCGCCATCGTATTGATCTCCTCCTTGGACAGGATGTCGTCGAAGTTGACCATGCCGCCCTCGGTGCCGAGCGCGATGATCTTCTCCAGGCGCGAGGTGCCGAGCTTGAGCGTGCCGCCTTCCTGCACGGTGCCGTCGGGCAGCTTGCGGCTCCACGCCGGCTCGAGGTTCTTGCCGGTGGCGCCCTTGCGCAGCACGCCGTGGCAGCCGGCGCAGCGCTCGAAGTAGATCTTCTTCGCCTGCTCCTTCTCTTCCTTGTTCATGTCGGGCGCCTGCCCGAACGCCGAGGCGATCGCCAGCGGCAGCGCGGCAATCGCGAGCGCGCTGCCGATCACCCGCTGCATGGTGCGTGTCATCGGACTTCTCCTATGGCCGGTCATGGGGTCAACAGTCTTTGGATCTCGCCGGCTAGACTGCGCCACGGCGAGAGGCCCTGCTTTGATCCAGGTTAAGTCCAGGCGCGGGATGCCCTGGTGCCGCTTCAAGTCCGTTCGATGAGCAGCTCGTAACCGCCATCAGCGCGGTGCATGCCGCTATACGAGTAACCGCGCTCGCGCAGCAGGGCATACAGCGGCACCGGCTCGTGCGGCAGGATGGCGCGCAGGGGCTCGCCCGGGGCGCGGTCCAGGGCTTCGAAGATGCGCACGATCGGCTCAGGGGGCTGCAGGCCGCGCAGGTCCAGGGGCGCCGGTGGCTGCGCGCGCGCGGTGCGCAGCTCATCGCCGTAGCGCGTGCGCAACAGCCCGGCTAGCGATTCCAGGGCCGCCACGCAGCCCTCGGGGTCGTATTGCGGGGCCGCGGCGCCCAGCGTCTCGAACTGCTGGCGCAGGTCTTCGTGCGCCTCGATGAGCGGCGCGCAGCTCGCGCGCAGCTCCGCGAAACGCAGCCGGTAGGCCGCCCAGTCGCCCGAGCGCGCGGCGCCCAGGGCACTCTCGATCAAAGGCTCGGCTCTCTGCGCCATACGGGCGCACCTTCGCCCCTCGCGGGGGATGCTCCCTTGATGTGGGTCAAGGAAGGGACTGCGTGCGATTTCCCGCATGCGCCGTGGTGCTCGTCGTACGCGAGGCGCACGGCGGCAGCGTACGCCGCGTCAGCGGCTTGCGAGGCGCGCGTGCACGTAGGCCGCCGCGGAGACGAGCAGCGCGGCGGCGGCCGCGTGCGCGATCGAGGCGGCGACCGGCTGGCCGAACAGCGCGGAGGCCGCCCCGGCAGCGGGCGCCGCCAGCGCGAGGCCGAGGAGCGCGAAGCGCCGCGGGGCGTGCGCAAGGCGCAGCGCGAGCCAGGCCGCGCCCGCGGCAATCACGAGCCCGAGCAGCGCGTGCGCAAGCAGCGCCAGCGACCAGAGCTCTTCGGCGAACAGCGAGAGCCATGCGCCGAGTGCGCACTGCACGACGAAGACCGCCGCGACCACGTGGCCGAGGCGCGCCTTGTCGTGCGGCACCACGCCATGCGTGCGCCCGAGCACCCAGGCGAAGGCTGCGGCGAGCGCGAGGCCGCCGAGCAGGTTCCCCAGCGC
>DASWBP010000104.1:0-4430 GCA_036390555.1 Burkholderiales bacterium | reverse complement strand
GGGCGCCTGAATGCCGCCGGCTCGCACGCGCGGCTAGGGCAAGGCGAGTTCATCGTGGTGGAGGCGGACGAGTCCGACGCCTCGTTCCTGCACCTGCAGCCGGTGGTCGCGGTGGTGACCAACATCGACGCCGACCACATGGAGACCTACCAGCACGATTTCGCGCGCCTCAAGCAGGCCTTCGTGCAGTTCCTGCAGAACCTGCCCTTCTACGGCAGCGCCATCCTGTGCGCGGACGACCCGCAGGTGCGCGAAATCCTGCCCTTCGTCTCCAAGCCCGTCGTGACCTACGGCTTCGGCGCGGACGCGATGGTGCGCGCCCAAGGCGCGGTGCATGCCGGTGGCCGCATGCGCTTTCGCGCGCTGCGGGAAAAGCGGCCGGCGCTCGAGGTGACGCTCAATCTGCCTGGCGAGCACAACGTACTGAACGCGCTGGCCGCGATCGCCGTGGGCATGGAGCTGGGCGTGGGCGATGCAGCGATGCAGAAGGCGCTGGCGGAGTTCCGCGGCGTCGGCCGGCGCTTCCAGCGCTACGGCGAGGTGGCCCTGGAGGGTGGCGGACGCTTCACCCTCATCGACGACTACGGTCACCACCCCGCAGAGATGGCCGCCACGCTCGCCGCCGCGCGCGGCGCCTTCCCGGGGCGGCGCCTCGTGCTCGCCTTCCAGCCGCACCGCTACACGCGCACGCGCGACCTGTTCGAGGACTTCGTGCGCGTGCTCGCCACGGCCGACGCCGTGCTGCTTGCCGAGGTCTACCCGGCGGGCGAGGCGCCGATCGTGGCCGCGGATGGCAGATCGCTCGCGCGCGCCATGCGCGTCGCCGGCAAGGTGGAGCCGGTGTTCGTCGAGGACATCGGGCAGATGGCCGCGGCGATCCGGCGCGTGGCGCAGGACGGCGACGTGGTGCTGACGATGGGCGCGGGCTCGATCAGCGCGGTTCCCGGGCAACTGACATGAACATGGCGGACGCATTGCGACTCGAAGGGTTGCGCGGCGAGCTGAAGACCAGCGAGCCGATGGCGCGCCACGTGACCTGGCGTGCCGGGGGCCGCGCGGCACGCTTCTACGCGCCCGCCGACCTCGAGGACCTCGCCGCGTTCCTGCGCCAGCTGCCGCCGCAGGAGCCGATCCTCTTCGTCGGGCTGGGCTCGAACCTCCTGGTGCGCGACGGCGGCTTCGCCGGCACCGTGGTGCGCACGCACGCCGCCGGGCGCCACCCGGAGCTCGTCGCCGGCCACCTCTACGCGGACGCCGGCGTGGCGAGCCCGAAGGTGGCGCGCTTCGCCGCACGCCACGACCTCGCCGGCGCCGAGTTTCTCGCCGGGATTCCGGGCACCGTCGGCGGCGCGCTCGCGATGAACGCGGGCTGCTACGGCGGCGAGACCTGGGAGATCGTGGCGCGCGCGGTCACCATCGACCGGCGCGGCGCGCTGCGCACGCGCCCGCGCGCGGAATTCGACGTCGGCTACCGGCACTGCGCGCTGAAGAGCGGCACGCGCCTCGGCGAGGACGAGTGGTTCGCGGGCGCCTGGTTCGAGCTGCCCAAGGGCGACGGCGCCGCGGCGCGCGCGCGCATCACGGCGCTGCTGGAGAAGCGCATTGCCTCGCAGCCGCTCTCCCTGCCCAACGCAGGCAGCGTGTTCCGCAACCCGCCGGGCGACCACGCCGCGCGGCTGATCGAGGCCTGCGGGCTCAAGGGCCTGGAACGCGGCGGCGCGAGCATCTCGGAGAAGCACGCCAACTTCATCGTCAATCCCAAGGGCCGCGCGAGCGCCGCCGACATCGAGTGGCTGATCGCGCAGGCGCGCGACGCCGTGCGCGCGAAGACGGGCATCGAGCTGCACGCCGAGGTGCGCATCGTAGGAGATCCGGCGTGAGCTCCAGCTTCGGCAAGGTCGCGGTGTTGCTGGGCGGCAGATCCGCGGAGCGCGAGGTGTCGCTCAAGTCCGGCACGCTGGTGCTGAACGCCCTGCGCGGGCGCGGCGTCGATGCGCACGCCTTCGACCCCGCCGAGCGCGGTATCGAAGACCTGATCGACGGCGGCTTCGAGCGCGCTTTCATCGCGTTGCACGGGTGCTTCGGCGAGGACGGCACGCTGCAGGGGGCGCTCGAGTGGCTCGGGCTGCCCTACACGGGCAGCGGCGTGCTCGGCTCCGCGCTTGCCATGGACAAGCTGCGCACCAAGCTCGTCTGGCAGGCGAGCGGCATTCCGACGCCGCCGCACGAGCTGCTCGCGCCGGACGCGGACTTCAAGTCGGTGTCGGCGCGGCTCGGTCTGCCGCTGATGGTGAAGCCGGTGAATGAAGGCTCCTCCATCGGCATGACCAAGGTGCGCGCCGCCGGCCACCTCGAGGAGGCTTTCGCGCTCGCGGTCAATTACGACCGCGCCGTGATCGCGGAGAAGTTCATCGAGGGCATCGAGCTCACTGCCGGCGTCCTCGGCGGGCAGGCGCTGCCGCTGATACGCCTGGAGACGCCGCGCGAGTTCTACGACTACGAGGCGAAGTACGTGGCTGAGGACACGCGCTATCTCGTGCCCTGCGGCCTGCCGCCCGAGCGCGAGCGCGAGATCCAGGCACTGTGCCTCAAGGCGTTCCACGCGCTGGGCTGCAGCGGCTGGGGCCGCGTGGACCTGATGCTGGACCGTGCCGGACAGCCCTGGCTGCTGGAAGTAAACACGGCGCCGGGCATGACCGACCACTCGCTCGTGCCGATGGCGGCGCGCGCGGCGGGCCTGTCCTACGAGGACCTGTGCCTGCGCATCCTGGAGGCGAGCCATGTGGGATAACCCGCGCCTGCTCAATGCGGTCGCGGGCGCGCTTACCGCGCTCGCGCTCATGGTCCTTGCAACGGCGGCGCTGCTTGCGCTGCTGCGCTCGCCGCTGTTTCCGTTGCGCGCGGTCGAGCTGCGCGGCAGCCTGACGCACACGACGCGCGCGGAAGTCGAGGCGGTGCTCGCCGGGCGCATCGAGGGCAACTTCTTTGCCGTGGACCTTGCCGAGCCGCGCGCGGCGCTGGAGCGCCTGCCGTGGGTGCGCCGCGTGCACGTGCGCCGCGTATGGCCTGACCGGCTCGAGGTGGCGCTGGAAGAGCACGTGGCGATGGCGCGTTGGGGCGACACGGGGCTGCTCAACGAGCAGGGCGAGTTCTTTGCCGGCCGCGGCGGGCTCGACCTGCCGCTGCTCGCCGGACCGGCGGGCAGCGAAGCCGAGGTCGCGCGGCGCTTCCGGCGCTATGGCGAGCTGCTCGCGCCGCTCGGCGCGCCGCTGGAGCGCGTGGTCCTCTCGCCGCGCTATGCCTGGCAGCTGCGCCTCGCTGACGGCCTGGTGATCCAGCTGGGGCGCGACGCGCCGGGCGACCCGATCGACGCGCGCCTGGCGCGCCTGGTGGCCGTCCACGCGCAGACGCTCGGGCGCATCCAGCGGCGCCACGAATACGTGGACCTGCGCTATCCAAACGGCTTCGCGCTGCGCATGCCCGAGTTGAAAGGCGGATGAGGGATGGCGAAGGAAACCAAGAACCTGGTGGTCGCACTGGACATCGGCACCTCGAAGGTGGCGGCGCTGGTGGCCGAGTTGCGCCCGGACGGGTCGCTGGAAGTCCTCGGCATGGGCGGTCACGAATCCAAAGGCCTGAAGAAGGGCGTGGTGGTCAACATCGAGGCCACGGTCCACGCGGTGCAGCGCGCGCTCGAAGAGGCCGAGTTGATGGCTGACTGCAAGATCGCCAGCGCCTTCACTGGTATCGCCGGCAGCCACATCCGCAGCTTCAACTCGACCGGCATGGTGGCGGTCAAGGACCGCGAAGTCACTGCGCTGGACGTCGAGCGCGCGATCGACACGGCGAAGGCCGTGAACATCCCCACCGACCAGCAGATCCTGCACGTGCTGCGGCAGGAATTCATCATCGACGGCCAGGAGGACGTGCGCGAGCCGATCGGCATGTCCGGCGTGCGCCTGGAAGTGAAGGTGCACATCGTCACCGGGGCGGTGTCCGCCGCGCAGAACATCGTCAAGTGCGTGCGCCGCTGCGGCCTGGAAGTGAACGATCTGATCCTGCAGCCGCTCGCCTCCTCGCGCGCCGTGCTATCGGAGGACGAGAAGGACTTGGGCGTGTGCCTGGTGGACATCGGCGGCGGCACGAGCGACATCGCCGTGTTCACGCACGGCGCGATCCGGCACACCGCCGTGATCCCGATCGCCGGCGACCAGATCACCAACGACATCGCCATGGCGCTGCGCACGCCGACTGCCGAGGCCGAGCTGATCAAGGTGCGCCACGGCGTCGCGCTGCGCCAGCTCGCCGACCCGAACGAGATG
Organism: Burkholderiales bacterium; assembly: GCA_036390555.1. GTDB lineage: Bacteria > Pseudomonadota > Gammaproteobacteria > Burkholderiales > SG8-39 > JAABQT01. The sequence goes on along the minus strand of DASWBP010000104.1, from coordinate 108 downwards.
ATCGAGGTGCCCGGCATCGGCGACCGCGCGCCGCGCGTGATGTCGCGCCAGACGCTCGCCGAAGTGATCGAGCCGCGCGCCGAGGAGCTGTTCTCGCTGGTGCAGCAG
>DASWBP010000103.1:0-13767 GCA_036390555.1 Burkholderiales bacterium | reverse complement strand
GTCATGCGCATGTGCAGGGTCTCCTGGGGCCCCGAAGCCGCTCGTTCGCAAAAAACATGCCGCGCCGCCTGCGCGGCACAGCCTTTGCTTGTCCTTGCGCAGAACCGACGATACCGGAAAGGAGTCCCATGCCCAAGCCTTCGACCCAGACCGAACCGTGCGACGCTTGGGCAGTTGCGGCGGACGCCCCCCTGCTCGGCAAGGCGAGCGCCCTGGCGCTCGCGGCTTGCGCGCTCGGCCTGCTGTTTTCGCTCACCGCCTGAGTGCGCGGCACCGGGGGCTCGGCCGCTGGTGCGGCCTCGCGCTGTGGGCCAGCGCCCTGCCTTTGCTCTGGACCTGCTCGGCGTGGCAGGGGCCGCAGGATCCCGCCGTCGCGGGCTTCGGCTCCACCTACGAGAGGATGCTCGCGCGCGCGCAGGCCGGCGACGCCGAGAGCCAGAATGCGGTCGCGTACATGCTGTATCACGGCGAGGGCGCTCCGCAGGACCGGGTCCAGGCGCGCGAGTGGTTCGTGCGCGCGGCGCTCGGGGGAAACGAGCGCGCACGCCAGAACCTCGCCAGCATGGCGCTGTCGGCGACCGCAGCCCAGCCCCGCCGTCCTGCCAGCGGCGCGGACCTGCGGCAGGGTGAGCAGCACTACCTGACGTTCTGCTCCGGCTGCCACGGCGTCAACGGCATCGCCGCCTACGAGAACTCGCCCTCCTTTGCCTTTGGCGAGCGCCTCGAGAAGGGCGACGCCCAGCTGATGCGCAGCCTGAGCGAGGGCAGCCAGGAGATGCCGGGGTGGGACGGCAAGCTCACGCGCCGCGAGCTGCTGGAGGTTCTCGCCTTCGTTCGCACGCTGCGCGAGCGCTACGACGGAGGAATAGCCGAGCCGCTGCGCGCAGCGCCGCCCCACTATTACTTGTTCGGGCCCATGGAGGACCGCAGCTTCGCCGGGCGTCTCGCGCCGCGCTGACGGCGCCGCGGATCAGATCACCTTGGAGTAGCGCGCTGCGCTCTGCGTCGCGCGCAAGTAGCGGTCGAAGACCATGCAGATCACGCGCACCAGCAGGCGGCCACGCCCGGTCACTTCGATGCCCGCGCCGGTGGATTCGATCAGGCCATCGGCCTCCAGCTCGGCCAGGCGGCCCTGCTCCTCGGCGAAATAGGCCGGAAACTCGACGCCGAAACGCCGCGCCAGATCCTCGAAGGAAAGGCGGAAGTTGCAGGTGAGCTGCTGGATCACTTCGCGCCGCAGCAGGTCGTCGGCGTCCAGCCGATGGCCGCGAAACACCGGCAGCTCGCCGCGATCGAGGCTCGCGTAGTAGTCCTCCAGCGTACGGTGGTTCTGCGCGTAGGTGTCGCCGACGGCTGCGATCGCCGACACGCCGAAGGCGAGCAGGTCGGCGCGCGCGTGGGTGGAATAGCCCTGGAAATTCCTCTGCAGCGTGCCGCGTGCCTGCGCCTGCGCCAGGTCGTCCTCGGGCAGCGCGAAGTGGTCCATGCCGATGTAGACGTAGCCGGCCGAGGTCAGGGCGTCGATGGCGAGCGTGAGGATGCGGATCTTCTCCGCCGCGCTCGGCAGCTCGGCCGCGTCGATGCGCCGCTGCGGCATGAACACGGTCGGCAGGTGCGCGTAGTTGTAAAGCGAGATGCGGTCGGGGCGCATCTGCAGCACCGTGTCCAGCGTGCGCGCCACGCTGTCCACGCTTTGCGCCGGCAGGCCGTAGATCAGGTCGAAGCTCACCGAGCGGAAACCGCTCGCGCGCGCGGCAATCGCCACCCGCGCCGTTTCCTCCACGGTCTGCAGGCGGTTGACCTTCTTCTGCACGACCGGGTCGAAGTCCTGCACGCCGAGCGACAGCCGGTTGAAGCCGAGCGCGCCCAGCCGCTCGATCGTGCCCTCGGCAATGCGCCGCGGATCCACCTCGATCGAGTACTCCCCGTCGGGAACCAGCGTGAAGTAGCGCCCCAGCAGGCCGACCAGGCGCGCCATTTCGTCGCCGGAGAAGAACGTGGGCGTGCCGCCGCCCCAGTGCAGCTGAGCGACCGTCTCGTCGGCGCCGAGTGCGCCGCGCTGCGTGGCGATCTCGCGCTCGAGGTAGCCGAGATACTCCGCCGCCCGGCTGCGATCGCGCGTCACCACCTTGTTGCAGGCGCAGTAGTAGCAGACCGTGTCGCAGAACGGCAGGTGGACGTACAGCGACAGCGGACCCCCGGCACCCTGCTCGCGGCGCCGGGCCAGCTGCCGCAGGCCGTCCGCCGGCCGGAATGCCGAAGTGAAGCGGTCCGCGGTCGGATAGGAGGTGTAGCGCGGCCCGCTGAACTCGTACTTCGTCAGCAAGGCCGCGTCCACCACCAGCGCGGGCGCGGATTCCAGGGATGCGGTCATCGCGCTGTGGAGCCTCCAGCCATGCCGCCGTCCAAGCATCAAGCGTGCCATTGCACGCCGGCGGCTTGCGGTAGATCAAGTCGCGCGCCCTCTTCCGACCTAGAATGCACGGGTCTTTGCAGAGGACAGGGATGCGGTCGCGATATCTGGACACAACGCTGTTTGCCGCGCTCTGCGCGGCGGGGTTTCTCGCAGGGTGCGCTGTCGGGACGCCGACCGGGCCGGGCAGCGACGTCGCTGTCACCCAGGCGCAGCGGGACGCGGCGCTGCGCGACGCCGACTGGGCGAAGATGACCGATGTCACCATCACCATCCGCGACTACGGCTACCTGCCGGGCGAGCTGCGGCTGAAAGTGGGCCAGCCCTACCGGCTCACGCTGGTCAACCTTGGCTCGGTGCCGCATTACTTCACGGCGCCGGAGTTCCTCGGCTCGGTCGCCACGCGCAAGGTCGAGGTGCGCAACCAGGCCGAGGCCAAAGCAAAGGTGTTCACGAGCTTCGAGGTCTACCCGCGTGGCGGATCCCTGGATGTCTATTTCATACCGCTGCGCGCCGGAAGTTACCGGGCCTACTGCCACATGAAGGACCACCTTTCCATGGGCGTCGAGGGCAAGCTCGTCGTCGAATGAGCGGATGGCGGCCCTGCCGGCGTCGGCTGCTCGCCGGCGCGCTCGCGGCGCTTTGCGCGGCCGCCGTCGCGCTGCCTGCCGCGGCGCAGGCCAGCGCCGCCGAGCTCACGGCGGCGGTCAACAAGGCCGGCCGCCAGCGCATGCTCACGCAGCGCATCGTCAAGCTCTACTGCCAGATTGGCTTGGACGTGGCGACTGCCGGCGCGCGCGTGCAGCTCGCCGAGTCGGTCGCCTTGTTCGAGCGGCAGCTCGCCGAGCTGGCGCCGCTGGCGCGAGCCGCGGGCGCGCGCCGGGCGCATGAGGACGCTTCGCGGCTCTGGCCACCGGTGCGGGAGCTCGCGAGTGCGCCAGTGCAAAAGGACAAGGCGCTGCGGCTGCACGCGGCCAGCGAGGCGCTCCTGGAGGCTGCGCATCGCCTCACTGTGGAGCTGGAGACCGGCACCCCCCTCGGCGCGCTTGTGAACCTCGCGGGCCGCCAGCGCATGGTGTCACAGCGCCTCGCGAAGCTCTACATGCTGCGCGCCTGGCAGGTCGAGGCGCCGGGACTCGCCGCGGACATGGAGACCGCGCAGGCCGAGTTCGCGCGCGGCCTCGGGCAGCTCATGCGCTCGGGCGAGAACACGGCCGAGATCGACCGCGAGCTTTACGCCGTCGCCGTGCAGTGGGAATGGTTCCGCAGCGCTCTCAGCTTCGAGGGCATCGCCTCCTACAACCTGGTAGTGGCGGACTCCAGCGAGAACATCCTGCGCAGCCTGGAGCGCATCGTCCTCCTGTACGAGCAGGCCGGCCCCAGGTAGCTTGCGACCGGCGCAGGCGCCGGCGCTACCGGGAGCTCACTCCGCCTCCAGCGGTACCTTGAAGGTCGTGCCGCTGACCACGATGCCGCCGCGCGCACCGGGCGCCACGCTGCCGTAGCGCGGCGCGAACACCTCTGGCAGCGGCCGCGCCTCGGGCGGCGCGAGCCACAGGCGCAGCAGGTGCCGGTGGCGCACGGGCTCCGGCCAGTTCTCGAAGTCGCCGCGCGAATGCAGGATCTGGTGGTTGTGCAGCAGCTGGATGTCCCCGGGACGGAAATCCATGGCGAGGTGGATCCGCGGGTCGTTGCACAGCGTGTCGATCAGGTCCATCGCCTCGCGCTGTGCAGCGCTCAGGCGCCGCGCCTCGGGAAACAGCTTCTGCGCCGACTCGATGTACTGGCGCACGTAGATGCAGGTGAGCCGGCCGGCGTGCCAGTGGTAGATCGGCATGTCGAACCACGGCCGCATGCCCTCGGGCACCTCGCCGCGGCGGTCGGTGGGATACGGCTCGAAGAGCGCCGGCACGAGATCGGGGCGGCGCGCCAGCACCTCGTTGAAGACGGTCATGGAGCTCGCGAGATAGCTCTCGCCGCCCGCCTTCGCCGTCCTCAGGCACAGCAGCCCGACGATGTCCACCGAGTCGGTGTGGTACTCCAGGCGCCGGTTGGTCTGGTAGTAGCGCACACGCGGGTCACGGATGTCGAGGCCGAGGTCCTTCACGTGCCCGAGCAGGTGGCCCTTGGCGTTCTGCGAGCGGAAGCTGCCGAGCCACGAGCCCATGCCGAGGTACGCGGTCGCCTGCTCCTCGCGCGACATTCCGTCCACCGGCAGCCCGCGCAGCAGGACGAAGCCGCGGCCTTCCAGCAGCTCGGCGAGGATCGCCTTCAGCACGCTGCCGAGGCGCGGCAGCGGGAAGGTCGCCGGGGAGAGGCTGGCGAGCGGCACGCCGCGCGCGCCTTGCACCGCCGCCTGGATCTCGGCGAGCTCCTCGCCGCTGAAATGGCGGATCCAGTCCTGCCGGGCGGCGAGTTCGCGCCCGTGCCAGACACCCGGGCCGCGTACGGGTACAGTGTGCATCCCGAGGAGGAGGATACCTTGAAAAAACTCGCCGTCGCCCTGGCGCTCGCCATCAGCTCGAGCGCTTTCGCGCAAAGCTATCCTGCGAAACCCATCACCTTCATCATTCCGTTCGCCGCCGGCGGCGACTCGGACCTCTCCGGGCGCAACGTCGCAGCGCACGCGTCCAAATACCTCAACAACCAGCCGATCGTCCCGGTCAACCGCACCGGGGCCTCGGGCGCGATCGGTGCCATGGCGGTGAAGAACGCCGCGCCCGACGGCTACACGCTGCTCGTCGCGCGCATCGCCACGCATGCCATCCTGCCGGCGCTCGACTCCAAGCTGCAGTACAAGTGGAACGAGTTCACGATGCTCTCGCTCATCGAGCTCAATCCCTACATCTGCTTCGTCAAGGGCGATTCACCCTACAAGAGCGCGCGCGACCTGGTGGAGGCGATCCGCAGCAACCCCGGCAAGCTCAATTTCTCCACCGCGGGCGTCGGCACCAGCCAGAACATGTCGGCGCAGTACTTCATGACCCTCGCCGGCCTCACCAAGGACCACGCCGTGGGCATCCACTACAAGGGCGGCGGCGAGGTGACGAGCGCGGTGCTGGGCGGCCAGGTGCAGTTCGCCTGCAACAACGCGCCCACGGTGATCGGCCAGGTGAAGGCGGGAGCGCTGCGAGCGCTGTTCGTCACGCCGGAGCGCCTCGCCGAGCTGCCGGATGCGCCGAGCGCCTCCGAGACCGGCTTCCCGGACATGAACAAGATCGTCGGCTGGACCGCGCTCATGGGCCCGCCGGGAATGCCGAAGGACGTGGTGGACCGCTGGACGGACGTGTTCGCCCGGTTGGCGAAGGACCCGGATTGGCAGGCGGGCAACGCGAAGATCGGCGGCATCGCCGCGATCCGCTCGCCGGCGGAGAGCGAGCGCTTCATGCGCGAGCAGTACGAGCTCTACGACAAGCTGGTCACCGGCCTCGGCATCCGCCAGTAATCCGATCGTCCCCGCCGCCCGCAACCTGGGGCGGCGGCCTGGCCTCAATACTTCGGCGCGGCGACACGCTCGATCAGCACGTTGACGCAGGCGGGCTTGCCCGCCGCGCTGGCGTCCGCCGCGCGCGCCAGCGCGTCGTGCAGTTCGCCGAAGGACGCCACGTCCTCGCCGTGCGCGCCCATCGCGGCGGCGACCGCTCCGTAGCGCGTGGGCAGCAGCTCGCAGCCCTGCGCACGCGCCGCACCGTAGGCGCGCAGCTGGATCTGGTACTCGGCGTTCCAGGTGGCGTCGTTGCCGATGACGGCGAGATAGTTGAGGCCGTAGCGCACCGCGGTGTCCACCTCCGACATGTGAAAGCCGAAGGTGCCGTCGCCGAGCAACGCCACCACGCGTGCGCGGGGATTGGCAAGTTGCGCCGCGGCGGCGAAGGGCAGCGCCGCGCCGATCGAGCCCGCCGGCCCGTTGATGACGCGGCGCGACGCTGAAAGGCACGCCTGCGCCCACTGGCCGAACTCGCCGCCATCCGACACGAGGATGGCATCGGGCGCATCGAGCAGGCGCTGCACCTCGCGGCACACGGCGACGGGATGGTTGCGCGCCTGGATCGCCTGCCATTCTGCCGGCCGGTACTCGAGCGCCGCGCGCACCTCGTCGCGCCAGCCGGGCGAGCCCAGGCGCTCCTGCGCAGTGAAGCGCTCGCTCGACAGCACGCGGCAGCTTTCGGCGAATGCCTTGCCGAACTTGAGGGTGAAATCAGCGCGCTTGCCAAGCAGCAGCACGACGTCGGCCTGTCCGAGCACCCCCGCGAGCCTGCCGAGGCTCGGATCGTTGACGCCGCGCGGGCTTTCCATGCCGATCACAGGGAGGCCGGTCGCCGCCTCGAGGCCTGGCGCATCGTCGCGCATGCGCGCGGGGCCCGCGATGATCAGCGGGCGCTGCGCCGCGCGCAGCGCGTCGAGGATCTCGCGGGAAGGCTCGCGTGCCTCGGCAGGCCTTTGCGGGCCTAACATCGCCGGCTCATCTACCACGGCATCGAGCACGTCGTTCGGCACGCTCAGGTGCACCGGGCCCGGCCGTCCGCCTGCCGCCGCGTGCCAGGCGCGCGCCACGTCCGCCGCGAGCCCTTGCGCCGCTTGCGCAGTCCAGGACGCCTTGCAGAGCGGCGCGGCGATCTCGGCCTGGCGCATCTCCTGGAAGGCGCCCTTGCCGAGCTCGTCGAGCGGCGCGTGGCCGGAAATGAGGATCAACGGCGATTCGGCCGCGAGCGCCGTGTAGAGCGCCGCCACGGCATTGGCGTGCCCGGGCCCGCCGGTGACGAGCGCGACGCCCGGCTCGCCCGTGAGGCGGCCCCAGGCGTCGGCCATATGCACGGCTGCGGCCTCGTGGCGCACATGCAGGAGCGGCAGCTGCGCGTCGAGCGCCGCGTCGAACACCGGCATCACATGGTTGCCGGAGAGCGTGAAGACGTGGCGCGCGCCCGCCGCGGCCAGCGCGCGCGCGAGGATGTCGGCGCCGCGCAGCTTCAGGACGCGTCCTCCGGGAAGGGATTGGCGGAGAGAGAGGGATTCGAACCCCCGGGACGGTTACCCGCCCAACAGATTTCGAGTCTGCCGCAATCGACCACTCTGCCATCTCTCCGCGGCAGGGCGGATTTTATCAGGGCCGGGACGCGCGGCCCGCCTTGCTCAGGGGCGCTGCAGCCGCTCGACGCCGCCCATGTGCGGGCGCAGCGCCGCGGGCACCGTCACCGAGCCGTCGGCGTTCTGGCAGTTCTCGAGGATTGCCACGAGCGTGCGGCCCACGGCGAGCCCCGAGCCGTTCAGCGTGTGCACGGGCTCGGGCTTGCCCTTTTCGTTGCGGAAGCGGGCCTGCATGCGCCGCGCCTGGAAGGCCTCGAAGTTCGAGCAGGAGCTGATCTCGCGGTAGGCGCTCTGGCCCGGCAGCCAGACTTCCAGGTCGTAGGTCTTCGCCGAGGAAAAGCCCGTGTCGCCCGTGCACAGTGCCATGGTGCGGTAGGGCAGCTCAAGCTTCTGCAGGATCGCCTCGGCGTGCGCGGTGAGCTCCTCGTGCCCGGCATGGGACTTCGACGGGTGCACGATCTGCACCAGCTCCACCTTGTCGAACTGGTGGTTGCGGATCATGCCGCGCGTATCCTTGCCCGCCGCGCCCGCTTCCGAGCGGAAGCACGGCGAGTGGCACACGAACTTCATGGGCAGCGCCTCGAGCGCGACGATCTCCTCGCGCACGAAATTGGTCACCGGGTATTCGGCGGTCGGGATCAGGTAGAGGTCGCGGTCCTCGAGCTTGAACAAATCGCCCTTGAACTTGGCGAGGCTCGAAACGCCGTCGGCGCAGGCGCCGCTCACCATGTAGGGCGTGTACACCTCGGTGTAGCCGTGCTCGCGCGTGTGGGTATCGAGCATGAACTGCGCGAGCGCGCGGTGCAGGCGCGCGACGCCGCCTTTCATCACCACGAAGCGCGCGCCGGCGAGCTTGGCCGCGGTCTCGAAATCGAGGCCGAGCGGCGCGCCGACGTCCACGTGGTCCTTCGGCGCGAAGTCGAACTTGCGCGGCGTGCCCCAGCGGCGCACCTCCACGTTCTGCTCCGCAGAGGACCCGACCGGAACGCTTTCGTGCGGCAAATTCGGGATCAGCGAGACGAACTCGCGCAGCTTCGCCTGCACGGCTTCATTCTCGCCCTCGAGGGCCTTCAGGTTCTCGCCGATCTGGGCAGCCTGCGCCATGAGGCCCGCGGCCTGCGCCTCGTCCTTCTTCGCCTTCGCCTGTCCTACCTGCTTGGAGAGCGCGTTGCGCTGCGCCTGCAGCTGCTCGGTCGTGGTCTGGACGCGCTTGCGCGCGTCTTCCAGCGCCCTGAAGCCGGCGGCATCGAGCGTGTAGCCGCGCGTCGCCAGGCGCTTCGCGACCGCGTCGATGTCACTTCTGAGAAGCTGGATGTCGATCATGGGTTCGTCTTTGCGCGCGCCTCGGCGTTCCGCCGGCGCAGTTCCTCGAGCTTCTCCTGAATGCGTTCCTCGAGCCCGCGCCCGCTGGGACGGTACCACTCGAGCGCGGGCATGCCCTCGGGAAGGTAGGTCTCGCCCGCGGCGAAGGCATCCGCCTCGTCGTGTGCGTAGCGGTAGTCCTTGCCGTAGCCGAGGTCCTTCATCAGGCGCGTCGGCGCATTGCGGATGTGCAGGGGCACCGGCCGCGTCCCGTCCTCGGCGACGAACGCGCGCGCGGCATTATAGGCGTTGTAGACCGCGTTCGATTTCGCCGCCACCGCCATGTAAAGCACGGCTTCCGCGAGCGCGAGCTCGCCCTCGGGCGAGCCCAGGCGCTCGTAGGTCTGCGCGGCGTCCAGCGCGATCTGCAGCGCGCGCGGGTCCGCGAGGCCCACGTCCTCCACGGCCATGCGGATGATGCGCCGCGCGAGATACAAGGGGTCGGCGCCGCCGTCGAGCATGCGCACCAGCCAGTAGAGGGACGCGTCCGGGTCGGATCCGCGCACCGACTTGTGCAGCGCCGAGATCTGGTCGTAGAACTGCTCGCCGCCCTTGTCGAAGCGCCGCAGGTTCTTGGCGAGCGTCGACTCGAGGAAGGCGGCGTCGATGATGCCCTGCGGCCTTGCGTTCTGCAGGATCTCCACCGCGTTGAGCAGCCGCCGCGCGTCGCCATCGGCGAACCCGACGAGCCGCGCGCGCGCCTCGGGGTCCGCTGCGATTGCGGTCTTGTCGATCAGGGCGCCGAGGTCTTCGGCCGAGAGCGGCTCGAGAACGTACACGGTGGCGCGCGAGAGGAGCGCCGAGTTCACTTCGAACGAGGGGTTCTCGGTGGTGGCGCCGATGAAGGTGAACAGGCCCTTTTCCACGTACGGCAGGAAGGCGTCCTGCTGCGACTTGTTGAAGCGATGCACCTCGTCCACGAACAGGATCGTGCGCCGGCCGCTTGCCGCGAGCACGGCCTCCGCGCGGCTCACCGCGTCGCGGATGTCCTTCACGCCCGAAAGCACCGCGGAGAGCGCGATGAACTCCGCGTCGAAGGCCTGCGCCATGAGGCGCGCCAGCGTGGTCTTGCCGGTGCCGGGCGGCCCCCACAGGATCATCGAGTGGGGCTTGCCCGACTCGAAGGCGAGGCGCAGCGGCTTGCCGGGCCCGAGCAGGTGCCGTTGCCCCAGCACCTCGTCGATGCTGCGCGGCCGCAGCCGCTCCGCGAGCGGCGCCATGGGCGCCGCTCCTTCCCGCGCTACAGATTCCGAACGCGGCGCCGCGGGCGGCGCGCCGAACAGGTCACTCGCCGAGGACATCGGCGCCCTTGGGCGGGATGAAGCGGAAGGCGTCCGGGTCGACGCGCGGATTGCGTGCGATGTTGGTGAAGCGCAAGAGCGTCGTCTGCCCGAAGTGGTCGGTGAGCTCCATGGCCTGCACGCCCACCGTGCCCAGCCCCAGGCGGATGCGCTCGAAGCCCGCCTCGCGCTCGCGCGGCTTCGCCTCCACCCACTCGAGCCCTTCGCGCGTGCCGGCGTCGGAGAGCTCGAAAGCGCGCTCGACGTCGGCGGCGCCCGCGAGCAGCGCGGCAGGCGTGGAGCCCAGCGCCTTCGCCATCGCGCGCACCGTCACCTGGTTCAAGTCCTCGTCGTAGATCCACACGCGCTTGCCATCCCCCACGATCAGCTGCGCGTAGGGCTGCGCGTAGCTCCAGCGGAAGCGTCCCGGGCGCTGCAGCGTGAAGCTGCCGCGCGAGCGCTGCACGAGCTTCCTGTCGCGGTCGAACACCTGCTGCTCGAAGTCCGCCTGCGCGGTCTGCGTGGAGCGCAGGTACTCGCGGAAGCGCTCCACGCCCGCCGCGGCTGCGGGTGCCGGCAGGAGGGCAAGCAAGCCCGCGAGGAGCCATGCGGCGCGCACGGCTGCGGCCTACTCCACCTTCGCGGGCACCAGCACCTCGCGGTTGCCGTTCGACTGCATCGGCGAGACGAGGCCCGCGCGCTCCATGTCCTCGATCAGGCGCGCGGCGCGGTTGTAGCCGATCCTCAGGTGGCGCTGCACGAGCGAAATGGAGGGCCGGCGCGTGCGCACCACGATCTCCACCGCCTGGTCGTAGAGCGGGTCCTTTTCGCCGGTCGCCTCGCCATTCGCGCCGCCGCCCGTGAGCTCGTCGCCGATCCCGGGCTCCAGCACGTCCTGGATGTACTCCGGCGCGGCGAGCGACTTCAGGTGTTCGACGACCTTGTGCACCTCGTGGTCGGCGACGAAAGCCCCGTGCACGCGCTGCGCGAGGCCGGTGCCCGGCGGCAGGTAGAGCATGTCGCCCTGGCCGAGCAGCGCCTCGGCGCCCTGCTGGTCGAGGATGGTGCGCGAATCGATGCGGCTCGCCACCTGGAAGGCGATGCGCGTGGGGATGTTCGCCTTGATCAGGCCGGTGATCACGTCCACCGACGGGCGCTGCGTGGCGAGGATCAGGTGGATGCCCGAGGCGCGCGCCTTCTGCGCGAGGCGCGCGATCAGCTCCTCCACCTTCTTGCCCACCACCATCATCAGGTCGGCGAGCTCGTCGATCACCACCACGATGTACGGCATCTGCGTGAGCGGCTGCGGCTCACCGGACTCGAGCGTCGCCGGGTCCTCGAGCGGCCTGCCCGCCTTCTCCGCTTCGGCCACCTTGTGGTTGAAGCCGGAAAGGTTGCGCACGCCCACCCAGGACATCAGTTTGTAGCGGCGCTCCATCTCCGCCACGCACCAGCTGAGCGCGTTGGCGGCCTGCTTCATGTCGGTGACCACCGGCGCGAGCAGGTGCGGGATGTCCTGGTACATCGACAGCTCGAGCATCTTCGGATCGACCAGGATCAGGCGCACGTGCTTGGGCTCGGACTTGTACAGCAGCGACAGGATCATGGCGTTGATCGCCACCGATTTGCCCGAGCCGGTGGTGCCCGCCACCATCAGGTGCGGCATCTTCTGCAGGTCCACGACCACCGGGTGGCCGGCGATGTCCTTGCCGAGCGCGAGCGCGAGCGGCGTGTGCATGCCCGCGTACACCTCGGAGCCGAGGATCTCGGAGAGGCGCACCGTCTGGCGGTGCGGGTTGGGGATCTCCAGTCCCATGCACGACTTGCCGGGAATCGTCTCCACCACGCGGATCGACACCACGGAGAGGGCGCGCGCCAGGTCCTTCACCAGGTTGACGATCTGGCTGCCCTTCACGCCGACCGCCGGCTCGATCTCATAGCGCGTGATCACCGGGCCCGGGTAGGCGGCGAGCACCTTGGCGGCGACGCCGAAGTCGGAGAGCTTCTTCTCGATCAGGCGCGAGGTGAACTCCAGCGTCTCGGCGCTCACCTGCTCGCCCTCGTGCGCGACCTCGTCCAGCAGCTTCACCGGCGGCAGCGGCGTGTCCGGCAGGTGCTCGAAGAGCGGCGCCTGCTTTTCCTTCTGCACGCGCTCGGACTTCTTGATCTGCGGCGGCGGCGGGGCGATGACCAGCGGCGGGTGCTCCTCCTCGCGCTTCTTCTCCGCTTCGACCATCACCTCGCGCTCTTCGCGCGCAATCTCGCCGGCCTTGCGGTCGGCGCGGCTCGACCAGGCGTTGCGCGCGAGCTCCGCACCCTGCTCCAGCGCAAAGCCGGTCAACTCGGCGATCGCGAGCCAGGAGACGCCGGTGAACAGGCTGAAGCCCACCGCTACGAGGGTAAGCAGCGCGAGCGTCGCGCCGGTGAAGCCGAGCAGGCCCGAGGCCGCGCCGCCGATCGCCGCACCGGCAAGCCCGCCGGGCGCGAGCGGCAGCTCCACGCGCAGCGAGTGCAGTCGCAGGGCTTCCAGCGCGGCGCTCGAGAGAATCAGCAGCCCGAACCCGGCAAGCGCGATGACGAGCGGGCGCCGGTCGATCAGCACGTTGCGGTCCAGTCGCCGGTAGCCCCAGGCGACCGCCACCAGGCACAGCGCCACCCACCAGTAGGCCGAAAGGCCGAAGAGGTACAGCAGCAGGTCGGCAATCCAGGCGCCGGCGCGGCCGCCGGCGTTGTGCGCCTGCGCCGCGGTGGCGCTGTGCGACCAGCCGGGGTCGCCCTTGTGGTAGGTCAGCAGGATCAGCAGCAGATCGCCGGCGAGCGCCACCAGCGCCAGCCAGCGGGCCTCGCGCAACAGGTTTGCAAGCTTCGCGGGGAGGGGTGCGGCTGGGGTTTTCTGCGCGGCTGCCATCGCGGCCCGATCGGCTCCGGCGATTTTACCGCAGCGGGAACTGCCTCCGGCGCGGCCGGCCGGCCGTCAGTCGGGCAGCAGGATGGTGTCGCGCAGCACGATGGTCGAGCCGCGCATCTCGATGTAGCCGCCCATCTGCAGGTCCTTCATGACGCGGCTCACCATCTCGCGCGAGGCACCGATCATCTTGGCGATGTCCTGCTTGGGCAGGCGCTTGGTGACCATCTTCTGACCGTCCACCGTCTCGGACATGTCCAGCAGCAGGCGCGCCACGCGCCCGTAGACGTCGAGCAGCGCGAGGCTGCCGATCTTGCGGTCCGCCTCGCGCAGCCGGCGCACCAGCCCGCGCATCACCGCCATCGCCATCTCGAAATTCTCCGCCAGGCACTTCTTGAAGTCGCGGCGGTTGATCGCCAGCAGCTCGCAGGCCTCGATCGCCACCACGCTCGCCGAGCGCGGCGCGTCATCGATCAGCCCCATCTCGCCGAAGAACTCGCCGGGGCCGAGGATGCTGAGGATGACCTCCTTGCCGTCCTCGTCGCTCATCATCACCTTGAGGCGGCCGGACAGGACGATGTAGAGGGAATCGGTCGGGTCGCCCGCCGCCATGATGATCGTGCCGCGGGTCACGCTGCGGCGCGTCACGACGGTGGTGAGCATGCGCAGCGGCTCCTCGGAGAAGCTCGCGAAGAGCGGCACCGAGCGCAGCATTGCCGTAG
>DASWBP010000102.1:0-12131 GCA_036390555.1 Burkholderiales bacterium | reverse complement strand
GGACTTCGTCGCGGCCCGCCGGCAACTCGTCGACACGCTGCGGGAGATCGGGCTGAAATGATGGAGCGGGCAGAGCATGAGCATCGATAAGTTCATGGCGGGTTACAAGACCGCCTGGGAGGGACGCGACGAGAAGAAGTTCTGCGCGCTCTTCGCCGCCGACGGCGTCTACCGCAACACGCCGTTCGCCGCGCAGCGCGGGCACGCCGCCCTTGCGCAGTACTGGCAGCGCGTGAAGCTGCAGGAGGACGTGCGGCTGTCCTATGAAGTGCTGGCGCGCACCGGCACGGGCGGCATCGCGCACTGGCACGTCACTTACCAGGTGGCTTCCGAGGAGCTCTTCAAGATCTGGGCGGCGTCCACTGGCACGAACCTGCTCGCACGCAAGCCGGGCGATCCGCTGCCGCGGCTCGTGCTCGATGGCGTCCTCGCCGCTGAGTTCGGCGCCGACGGGCTGTGCCGCGAGTGCCGGCTGTGGTGGCACAGCGTGGTGGACAACAGTCGCGGCTGAACGCGTGCGTCCGGGAGCGACCGCGTGGCAGCCGAGCTGAGCCGCAGCGCGCAACGCGTGAGCGACGCGCTCGCCGCGCGCGGCGCGCCCTGCGAGGTGGTCGAGCTGCCGGCCTCCACGCGCACCGCGGCCGACGCCGCCGCCGCCGTTGGCTGCTCCGTCGCGCAGATCGCCAAGTCGATCGTCTTTCGCACCGTGCTGGACAGGAAGCCGGTGCTCGTCATCGCGAGCGGCGTCAACCGCGTGAACGAATCGAGGCTCGGCGCGTACCTGGGCGAGGCGATCGAGAAGGCGGACGCCGATTACGTGCGCGAGCAGACCGGCTTCGCCATCGGCGGGGTGCCCCCAGTGGGCCATGTGCAGCCGATCACGACCGTCGTGGACGAGGACCTGCTCGCGCTGGGCGAAGTGTGGGCGGCGGCCGGTACGCCTAACGCCGTCTTCAGGCTCGCCGCGGCGAGCCTTCCCGCGCTCACCTCGGGCGTGGTGAAATCCATCAAGTAGCCCGCTGCCGATGCGCTCGCCCCTAGGCCTGCTCGCGCTCGGCGCGGCCCTGATCGCCGGCTGCGCCATCGAGCACGCCTCGCCGCGCGATCCGGCGGCCCTCATCCCGGACCGGTCGGCGGAGGTCGCGCTGGGCAAGATGGACCGGGCGGCCGTGCGCGCCGCGCTCGGATCGCAGCGGCTTTCCAGCGACTACTGGCGCTTCGACCTGTTTCGCGCGGACAGCGAGCATACGGCAACTGTCTTCGCGGTCACGCCCTGGCCGATCCCCTTCGCGCGCCTGACGGACCAGCTGCAGCGCTTCACCCTTGTGGCCTACGGCGTCGACGGTCAGGCAGCCGCGGTGGCAAGTGGACTGTTTCGGCGTCCCACGTCATGGCGCAACACCTCGCCGATTGCCCACGACCACCCTTCGCTCCACTTGCGTGCCGGCGAGCTGATGTTCTTCCTCGACCCCGAGGGGGCGCGGGACGTGAACCTGCTCGCTGCACCTCGCCGCCGCGACGCGTTCCTGGCGGACGCGCGCGACTTCGGCGGTTGCACCGTGGTGCTTGGCTGCGGCGCACGGGGCTGCGGCGACCAGCTGTCGGTGGATGGCGGCGCGCCCCGCCGGCTGCCGCTGCGCACCGCGCACGCCTACTGGCTGAAGGCCGACGACCGCGCCGCATGGCTGGAAGGCACCGAGCCGCACGCAGGCGATCCGCGCGCGCCATGGCTCGAGGCGCTCGTGGCGCTGCGGCTCGCTGCCGGCGAGCACGGGCTGGAGTTCTCGGCCCGCTACCTCGGCGGCAGCAGCAGCATGACGTTCGCATGCCGCGCCGGCGAGGTGGCCTACCTGGTGATCGACGCCGCAAGCAACGAGAGCTTCTGGCGCCCGGCGCTCGTGGACTGGCGCATCGAGCGCAGCGCCGCCATGCCGGCGCCCTTCGCGCGCCGCCCGCTGGTGCTGATGGACGACGGGCAGTGGCAGGTGGAGGCCGAGCCGGGCCGCTAGCGCCCGCGGCGCGCCCGGCCCGCTTCGCGCCCGCGGCGCCTGTGCCAGAATCCCCGGCTGGGAAGCGCAGGTGAAACCAGTCAAGTCCGGGAGGCGCTAGATGCGCAAGATCGCGGCTGTCACGCTGGCGGTGTCTTTCGTCGCCATGGCGACCTCCGGGCTCATGATGTTCGTCGTCGAGCGGCCCTCGTTCACTATCCAGATGCACCCGGTGCACAAGACCTTCGGTATTCTGATGGTCGCCGCGGCGATCGCGCACCTGACGCTCAATTTCCGCTCCCTGCTCGCGCACCTGAAGACGCGTTCGGTCGCGGTGTACGGCAGCGTGCTCGCGGCGCTGCTGGTGGCCGCCTACGGGGTCGCCATCCACAAGACCGTCCCGCCCGAGCTCGCGCAGCAGATGGACGCGGCCGCCGCAAAGGCGGAAGCGGAGGACTGAAGTGCCGCCGGGCGCGACGCGCGGCATGCGGGCGGCGGCGCTTGCCGGCGCCGCCCTCTTCGCGCTCGCCGGCTGCGCGGGCGCGCCGGCGCTCGAGGGAGACACGCTTGCGCGTGCGCTCGCATCGCCGCACCGCAGCCCTGCCAACGTCGCACGCGATCCCTACCGCCACCCGCGCGAAGTGATCGAGTTCTTCGGCATCCGCGCCGATAGCGTGGTCGTCGAGATCCTGCCTGGCAGCGCCGGCTACTACATGGAGATCCTCGCGCCGCTCCTCGCGGAGAAGGGCCGCTACGTCGCGGCGAGCCGCGACGCGAGCGCCGCGCCGCAGTACCTCGCCGACCATGCCAAGCTGCTGGCGCGCCTAGAAGCGCAGCCGCAGCTCTACGGCAAGGTGGTGGTGACGCAGTTCAACGCCGGCCTGCACGAGGTTGCGCCCGCGGGCAGCGCCGATGTCGTACTCACCTTCCGCAACCTGCACAACTGGGTGGAGCGCAAGGAGGTCGAGGGCGCGCTCGCGGCGTTCCACAAGGCCCTCAAGCCGGGCGGTATCCTCGGCGTGGTGGACCACCGCGGCCGCACGGACCTGTCGCAGGAAGCGCAGATGAAAAGCGGCTATGTCCGCCAGGACTTTGCCGTCGCCCTGATCGAGAAAGCCGGCTTCCGGCTGGTGGGGTCCTCGGTGGCGAACGCCAATGCGAAGGACACCAAGGACCATCCCGAGGGCGTGTGGACGCTGCCGCCGGCCTACCGGCTCAAGGACCAGGACCGCGAGAAATACCGCGCCATCGGCGAGAGCGACCGCTTCACCCTCAAGTTCGTGAAGCGCTAGCGATAGAACACGTGCCGGCCGATGCGCGCGACCTGCGTCTTCTCCCTGGACCAATCGGGCCGGATGTGCGTGGCGTGGAAGTGCAGCACGCCCGGCAGCGTCACCGGCGCGCGCCGGTAGAAGGCCGCTTCGGCGATCTCCTGCGCGAGGCGCCAGGCCGCGCCTTCCGGCTCCGGCAGCGAATCGAACTCGGTCCACGAAAAGGCGCCGACGTAGCGCTTGCGGATCGGATCCCAGTTCTTCTGGTAGACCACCGCGCAGACCGAGCTCGGGTAGAGCCGGGAGGCGACGCGGTTCATGGTGACCTCGGCCACGGCGCGCATGCCGGCGGGAGGCTCGCCGCGCGACTCGAAGTAGACGTTGCGCGCCAGGCACTCCAGGTTCTCGAGCTCGACTGCGCGCGCGGCCAGGCGCCGGTCCTCCTCGCGCTCGACGTGCACCTGCATGCCGAAGCCGAGCGCACCGAGCACGCCGATCACCAGTCCCGCGGCGATCCACACCGACTTGTCCGCGGTGTGCCAGCGGCGCCACAGCGCCCGCCGCCAGTGCGCCAACGCCCAGTACGCGTTCGAGAGCATCGTCGCGGACCCCCTAACGGACGCGGTAGATCTCTTCGTCGAACCTGCCGCGCCAGACGTTCAAGTCAACGCGCTTGCGCTTCTCCTGCGAGGTGAGCACGGCGCGCTCCTCGCCCTTTTCCCAGCGGACCCTGGTGACGGTGCGCGCCTCGCCCTCGCGCCGCTCGTAGGTGTCGCGCGACTCCGCGAGCGGCGCGCCGTAGCGCTTCTTCAGCTCCTCGGTGACGCGCTTCAGGTCGCGCTCCTCGAAGCGCACGTCGAAGGCCTGCACCCGGTCGCCCTTGAGGTAGAAGGTGATGCGCGCGCGCGCGCCGGCGAGCACCACCTGCGCGTCGTCGCAGCGCCGCTCCGCCGCCGCCGACTGCCACTCCAGCGGACGGCAATGCGCGCTGGGAAAGCCTTTGCGCACCTCGGCCTCGCTGGCGCCGAGCGCGACGCCGTTGGCGTCGTAGCCTGCGGCGGCGGCGGGCAGGGCGAGCGCGGCGAGCACGAACGGCGCCAACCCCCGAATTGGGGTCAGACCCCAATTTCCGGGAAATTGGGGTCTGACCCCGATTTCTAGGCCCGTTGCCTGTGCTGCACCTCTTTCCACCGGAAGCACCCCGCTTCGTGGTCGTTCACCATGCCGACAGCCTGCATGAAAGCATACAGGATGGTGGTGCCGACGAACTTGAAGCCCCTCTTCTTCAAGTCTTTTGACATTGCGTCGGAAGCTTCCGTTCGCGGCGGAATGTCACGGATGCTGTGTCGGCGGTTGACGACGGGCGCGCCGCCCACGAAGCCCCACGCATAGCGCGCGAAGCTGCCGAACTCCTTCTGCACGGCGAGGAAGCATCGCGCATTGCTCACGGAGGCCTCGATCTTCGCGCGGTTGCGCACGATGCCCGCGTCCGCCAGCAGCGCGCGCTTCTTCTTCGCGTCGAATCGCGCGACCTTGCGCGGATCGAAGCCGAGGTAGGCCTTGCGGTAGGCGGCGCGCTTCTTCAGGATCGTGTCCCAGGAGAGTCCCGCCTGCGCGCCCTCGAGGATGAGGAGCTCGAAGAGCTTGCGGTCGCTCCTCACCGGCACGCCCCACTCGCGGTCGTGGTAGGCGATGGCGAGCGGGTTCCTCGCCCAGGCGCAGCGCCGTTGCTTCATGCCGCGCGCTTCACGCCGGCCTTGGGATCGTCCTTCACCTCGTGGCTCGCGGGCCGCGCGCGCAGCTTCACGTCGGTGAGCTCGGCGCGCTCGCGCGCCGCGTTGCGATAGGCCTGGTCGCGCCCGGAGAGGTACTGCGGCGGCCAGTACTGGTTCGCGTCCTGGTACCAGGCCGAGGCCTGCAGGGTGAAGTAGGGGTTGGCGAGGTGCGGCCGCGCGAGCGCGACAAGGTCGGCCTTGCCCGCGGCGAGCAGCGTGTTCACCTGGTCGGGGGTGGTGACCGCGCCCACCGTCATGGTCGCGATGCCGACCTCGTTTCTCACCCAGTCCGCGTAGCTCGCCTGATACATGCGTCCGTATACCGGCTTCTGGTGCGGCACCGTCTGGCCGGTGGAGACGTCGAGCAGGTCGCAGCCGGCCTCCTTGAGCATCTTCGTCGCCGCGACGAGGTCATCGCCCGAGAGCCCGCCCGGCGCCCAGTCGGTCGCCGAGATGCGCACCGACATGGGCTTCGCCTCCGGCCAGGCCGCGCGGCAGGCGCGGAACACCTCGAGCGGATAGCGCATGCGGTTGGCGATCGCGCCGCCGTATTCGTCGGTCCTGCGGTTGGTGAGCGGCGAGATGAAGCTCGCGAGCAGGTAGCCGTGCGCCATGTGCAGCTCGAGCATGTCGAAGCCCGCTTCGTGCGCCAGCTTCGCCGAGCGCACGAACTGCGCTTTCACCTGGTCCATGTCGGCGCGCGTCATCTCGCGCGGCACCTGCGACTCGCCTTCGTAGTAGGCAAGCGGCGAGGCGGAGAGCAGCGGCCAGTTGCCGCGCTCGAGCGGGTGGTCGATGCGCTCCCAGCCCAGCTGCGTGGAGCCTTTGCGCCCCGAATGGCCGATCTGCATGCAGAGCTTTGCCTTCGAGTTCGCGTGGCAGAAATCCGCGATGCGCCTGAAGGCGTCGCGCTGCGTCTCGTTCCACAAGCCCGTGCAACCCGGCGTGATGCGCCCTTCCGGGGACACGCAGGTCATCTCCACGTACACCAGGCCCGCGCCGCCGATCGCGCGGCTGCCCAGGTGCACGAGGTGCCAGTCGGTCGGCACGCCCTCCACCGCCGAGTACTGGTCCATCGGCGAGACGACGACGCGGTTGGCGAGCCGCATGCCGCGCAAGGCGAACGGGGTGAACATCGGCACCGGCGGGTTTTCCAGATCCACCTCGTAGCCCTGCGCGCGAGCCTGCTGCGCGAACCAGCGGTGCGTGCGGCGCACGAACTCCGGGTCGCGCAGCTCGAGGTTCTCCCAGGTGATCTGCTTGGAGCGCGACATGACGCCGAAGGCGAACTGCTCGGGCGCCATGCCCCAGTAGCGCTGCATGTGCTCGAACCAGGCGAGCGACACGTTCGCCGCGTGCTGCGTCTTCTCCACCTCCTCGCGCCGCGCGGTGTCGTAGCGGGCGAGCGCCGGCTTCACCTCGCCCTCCTTCTTCAGCGCTTCGTAGAGCGCGATGGCGTCCTCCATCGCGAGCTTGGTGCCCGAGCCGATCGAGAAATGCGCCGTAGCCTTGGCATCGCCCACCAGGACGGCGTTGCCCATCACCCAGGTCCTGTTGACGATGTTGGGGAAGTTGCGCCAGATCGAGCGGTTGGCGATCAGCGGATGGCCGTCCAGCTCCTCGGCGAACACCTGCTCGAGCACCGGCAGCATCTCGGCTTCGGAGAGCTTGTCGAAGCCGAAGTTCTTCCAAGTCGTCTCATCGGTCTCGATCACCCAGGTGGAGCGGCCCTCCTGGTACTGGTAGCAGTGCGCGAGGATGATGCCCTGCGGCGTCTCGCGGAAGAAATACTTGAAGGCATCCAGCGGCCGCGTCGAGCCGAGCCAGGTGAACTTGTTCGGCCGCAGGTCCACGCTCGGCTGGAAGTGGTCCTTGTGCTGCTCGCGGATCCTGGAGTTGATGCCGTCGGCGACCACGACGAGATCCGAGTCCGCGAAAGGCGCGAGGCTTTCCACCTCGGTCTGGAAGCGGATCTCGACGCCGAGCTCGCGGCAGCGGTCCTGCAGGATGGCGAGCAGCGCGTTCCGCGAGCAGCCGCAAAAGCCGTTGCCGCCCGAGCGCAGCGTGCGGCCCTTGTAGACCACGTCCACGTCGCCCCAGTAGGCGAAGCGGCGCCGGATGCGCTCGTAGCTCGCCAGATCGTAGGCCTTGAAGGTGTCCAGCGTCTGGTCGGAGAACACCACGCCAAAGCCGAAGGTGTCGTCGGGGCGGTTCCTCTCGTAGACCGTGATCTCCCAGCGCGGCCAGGCCTTCTTCGCGAGCAGCGCGAAGTAAAGGCCTCCCGGCCCTCCACCGATCACTGTGACCTTCATCGTCCTCTCCTTGGCGCTCTCGTACGGCGGGCCGCCGGCCCGCCCTACTCGGGTATGACTGCCGTCGCCTCGATCTCCAGGCGCGCCGCGTCCTCGACGAGGCCGCTCACCTGCAGCACTGCCATCACCGGGTAGTGGCGTCCCATCAGCTCGCGATACGCCGCGCCGACTTCCTTCAGCGCCCCGAGGTATTCCTGCTTGTCCAGCACGTACCAGGTGAGCCGCACGATGTGCTCGGGCCGGCCGCCCGCCTGCGTCAGCACCTCGAGGATGTTGGCGAGCGCCTGGCGGAACTGCCCGGCGAAGTCGCGCGCGCGCCACTCCCCCTGCCCGGTGTAGCCGACCTGGCCCGCGATATAGACCGTGGTGCCGCCCTTCACGGCGATGCCGTTGGCGAAGCCCTTGGGCTTCGCCCAGGATGGAGGTTGCAGAACCGTCATCGTCATGGGCTCCTCAGCTTGAAGCGCTGCAGCTTGCCGGTCTCGGTGCGCGGCAGCGAGTCGCGGAACTCCACCGCGCGCGGGTACTTGTAGGGCGCGATCGCCTGCTTCACGTGCTCCTGCAGCGCGCTCGCCATCGCCGCGTCCTTCTGGAAGCCGGGCTTGAGCACCACGTAGGCCTTGACGATGGTGGTGCCGCGCGCTTCGTCGGGCGCGCCAACCACGCCGCACTCGGCGACCGCCGGGTGCGCGAGCAGCGCGCCTTCGACCTCCGGCCCGGCGATGTTGTAGCCGGCCGAAATGATCATGTCGTCGGTGCGCGCCTGGTAGAAGAAGTAGCCGTCCTCGTCCATCAGGTAGGCGTCGCCGGTGATGTTCCAGCCGTTCTGCACGTAGTTGCGCTGGCGCTCGTCGGCGAGGTAGCGGCAGCCGGTGGGCCCCTTCACTGCGAGCCGCCCCACCTCGCCGGGCTTGCAGGGCTGGCCGTCGTCGTCGAGCACGGTCGCGCGGTAGCCGGGGACCGCGTAGCCGGTGGCGCCGCGGCGCACGCGCTCGGGCGTGTGCGAGATGAAGATATGGATCATCTCGGTGGAGCCGATGCCGTCGATGATCTCGATGCCGGTGGCCTGCTTGAAGAGCTGGCGCGTCGCATCCGGCAGCGCCTCGCCCGCCGAAACGCATTTCTTCAGCGACCGCAGGTCGTAATCCTTCGCGAGGCCCGCCATGCCGCGGTACATGGTCGGCGCGGTGAAGCACACGGTGGCCTTGAACTTCTGGATGGTCTCGAGCAGCGTCTCGGGGCCGAGCTTCTCCACCAGCACGGTGGAGGCGCCCACGCGCATCGGGAAGGCGAGCATGCCGCCCAGGCCGAAGGTGAAGGCGAGCGGCGGCGTGCCGCAGAACACGTCGTCCTTCGCGGACAGCAGGCACGAGCGCGGGAAGGCGTCGCACATGGCGATCACGTCGCGGTGGAAGTGCATCGTGCCCTTGGGCTTGCCGGTGGTGCCGGAGGTGAAGGCGATGAGCGCCACGTCGTCGGCCGCGGTGTCCGCGTTGGCGAACACCTGCGGCGCGCGCATGCACAGCGCATCGAGCGAATCGCGCGCGTCGTCGTACCAGTACTTGATGCTCTTCAGCGTGGGGCAGGCGGGCAGCGCCGCTTCGAGCTCGGCGGCGAGGCGCTTGTCGCACAGCGCATGGCTCACCTCGGCCTTGGTGACGATGTCGGTGAGCTCCTTGGCGCGCAGCAGCGGCATGGTGGCCACGCACACGCCACCCGCCTTCATCACCGCGAACCAGCAGGCGGCCATCATCGGGTTGTTCGGCCCGCGCAGCAGCACGCGGTTGCCGGGCTTGAGGCCCATCTCGCGCACCAGCACGTTGGCGATGCGGTTCGCCTGCGCGTAGAGCTCGGTGTAGGTGCAGCCGCCGTCGGGCGCGCGGATCACCGGGCGATGGCCGAAGCCCCGGCTCACCATCTTGTCGAGCAGCTCGGTGGCGCAGTTCAGGCGCGCGGGGTAGCGGAATTCCGCACGGTCCAGCAGGAACTCCGGCCACTGGCTGCGCGGCGGCAGGTTGTCGCGGGCGAAGCTATCGACGTGGGCCGTATAGGTCATCGAAAGGTCTCAGCCAGTAGTAGGTGAAGTCGATTTCCTCGGGCTTGGCGGGCCGGCGCGGCTGCACCGCGTACCAGGCCCAGAACTCCTTCGCCAGCGCCTCGTCGAAGATGCGCAGCGCGCCCGCCTTCTCGCGCTCGCGCAGCAGCGTCTCCAGCGCGCCGATCGGCTCGGGGCCGAACTTGGTGAGGCCCACGCGCCCGCCGTACTTGTCGTAGAGCGCCTTGTTCGCCTTGAAGCTGGTGATCCATGGCCCCCACACGCGCTGCCGCGAGCCCGGATCGCGCGAGGCCGCCTCGCGGTCGGCGTCGCGCGCCGCGACCTGGCGGTAGGTTTCGCGCTCGCGCAGCAGCTGCTCGCGCTGCTCGGCCGGAATGCCGGGCTTGTCGAGCGATGCCTCGATCGCCTCCACGCGCTTCGCGCGCCGCGCCTTCTCGCGCTTGAGGAACTCGTCGTTCCACCTGGCATAGGCCTCGATGTCGGCCTCGGTGGCGGCGAGCTTCTGCTCGGCGACGAACCAGGCGAGCGCCGACTTCATCGCGCGCTGGCGCAGCGCGTTCGCCGCCGCGGGCAGCGTCGCCTGTCCGGCCAGGCCGATCTCGCGCGGCAGCACCGGCACGTCGTCGATGCGCGCCACCTCGTCGGCGCGCGCCGTGCCGCACGCAAGCAGGCCCGCCAGCGCGAGCGCCGCGACGGATGCAAGCGGGCGCACGCGCCGGCGCGCCGGCGCGGGGGCGACGCTCACTTGAGCAGCTCCCGGGCGATGATCACCTTCTGCACCTCGGTCGCGCCCTCGTAGATGCGCAGCGCGCGCACTTCGCGGTAGAGCAGCTCGACAGGGTGCCCGCGCATCACGCCGAGGCCGCCCAGGATCTGCACCGTATCGTCCACCACCTGCTGCGCGGCTTCGGTGGCGTACATCTTGGCCATCGCCACTTCGCGCGTGACGCGCGCCTGCTTCACGTCGCGCAGCCAGGCGGCACGGTAGGTGAGCAGCGCGCCCGCGTCGATCGCGGTGGCCATGTCGGCGAGCTTCGCCTGCGTCAACTGCAGGTCGGCGAGACGCTGGCCGAACATCCTGCGCTCGCGCGCGCGCCCGAGCGCCTCGTCGAGCGCGCGCCGCGCGAAGCCGAGCGCGGCCGCCGCCACCGTCGTGCGAAAGACGTCGAGATTGCGCATCGCGAGCTTGAACCCCTGCCCCGCCTCGCCGAGCAACTGCGCCTTCGCGCCGCGCAGCTGCACCACCGCCATGGGGTGCGGCGCGACGATGTCGATGCGCGCGCTCGCGTCCACCTCGGGCGCGTCCACGATGAAGGCGGTGATGCCCTCCTCCGCCCTGGCGAAGACCACGTAGAAGTCGGCGATGCCGCCGTTGGAGATCCAGGTCTTGGTGCCCTCCAGCACCCAGCCGGCGCCGCTGCGCTGCGCGCGCGTGGCGAGCGCCGCCACGTCCGAGCCCGCCTCGGGCTCCGAGAGCGCGAAGGCGGCGATGGCTTCGCCCGCCGCGGCGCGCGGCAGGTAGCGCTGCTTCTGCGCCGGGTTGCCGGCGAGCACGATCGAGCCGCTGCCCAGGCCCTGCATGGCGAACGAGAAGTCGGCGAGGCCCGCGTGGTAGGCGAGCGCCTCGCGGATCAGCGCCACCGAGCGCACGTCGGGCGCGTCGTTCACGCAGTGCTTGAGCCAGCCCGCGGCGCCGAGGTCCTTCACCAGCCGGCGGCACACGGCATCGGCGTCCTCGTCGTGCGCGTAGCCGAGCGTCTTCGACGCCCAGGCGTCCACCGCGCGCGCCAGCTCCGCGTGCCGCGGCTCGAAGAACGGCCACTGCAGATGTCCGAATCGATCCATCAGGAATTCTCCAGGGTGGATCTCTTGAGGCGCGCGAGGAGCTGCATCAGGGCGTCGCTCTCGCGGCGCGAGAAGCCCGCCAGCAGCTCCACCACCCACTCCTCGTGCGCGCGCGCCATCTCGGCGAAGGCCTTGTCGCCGGCGCGCGTCAGGCGCACGCGCCAGGCGCGGCGGTCGCTCGGCTCGTCCAGGCGCTCGACCAGGCCCTCCTTGACCAGCTGGTCGACGATGCCGGTGACGTTGCCGCCGGTGACCATCATCAGCCGCGAGAGCTCGTTCATCTTGAGGCCCTCGGGGTGGCGCTCGAGCTGCGACATCAGGTCGAAGCGCGGCAGCGTGATGCCGAAGCGCCCGCGCAGGCGCTTGCGCACCTCGCGCTCGATCAGCTGCGAGCAGGTGAGCAGCCGCAGCCACAGGCGCAGCGCGCGGTGCTCGTCGGCGCGCACGCCGGTCTCGCGGTCGGGGCGCAGCAGGCGCAGCGCCGGCATATTGCCTCAGGCCTGAATAGATGAAGCCTAAAGTATCTGCCGGGCGGCTGCCGCTGGCAAGCGCCTCGGGAAGATTGGGGTCTGACCCCAATTCCCCTAGCGGCGCCCCGCCGCCTCGCGCGCGAGGATCGCCCGCCCCGGGGCGAGGGCGTTCCTCACGACCTGCGCCAGGTCGGCGAGCGGCAGGCGCTGGCTGTCGCGGAAGCGCAGGCACCCCCGCCCCGCCGCCACCTCGGGGTGGCGCGCGCGAAAACCCGCCACGCGCTCGGCGGAGCAGGTGTAGAGCGCGAGGTGCCGCTGCGTGCTCGCCCAGGCAACGAACTCGCCGCCGAGCCGGTAGGTGGGCATGCGATAGCCCAGCGACGCCGCGGCCTGCGGGAACAGGCTCAGGATCAG
>DASWBP010000101.1:0-2276 GCA_036390555.1 Burkholderiales bacterium | reverse complement strand
AAGCGCTCGGCGTCGATGGTCGCGGAAGTGATGATCAGCTTGAGGTCCGGGCGCCGCGGCAGCAGGCGCTTGAGGTACCCCAGCAGGAAATCGATGTTGACGCTCCTCTCGTGCGCTTCGTCCAGGATGATCGTGCCGTAGGCGCGCAGGTCGGGGTCGCCCTGCGTCTCGGCCAGCAGGATGCCGTCGGTCATCAGCTTCACGCGCGTGCGCGGACCGGCCTTGTCGGTGAAGCGCACCTTGTAGCCGACGAGCGTGCCCAGCTCGACCTTCAGCTCTTCGGCGATGCGCGCCGCCACCGAGCGCGCGGCGATGCGCCGCGGCTGCGTATGGCCGATGACTTTCGCCGCGCCGCGCCCCATCTCCAGCAGGATCTTCGGCAGCTGCGTGGTCTTTCCCGATCCGGTCTCGCCGCAGACGATGACCACCGCATGCGCGCCGATCGCGCGCGCGATCTCCTCGCGCTTCTGCGTGACGGGAAGCGCCGGGTCGAATTGAATCAGCGGCCGCATTTGGCGCCCGAGGATATAGGATTGGCGTACCGCCATGGCCGGGCCAACGAAGGAGTTCTGGGAAGAGCGCTTCGCTGCGGGCGACACGCCGTGGGACCGCGGCGCCTCGAGCCCGCAGCTTGCGACGTGGCTTTCCTCCGGGGCGCTGCGGCCCTGCCGCATCCTCGTGCCCGGCTGCGGCTCGGGCCACGAGGTGGCCGAGCTCGCCATGGCGGGATTCGAGGTGACCGCGCTGGACTACGCAGATAACGCGATCGCGCGCACTCACCAGCGCCTCAAGGAGGCAGGTGTGGACGCCACGCTCGTGCAGGCCGACGTGCTGTCGTGGAAGCCGGATCGACCCTTCGACGCGGTGTACGAGCAGACCTGCCTGTGCGCGCTGTATCCCGACCACTGGCGCGAGTACGCCGACCAGCTGCACCGCTGGATCACGCCGGGCGGCCGGCTGTTCGCCCTGTTCCTGCAGCTCCTGCGCCCTGATGCGGCCACCGGCGCCGTGCAGGGTCCGCCTTACCACTGCGACATTAACGCGATGCGCGCGCTGTTTCCGGGGCCGAAGTGGGATTGGCCGAAGCCGCCCTATCCGCGCACCACGCATCCGCGGGGCCTGGCGGAGCTGGCGGTAGCGCTCGAGCGGCGCGCCTGAGCTCAGCCGGGCTTCGCGCCGCCCTTGTCCGCGGCCATCTTCGCCGCGTAGCCGTCCCGGACCATCGCCGACATCCTGTCGAACAGGGCCTCGGGGTCGCGCCGGCGCTGTACGACGATGTCGTGCTCCCGGCCCGTCGCCAGGACCAGCTCGCGCTTTTCCGCTTCGATGGCCGCGAGGATTGCCTTGGCCGCGTCTTCCGGCGGCAGTCCGTTGTCGATCACCGAGTCGCTCACGCCGCGCCGCGAGCCATCGGCGGTGAGCGCGTTGCGCGAAACATCGGTCCGCACCGACCCCGGCGCGATGACGTGCACCATGATGCCGAGGTGCTCGTTCTCTGCGCGCACCGCGTCGTGGTAGCCGACCAGGCCGTGCTTGGCCGCACAGTAGGCCGAGCGCAGCGGCGCGCCGACCAGACCGGCCACGCTGGCGATGGCGACGATGCGGCCGCCGCCGGCCTTCACCATCGCGGGCAGCAGCGCCTGCGTGAGCGCGATCGGCGCGAGCAGGTCCACCGCGATCATCTTCTCGTAGACCGCGAATGCCGTGTCCACCGCCAGCGAGCGTTGCGAGATGCCGGCGTTGTTGACCAGGCCGTGCACGCGGCCCTTCCACGCCCACGCCTGCTGCGCGAGCCGCGGTATGCGCGGGAACTCGGTGGCCTCGAAGGGCAGGACGAGCGCATCCGCGCAGTCCTTCGCCACCGCCTCGAGGGCGGCGACGTTGCGCCCGGAAAGGACGAGGCTCGCGCCCCTCGCCGCCAGCGCCCGCGCGAGCGCCTTGCCGATTCCCGAGGAAGCGCCGGTCACCCACCAGCATTGGCCCGCGAACATGCGTCGGCCCTCCCTGTGCGCTATGCGGGCCTGAGGAGACCCGCGACGTACCGTGCGACGAGATCGGCTTCCATGTTCACCTCCGTGCCCGGCTTGAGGCGCGCGAGCGTGGTGACCTTCAGGGTGTGCGGGATGAGGTTCACTTCGAACTCCGCGCCATGCACGCGGTTCACCGTGAGGCTCACGCCGTCGATGCACACCGAGCCCTTGGGCGCCACGTACTTCGCCACCGATTTCGGCGCACGAAACGCGTAAACGCTGCCGCGCACCTGCGTCACGTGGCCC
>DASWBP010000100.1:0-5878 GCA_036390555.1 Burkholderiales bacterium | reverse complement strand
CCTCGGGCTCCCGGTCTACTACGGCGCGCAGCTCCTGTTCGCGTGGAGCGTGGTGGCGCGGTGAGCGCCGCGGCGACGCGCTCGTCCTTCTGGTGGCCCTCGACGTCGATGAAGAAGACATATTCCCACAGCGCGCTGCGCATCGCCTTGGACGGGCGCGACTCGATGCGCGTCATGCTGACGCGGTTGGCGGCGAGCGGGCTGAGCAGCGCGTGTACCGCGCCGGGCTTGTTTTCCGCCGACATGACGAGCGAA
The DNA here is from genome assembly GCA_036390555.1 of Burkholderiales bacterium. GTDB lineage: Bacteria > Pseudomonadota > Gammaproteobacteria > Burkholderiales > SG8-39 > JAABQT01. The sequence continues at coordinate 5,623 of DASWBP010000100.1, read as the reverse complement.
GTCCGGTCGCGGCCGGTGGGCGCGGCGTCCAGGTTGCCGAGGACCAGGAAGCGCGTGGTGTTGTTCGGGTCGTCCTCGATGGCGCGCGCGAGGAGCTGCAGCCCGAAGCGCGCGGCTGCTGCCTCGCCGGCGATCGCCGCGGCAGCGGGTTCCTCCGCCGCGCGCCGGGCGGCCTCGGCGTTGGAGGCCACCGGCACGCGCTCGGCCGCCGGCAGGTTCTGGTTGAGCCAGCCCGCGCACTGCGCGAGCGACTGTGCGTGCGAATACACCCGCTTCACCCCCGTGAGCGCCGCGCCAGGCGCCGCCATCAGGTTCTGGTGCACGCGCAGCTCGATCTCGCCGCAGATCCTGAGCGGCGTGACGAGCAGCAGGTCGAGGGTGCGGCCCACCGCGCCCTCGGTGGAGTTTTCCGCCGGCACCACGGCATACTGCGCCGCGCCCGACTCGCAGCGGCGAAACACCTCGTCGATGCTCGCGCCGGCCTCGGCGCGCACCGCGCCGCCGAAGTGCTTGCGCACCGCCTGCTCGCTGAAGGTGCCCTCGGGCCCGAGGTAGGCGATGCGCAGCTCCTCTTCCAGCCCGCGGCAGGCGGAAATTACCTCGCGGAACACCCGCGTCGCGGCCTCGGCGGAAAGCGGCGCGCCGGCTTGCGCGGCCACGCGCCGCAGGATCTCGGACTCGCGCTCCGGCCGGTAGGCGGGCGCGCCGCCCTTCAGCGCGCCGATGCGCTGCGCGAGGCGCGCGCGCTTCTGCAGCAGCGCGAGCAGCTCGCTGTCGAGCGCGTCGATGTCCTTGCGCAACTGGTCGATGTCGTCGCTCATGCCTCGACCGGAAGATATCTGACCGCAAGCACGCCGTCGATGCCATGCAGCTCGGCAAGTGCGGCGGCGGGCACCGCGCTGTCCACGTCCACCAGCGTATAAGCCATGTCGCCGCGCGACTTGTTGAGCATGTTGTGGATGTTGATGCGCCGGCTGCCCATGGCGTGCGAGATGCGCGCCAGCATGCTGGGCACGTTGGCGTTGGCGATCGCCAGGCGGAAGGGCGACTCGCGCGACATGACCGCTTCGGGAAAGTTGACGGCGTTCCGCACGTTGCCGTGCTCCAGGTAGTCGCACACCTGGTCCACGACCATCACCGCGGAGTTCTCCTCCGCCTCGCGCGTCGAGGCGCCCAGGTGCGGCAGGGCGATCACCCCCGGCTGGCCGAGGAGCGCCGCGGAGGGGAAATCGGTCACGTAGGCGCGCAGGCGATGCGCTTCCAGCGCCTTCACGACGGCGTCGTCGTCCACGATGCCTTCGCGCGAGAAATTGAGCAGGATGCCGCCCGTGCGCAGCAGCTCGATGTTTTTCGCGTTCACCATGTGGCGCGTCTTCTCGGCGAGCGGCACGTGCAGCGTCACGAAGTGGCTCGCCTTGAGCAGCTCCTCGATGGAGCCCGCGCGCCGCACCTGCGAAGGCAGGCTCCAGGCGGCGTCCACCGTGATCTCCGGGTCGTAGCCGATGACGTGCATGCCCAGGCGAATCGCCGCGTCGGCGACGAGGCTGCCGATCTTGCCCAGGCCGATCACGCCGAGCGTGTGCCCGGGCAATTCGATCCCGGCGAAGGCCTTCTTGCCATCCTCCACGCGCTTGTCGAGCTCCCCTGCGCCCTCGGCGAGGCCGCGCACGAAGTCGAGCGCCGGCGCGAGGTTGCGCGCCGCGATGAGCAGCCCCGCGAGCACCAGCTCCTTCACCGCGTTGGCGTTCGCGCCGGGCGCGTTGAACACCGGGATGCCGCGCCTGGAGAGCGCCGCCACGGGGATGTTGTTGGTGCCCGCCCCAGCGCGCGCCACCGCCTTGAGGTTCGCGCCGAAGTCGATGCCGTGGATGTCGTGCGAGCGCACCAGGACCACGTCGGGCGACTTCGCTTCCTTCACCAGCGCATAGCGCTCGGGCGCGAAGCGCTTCAAGCCCTGCGGCGAGACCTGGTTGAGGACCAGGACCTCGAACTTTCTAGCGGCCTTGGGCATGTGTGCGCGCGGCCTCAGCCATGCCGCGCAGCGAATTCCTTCATGTACGCGGCAAGCTGCTGCACGCCCTCAAGCGGCATCGCGTTGTAGATCGAGGCGCGCATGCCGCCCACCGAGCGGTGGCCTTTCAGCTGCACCATGCCGCGCTCCTCTGCGCCTTTCAGGAACGGCGCATCGAGCTTTTCGTCGGGCAGGCGGAAAGGAATGTTCATGCGCGAGCGGTCTTGCTTCGCCACCGGGCTCTGGTAGAAACCCGCGTCGATCACTTCGTAGAGCAGCTGCGCCTTGCGGATGTTGCGCCGCTCGATCTCCGCGACGCCGCCCAGTGCCTTGAGCCACTTGAAGACGAGCCCCGCGACGTAGATGGAGAACGTGGTGGGCGTGTTGAGCATCGAGTCGGCGTCCGCCTGCAGCTTGTAGTCCATCACGCTCGGCGTGCCCTTCGCCGGCTGGCCGATCAGGTCCTCGCGCACGATCACGACGGTGACGCCCGCAGGCCCGAGGTTCTTCTGCGCGCCCGCGTAGACAAGGCCGTACTTCGAGACGTCGAGCGGGCGCGACAGGAGGTGCGACGAGGCGTCCGCGACAAGCGGCACGGCGCCCGTGTCCGGCGTCCAGTGGAACTCCACGCCGCCGATCGTCTCGTTGGAGCAGTAGTGCACGTAGGCCGCGTCAGCGCGTACGTTCCAGTCACGCGGCGCGTAGCTGAACGCCCGGTCTTCCGAGCTCGCGGCGACGTGCACGTCGCACCAGGCCTTCGCTTCCTTCGCCGCCTTCTTCGACCACTCGCCGGTGAGCACGTAGTCGGCCTTGCCCTTGCCGCGCAGCAGGTTCATCGGCACCTGCGCGAACTGCAGCGTCGCGCCCCCCTGCAGGAACAAGACCTTGTAGCGCGCGGGAATGGCAAGCAGTTCGCGCAGGTCGCGCTCGGCCTCGGCAGCGATGCCGATGAACTCCTTGCCGCGGTGGCTCATCTCCATCACGCCCATGCCGCTGCCGTGCCAGTCGAGCATCTCGTCGCCGGCGCGCGCCAGCACCTCGGCCGGCAGCATCGCCGGCCCCGAGCTGAAGTTGAAAATGCGCGACATTAGCTGCGTCGACCTTTCTGACAGTAAGGCGTTGCTGTGCAGGCCGTATCTGCACTGCAACGCGTCGTGGTTCTCACCTTCGTGCTGCCGCGCAGGCAATTCCTGCGCCGCGGCACATCGTAGCTCTAGTGTACGGTGGGCCCGCCGGCCGCCTCAGGCGCCGGCAGCTCGCCCTCGCCGCCATTGCCCCCGTTGCCGCCGTGGCCGTTGCCGTTGCCGCCCTCGTCCTCGTCGTGCTCCTCGATGCGCTCGACGCCGGCGAGCTTCTCGCCCTCGCCCAGCGCGATCAGCGTCACGCCCTGCGTCGAGCGCCCCTGCTCGCGGATCTGCGCCACCTTGGTGCGGATCAGCACGCCGCCGGTGGATATGAGCATCACTTCGTCCGCGTCCTCGACGAGCACCGCGCCGACCAGTGCGCCGTTCCTCTCGCTCGTCTGGATGGCGATCAGCCCCTGGCCGCCGCGGCCGTGCTTGGTGTACTCCGAGATCGGCGTCCGCTTGCCGTAGCCGTGCTCGGTCGCGGTGAGCACCGTCTTCGACTCGTCCTTCGCGACCACCATGGCGACGACGCGCTGGCTGCGGTCCTCCGGCAGGCGCATGCCGCGCACGCCGGTCGCCTGCCGGCCCATCGGCCGCACCTCGTCCTCCGCAAAGCGCACCGCCTTGCCTTCCGAGGAGAACAGCATCACGTCCGTGCTGCCGTCGGTGAGCGCCACGCCCACCAGGTAGTCGCCCTCGTCGAGGTTCACCGCGATGATGCCGCTCGGCCGCGGCCGCGAGAATTCGGCGAGCGGCGTCTTCTTCACCGTGCCCTGCGCGGTGGCCATGAACACGTAGTGCTGCTCGTCAAACTCCTTCACCGGCACCACCGCCGTAACCTTCTCGCCTTCTTCGAGCGGGAACATGTTGATCATCGGCTTGCCCTTGCTCGCGCGGCTGCCCTGCGGCACCTCGAACACCTTGAGCCAGTACAGGCGCCCGCGGCTGGAAAAGCACAGCAGGTAGTCGTGCGAATGCGCGACGAACAGCCGCTCGATGAAATCATCCTCCTTGGTCGCCGCCGCCTGCTTGCCGCGCCCGCCGCGGCGCTGCGCGCGGTAGTCGGCGAGCGGCTGCGACTTGACGTAGCCGCCGTGCGAGAAGGTGACCACCATGTCCTGCGGCGCAATCAGGTCCTCGATGGAGATGTCCTCGGCCACCGTGACGATCTCGGTGCGCCGCTTGTCGCCATACTCTTCCTTCACGCTGCGCAGCTCCGCGGCGATGATCGCGGTGATGCGCGCGGGCTTGTCGAGGATGTCGAGCAGGTCCGCGATCAGCGCCACCACCTCGCGGTATTCCTCCCGGATCTTGTCCTGCTCCAGGCCGGTGAGCCGCTGCAGGCGCAGCTCCAGGATCGCCTGTGCCTGCTCCTCCGACAGGCGATAGCCCTCCGGCTTAAGGCCGAACTCGGCGCCCAACCCTTCGGGGCGGTACTGCTCGGCGCCGGCGCGGTCGAGCATCTCGCGCACCAGCGGCGAGACCCAGGTGCGCGCCAGCAGCTCGCGCTTCGCGTCCGCGGGCGTTGGCGCCGCCTTGATGAGCGCGATCACCTCGTCCACATTGGACAGCGCCACCGCGAGGCCTTCCAGCACGTGGCCGCGCTCGCGCGCCTTCCTCAGGTCGAACACCGTGCGCCGCGTCACCACCTCGCGGCGGTGGGCGATGAACGCCTCGATCATCTCGCGCAGGTTGAGCAGCCTCGGCTGGCCGTCCACCAGCGCCACCATGTTCATGCCGAAGCTGTCCTGCAGCTGCGTCTGCTTGTACAGGTTGTTGAGCACCACCTCGGGGATCTCGCCGCGCTTGAGCTCCACCACCACGCGGATGCCGTCCTTGTCCGACTCGTCGCGGATGTCGGAGATGCCCTCGAGCTTCTTCTCGGTGACCAGCTCGGCGATCCTCTCGAGCAGCGCCTTCTTGTTCACCTGGTAGGGCAGCTCGTCGACGATGATCGCCTGGCGATTGCCCTTTTCCATGTCCTCGAAGTGCGTGCGCGCGCGCATCACCACGCGGCCGCGCCCGGTGCGGTAGCCCTCGTGCACGCCCGACAGGCCGTAGATGATCCCCGCGGTCGGGAAGTCCGGCGCCGGCATCAGCTTGATCAGCTCTTCGATCGCGCAGCGCGGGTGCTCGAGGAAGTGCAGGCAGGCGTCGGCCACTTCGTGCAGGTTGTGCGGCGGCACGTTGGTTGCCATGCCCACGGCGATGCCCGAGGAGCCGTTCAGCAGCAGGTTTGGCAGGCGGCTCGGCAGGACGGTGGGCTCGCGCTCCTTGCCGTCGTAGTTGTCGACGAAATCGACCGTCTCCTTGTCGATGTCGGCGAGCAGTTCGGCCGACAGGCGCTCCAGCCGGCACTCCGTGTAGCGGTAGGCCGCGGCATTGTCGCCGTCCACCGAACCGAAGTTGCCCTGCCCGTCGACCAGCATGTAGCGCATCGAGAAGTCCTGCGCCATGCGCACCAGCGCCTCGTAGGTCGCCGTGT
>DASWBP010000099.1:0-4105 GCA_036390555.1 Burkholderiales bacterium | reverse complement strand
ATCCCAAGGCGTATCGATGCCGGCGAACCGGAACATGGTCGGAACGAGATCAACGCCGCCAACTGGAGTATTGCAGACGCCTCCTTCGGGAATGCGGCCGGGCATGGAGAAGATCAGGGGCGGCGCTCGCGGCGATCTGCGCGGCCTATGCCGTGCTGCCGCGCGCGCACGAGCGGCCCTGGCTGCACGGCGCGGCCTTCGGCGGCGCGCTCGGCGCCGCGGCGCTCGCCTCGACCTGGATCATCCCGGCGGCGCTCGCCGTCGCGGTGCTCGTCGCGCATGCCGCGTGCGCTCCCTGGCGCAAGCCACGCGCGCTGCCGTTCCTCATCGCCGCCGCGGTGGCGGCCGCGGTGCTGGCGGGCAGCTGGCCGTTGGTCCTCGGGCAGCGCGCGCCCGACCTGCTCGCGGCCTGGTGGACGACGGCCACGCAGGCGCGCGGCGCCTGGCCGCAGAACCTGCGTTACTTCCTCGTGACGGCAAGCTGGTTCGCCTGGCCGGCCTGGCCGCTCGCCGCCTGGGCGCTGTGGGCGCTGCGCGCGTACCTGCTCGAGCCGCGGCTGTTCGTGCCGGCGGTGGCGCTGGCGCTCACCTTCGCCGGCATCGTCGCCTACGGGCCGCCGCAGGACGTCACGACGATCGCGCTCCTCGTGCCGCTCGTGCTGCTCGGCACCGAAGGCGCGCAGCTCCTGCGCCGCGGCGCCGCCGCGGCGCTCGACTGGTTCGCGGTCATGAACTTCACCTTCTTTGGCGCGCTCATCTGGTTCGGCTACTTCGCACTGATGTCGGGCTGGCCGCCGAAGATTCACAGCAACTTCCTCAAGACCGCGCCCGGCTTCGAGCCGCAATTCGCGCTCGCCGGCTTCGTGCTGGCGCTCGTGCTCACCCTCGGCTGGCTTTACGTGGCCTTCTTCACCGCGCCCTCGCCGATCCGCGGCGTGACGCGCTGGGCGGCCGGCGTCGCGCTGCTGTGGGGCATCTTCGCCGCGCTGCACATGCCGTGGGCCGATTACCAGAAGAGCTACCGCAACGTCGCGCTGCAGCTGCGCTCCAAGATCCCCGCGAACGCGGGCTGCATCGCCGGGCAGAACCTCGGCGTGACGCAGCGCGCCGCGCTGAGCTACCACGCGGGCATCCGCACGCTGCCCGCGGCCACGCGCGACGCCGAGGCCTGCCGCCTGCTGCTGGTGCAGGGCCGGCCGCAGGACGAGCGCGACGGCCCGAGCGCCGCCTGGACGAAGCTCGCCGATGTGGGCCGCCCCGCCGACAAGGCGGAGCGCTACCGCCTCTACCGGCTGGAGGGCAAGTAATGGGCGCGCCGCGCATCGCGAGCACCACGCCGCCGACCGAGTGCCCGGCGTGGGCGAAGCTTGCCGCGCATGCCGAGGCCGCGCGCGAGGGGCGCATCGCGCAGCTGTTCGCCGAGGACCCGCGGCGCGCCGAGCGGTTCGTCGCGCGCGCGCCCGGCCTCGCGCTCGATTATTCGCGCCAGAGGATCGGCGCGCTCGGGCTACGCCTTCTGGAGCAGCTCGCCGCCGAGCGCGACTTCGACGCCTGGCGGCGCGCCATCTTCGCCGGTGCGCCGGTGAACGCCACGGAGGGGCGTGCGGCGCGCCACGCGGAGCTGCGCGCGGGCGACGCCGCCCCCGCCGAGGTGAAGCGCGCGCTCGCGCGCATGCGCGAGCTCGCCGGCGAGCTGCGCGGCGTGCGGCGCATCGTGCACCTCGGCACCGGCGGCTCGGACCTCGGGCCGCGCCTGGTCTGCGATGCGCTCGCCGAGCGCGCGCGCATTGCAGTGCGCTTTGCCGCGAACGTCGATCCGCTCGACCTTGCCCGCGCGCTCGAGGGCGCCGAGCCCGCCTCGACCCTCGTCGTCGTCGCCTCGAAGACCTTCACGACGATGGAGACGCTCGCCAACGCGCGCGCGGCGCGAGCCTGGCTGGGTGGCCGCGGCCGCCTCATCGCCGTCACCGCGAACGAGGCCGCCGCGCGCGCCTTCGGCGCCGCCGAAGTGCTGCCGATGTGGGACTGGGTGGGGGGGCGCTTCTCGCTCTGGTCGCCGGTCGGCTTCAGCGCGCTCGCCGCGCTCGGCGCCGAGACCTTCGACGAGCTGCTGGCGGGCGCGCGCGACATGGACCGGCATTTCCAGGAAACGCCGCTCGCGCAGAACGTGCCGGCGCTGATGGCGCTGCTTGGCGCGTGGAACGTGAACTTCCTCGGGGCCGCAAGCCATTGCGTGCTCGCCTATGCTCACGCGCTGCGCCTGCTGCCCGCCTGGCTGCAGCAGCTCGAGATGGAATCCAACGGCAAGGGCGTGGATCGCGAAGGGCGTGAGCTGGCCTACGCCAGCGCGCCGGTCGTCTGGGGCGGCGAAGGCACGGTCAGCCAGCACTCCTTCCACCAGCTGCTGCACCAGGGCACGCGTGCCGTGCCCGTGGACTTCGTCGTCGCCGGCGTGAGCGCCGAGCTCGACGCCAACGCCGAGGCACAGGCCCGCGCGCTCGCCTTCGGCACCGAGGACCCGGCCCTGCCGGCGCATCGCCGCCACCCGGGCAACCGGCCTTCGAGTACGCTGCGGCTGGAGCGGCTCGACGCGCGCAACCTCGGGCGGCTGCTCGCCGCCTACGAGCACAAGGCGTTCGCGCAGGGCGTCATCTGGAACATCAACAGCTTCGACCAGTGGGGGGTCGAGCTCGGCAAGCGGCTCGCCGACGGCATACTGCAACACAAGAAATAGAGGAGCCAGGACATGGACCAGGAAACCTTCAATCTCAGCATCCGCAAGTTCCTGAAGATGGTGGGCGTCAACTCGCAGCGCGAGATCGAGCAGGCGGTGCAGAAGGCGATCGAGGCGAAGCGCCTCAAGGGCGAGGAGAGCTTTGCGGCGAAGGTGACGCTCGAGATTCCCGCGCTCGGGGTGCGGGTGCCGTTCGAGGGCGAGATCAAGCTAAAGTAAAATAGCGCGCGTTGGAACGGTCGCGAAGCGCCGTTCGATGCCTGCGGCGGTACGCGGTAGCGGTGCGCGTGCCGCGCCCCGATTGCGCGGAGGAACTGCATGAACAAGGCCAGGGAATTCGATCAAAGCGTGCTCGTCGAGCTGAGGGCGCTGCTCGGCGAGCGCGTCACCACCTCCGCGGGCATCCGCGAGCACCACGGCAAGGACGAGTCGTACCTGCCCTACGCGCCGCCCGACGCGGTGGCGTTCCCGGACAGCACCGAGGAGGTGCGCGACATCGTCAACATCTGCCGCCGCCACCGCGTGCCGATGATCCCCTACGGCGTGGGCACCTCGCTCGAGGGCCACATCCTCGCCGTCCAGGGCGGCGTATGCATCGACATGAGCCGCATGAACAAGGTGCTCGCCGTGCACGAGCAGGACCTCGACGCGACGGTGCAGGCGGGCGTCACGCGCAAGCAGCTGAACGAGTACATCAAGCACACGGGCTTGTTCTTCCCCATCGACCCCGGCGCCGATGCCACGATCGGCGGCATGACGGCGACGCGCGCCTCGGGCACCAACGCCGTGCGCTACGGCACGATGCGCGAGAACGTGCTGTCGCTGAAGGTCGTGCTGGCCGACGGCCGCATCATCCAGACGGCGCGCCGCGCGAAGAAATCCTCCGCCGGCTACGACCTCACGCGCCTGTTCGTCGGCTCGGAAGGCACGCTCGGCGTCATCACCGAGATCACGGTGAAGCTGCATCCCGTGCAGGCGGCGATGTCCGCCGCGGTGTGCGCCTTCGCCACCGTGAAGGGCGCCGCGGACACCGTGATCCAGACGCTGCAGTCCGGGATCCCGATCGCGAGGAGCGAGTTGCTGTGCGCCACCACCATGGCGGCGCTCAACAAGCACAACAAGACGAGCCACCGCGAGATGCCGACGCTGCTGCTGGAGTTCCACGGCACCGAGGCGGGCGTCGTCGAGCAGGCCGAGATGGTGCAGGAGATCGCGAAGGAGAACGGCGGGCTGGACTTCCAGTGGGCGACCAGGCCCGAGGAGCGCTCCAAGCTCTGGGAGGCGCGCCACAACGCCTATTTCGCGTGCCTGCAGTTGAAGCCCGGCTCGCGCGCCATCTCCACGGACGTGTGCGTGCCGATCTCGCGCCTG
>DASWBP010000098.1:0-2261 GCA_036390555.1 Burkholderiales bacterium | reverse complement strand
GTGTGCTGTTCGCCTACCTCGGGAAAGGCGCGCCGCCCGCGTTCCCGGACTTCGACTGTTTCGTCGCCCCGGCGTCGCACACCTTCGCCTTCAAGGGCTACTGGGACTGCAACTGGCTGCAGGCGCTGGAAGTGGGCATCGATCCCGCGCACGCCTCCTGGCTGCACAAGTACTTCGAGGACGAGGACCCGGCGGCGAACTACGGCAAGCAGTTCCGCGGCACGCCCGCCGACTCGAGCCTGCCGATCACCAAGGTGCTGCGCGAATACGACCGCCCGGAGATTCGCGTGGAGCGCGCCGAGTACGGCATGCGGCTGCAGACGCTGCGCAGGCTCTCCGAATCGCAGACGCACATCCGCGTGACCAATGTGCTCTTCCCGCAGGCTTTCGTCATCCCGATGAACGCGGAGATAACCATCACGCAGTTCCACGTGCCGGTGGACGACACCGGCTGCTACTGGTACTCGATCTTCACCAGCTTTGGCGCGCCGGTGGACAAGGCGACGATGCGCAACCAGCGCCTCAAGACCTATCCCGCGCCGGACTACAAGCCGATCTTCGGGCGTGCCAACGGCTGGGGCTTCAACGCCGAGGAGCAGCGCACCCGGACCTTCACGGGAATGGGCTTCGACATCAACATCCACGACCAGTTTGCCTGCGAGTCGCAAGGGCCGATCCAGGACCGCACGCAGGAGAACCTCGGCAGCTCCGACAAGGGCATCGTGCTGTATCGCCGCATCCTCCTGGATGCCATCCGCCGGAGCGAGGCGGGCGAGACGCCGCTGATGGTCGTGGATGATGCGCAGGCGCGCGCGCTCACCGGGCCGCCGGCGATCGACGGCATCGGGCCGACCGGGCGCATGGAGGAATACTGGAAGGAGTCCGACGCCGCGCGGCGGAAGAAAGCGGCGTGGGCGGCGTGAAGCTTCCCAAGGAGATCGAGGCGCGCGGCCTCAAGGCGCTGCGCTTTTCCTTCGCCGACCAGCACGGCGTGCTGCGCGGCAAGACCGTCGCCGCGGCGGAGGCGAAGGCCGCCTTCGAGCGCGGCGTCACGGTGACGAGCACGTTGCTGCTCAAGGACACCTCGCACCGCACGGTGTTCCCCGCCTTCACGCCGGGCGGCGGCGTCGGCTTCCCGGAAATGCAGGGCGCGGCCGACGTGCTGATGATTCCCGATCCGTCCACCTTCCGCGTGCTGCCGTGGGCGCCGGAGACGGGATGGGTCCTCTGCGACCTGGCGTTCCAGGACGGGCGGCCGGTGCCCTTCGACACGCGCGCCGTGCTGAAGAAGGCGCTCGCCGAGCTTGCCGAGCCGGGCTACGAGTTCATGGCGGGGCTGGAGGTCGAGTTCCACGTCTTTCGCATCGCCGATCCGATGCTCAAGCCCGAGCATGCGGGCCAGCCGGGCGAGCCGCCCGCAGTGGAGCTGCTCACCACCGGCTACCAGTACCTGACCGAGAACCGCTACGACCAGATCGACCCGGTGGTGGAGTTCCTGCGCAAGGACCTCGAAGCGCTCGGGCTGCCGCTCAGGTCCTTCGAGGTCGAGTTCGGCCCGAGCCAGTTCGAGTTCACGCTCGGCGTGCTGCCTGGCCTCGAGGCCGCCGACGCCATGATGCTGATGAGGAGCGCCATCAAGCAGAGCGCGCGCCGCCACGGCTATCACGCCACTTTCATGTGCCGGCCCAAGCTGCCGAACCTCATGTCCTCGGGCTGGCACCTGCACCAGTCGCTGCGCCGTATCGGCAAGAACGCCTTCACCGCAGCGAAGGCGGACCTCTCGGAAACCGGCCGGCAATGGCTCGCGGGGCTGCTGGAGCACGCGCGCGGCGCGGCGGCGCTCTCGACACCCACGCTCAACGGCTACAAGCGCTACCGCCCCTACTCGCTCGCGCCCGACCGCATCATCTGGGGCAAGGAGAACCGCGGCGCGCTGCTGCGCGTGGTGGGCAAGCCTGGCGACCCGGGCGCGCGCATCGAGAACCGCGCGGGCGAGCCGGCGGCCAATCCCTATCTCTATTTCGCCTCGCAGGTGTATTCGGGCCTCGACGGCCTCGCGCGCAAGCTCGCGCCGCCGCCCTCCGCCGACACGCCCTATGAAGCGAAGGCGCAGTTCCTGCCGCGCACGCTCGCCGAGGCGCTCGAGTGCCTGAGGAAGGACGATGTCCTGTGCGGAGGGCTCGGCAAGCCCTTCATCGAATACTATGGCCGCATCAAGGAAGCCGAGATCGCGCGCGCCAACCTCGACGTCAGCGACTGGG
>DASWBP010000097.1:0-12022 GCA_036390555.1 Burkholderiales bacterium | reverse complement strand
AGTTCCGCGACGAGGAAACCGGCTATCACCTGGTGCGCATGGCGCGCTATTCGCGCCTGATCGCGGACGCGATCGGCCTGGAGCGCGAGGAGGCCGAGACCATCGAGCTCGCCGCGCCGCTGCACGACATCGGCAAGATCGGCATCCCGGACCAGATCCTGCTCAAGAAGGACAAGCTCGACGGCGTCGAGTGGGACACCATGCGCAGCCACCCGATCATCGGCCACGAGATCCTGAAGGGCAGCGCCTCCAAGTACGTGCGCATGGGCTCGCTGATCGCGCTCGGCCACCACGAGAAGTACGACGGTTCGGGCTACCCGAACGGCCTGGTGAGCGACCACATCGCGCTATGTGCGCGCATCGTCGCGGTGGCCGACGTCTACGATGCGCGGACTTCCGCGCGCCCCTACAAGAAGGCCTGGACGAGCGCCGAGGCCTTCGAGTTCCTGCACAAGCAGCGGGGCAAGCACTTCGACCCGCACCTGGTGGACGCCTTCGTCGGCGTGAAGGACCAGGTGGAGCGCATCCAGGGCGAGCTGCGCGATCCCGAGGCGGCGCGCGCATGACGCTCAGGAAATTCCCCGGCTCGAGCGCGATGCGCTGGATGCGCGCGCGCCTCGCCGGGCGCCCCGACACCGAGCACGAGCAGGCGCTCGTGCGCCTCGTGATCGGCGTCATCCTGTTCTTCTACCTGCTGCCCGGCGCCATGGTGGAGCCCGGCACGGACATCGGCAACAGCCGCCTGTACCTCGCCGCGATGATCGGCTACCTCGCCTTCGCCGCCGCGGTGTTCGCGGGCATCCTCGTCAAGCCGGGCGTGTCGGTCGCGCGCCGCCTCGCCAGTGCGGTGGTGGACACGAGCGCGGTGTCGTTCTTCATGGCGCACCTGGGCGTACACGGCGCGCCCATGTTCCTGGTCTACGTCTGGATCACGCTCGCCAACGGCTTCCGCTTCGGCCAGCGCTACCTGCTGTTCGCGCTCGCGCTGTCGATGGCCGGGTTCAGCGTGGTGCTGATGGTGAACGACTTCTGGCAGAGCAACCTCACCGCGGGCGTAGGGCTGGCCGTCGCCTTCGTGGCGCTGTCCTTCTACGTGCGCTCGCTGGTGACCAAGCTGTTCGACGCCATCGCGCGCGCCGAGGCCGCCAACCTGGCCAAGCGCCGCTTCATCTCGGTGGTGAGCCACGAGATGCGCACGCCGCTCAACGCCATCATCGGCATGGCCGACCTGATGCGCGACACCACGCTCACGCGCGAGCAGGCCGACATGCTGCAGACGCTGCGCGGCTCGAGCCAGGTGATGCTGGGGCTGGTCGAGGACGTGCTCGACTTCTCCAAGATCGAGGCCGGCAAGCTGATCCTGGAGCGCACCGACTTCGACCTGCATGCGCTGGTCAGCAGCACCAGCCGCATCCTGCAGGCGCAGGCGCAGGCGAAGGGCATAGAGTTCGTGGTCTCGATCATGCCGGAGGTGCCACCGGCGGTGCGCGGCGACGCCCACCACCTGCGGCAGGTCCTGATCAATCTCGCCGGCAACGCCGTCAAGTTCACCGAGCGCGGCAGCGTGACGGTGCACGTCTCGCTGCAGGAGGAAACCGATGCGTCGCTGCGCGTGAAGTTCTCGGTGCGCGACACCGGCATCGGTATCCCGCCGGAGGCGCAGCAGCGCATCTTCGAGAGCTTCACCCAGGCGGACCAGTCCACCACACGGCGCTTTGGCGGCACGGGCCTGGGAACCACCATCGCCAAGCAGCTCGTCGAGCTGATGGGCGGGCGCATCGGCCTGGAGAGCGCCGTGGGCCTCGGCAGCACCTTCTGGTTCGAGATTGCGCTGGAGAAGCAAGCCGAGCGCCCGCTGGCCGGGGCGGGCGAGCTCGCCGGCGCGCGCATGCTGCTCGTGGGCTTTCCGGAGGCGCAGGCGCAGGCGCTCGCGCAGTCGCTCGAGGCCTGGGGTGCGGTTCCGGTGCGCGCCGCGACGCTCGAGGAAGGCGGCGACCGGCTTGTGGCGGACATCGCGCTGGCCAAGCCCTATCACAGTGCCCTGCTGTATTCGGAGCGCGGCGACCCGCAGCTCGCGCGCCGCTTCAGGCGCGTCGCGCCGGAGCCGGTGCCGCCTTGCGTGCTGGCGGCGCCCCGCGAGGCGGACGTGCAGCGCTTTGCCGCGCTCTCGGGGGGCTTCGGCGCGGTGCTCGAGCTGCCCTTCGACAAGCGCCAGCTGTTCCACGTGCTGCACGCGATCTCCTCGGCAGACGTGGTGGGCGAAGGCGTGGTACGGCTGCAGGACTACGCGCGCCGCGACCAGGGCGCGCGCCGTCTCGCAGTGCTGGTGGCCGACGACAATCCCACCAACCGCGAGGTGCTCGGCAAGATCCTGGAGCGCGCCGGGCATACGGTGACACTGGTCGCTGACGGCGACCTGGCGCTCGATGCGTTGGAGGCGGGGCAGTTCGACATCGTGCTGCTCGACCGCAACATGCCCGGCCTGAGCGGGCTGGAGACGCTGCAGGCGATCCGGCTGATGACGCGCGGCCGCGAGCGCTTGCCGGTGGTGATGCTCTCGGCCGACGTCACGGTCGAAGGCAAGAAGGAGTGCCTCGAGGCGGGCGCCGACAGCTTCATCCCGAAGCCAGTCGAGGCGCTGCGGCTGCTCGACGAACTGCGCACCCTGACCGCGAGCAAAGGCAAGGAGGCTGCCGAGCGCAGCGCGCCGGCTGCGGCGGCTCAGGTCGCCGCGCAGGCGATGTCGCAGGCCGCGGCGGCGAGCGCGGAGATCGCGAACCAGGAAACGCTCGGCCACCTTGCGGAGCTCGGCTCCACGCCGGACTTCCTCGAGCGCCTGGTCGGCGTTTTCGTCTCCGACAGCCAGACGCTGCTCGGCAAGATGGAGGCGTCGGTCGCGGCGCGCAATTTCGGCGAGTTCCGCGCGCACCTGCACGCCATGAAGGGCTCGGCGGCCAGCATCGGCACCGAGCGCCTGACGCGGCTGTGCGCGGCGCTCGGCAAATATTCCGACGCCGAGTTGCGCCTGCAGTCGGCGGGCGTGATGCGCTCGCTCAGGGAAGAGTTTGCGCTGGGGCAGGCCGCGCTCGAGCGCTACGTCCAGGAAAAGCGCTCCCGCTCGGCGAGCTAGCAGTTGCCGCAGCGCCGCGCCGCGCGCGCAGCGCGGACTACGGCGCGCTCCGCGGCGTCAGCCGCGACGCCCAGAGATACCTCGAGCCGCCCGCTGCGAACGGCGCGGCAATGGCTGCAAGCGCGTTGCTACAATCGCGTCTTTTGAGTTACGGAGAGCAGGATGTCGTTCTTCATCACCCTCGTGGAAGACAGCGACGCTGGCCGGCGCGCGCTGGAGCAGGAGCCGCGCGTGAACTCGATGATCCATCACGGCTTCAAGATCGACGAGTACCGCGCCTTCCTCCACGACCTTTATCACATCGTCTGGCATTTCTGCCCGGTGATGGCGGTCGCGGCGGCGCGCCTGGGGGACGACTTCCGCGAGGTGCGCTACTCGCTGTACGAGCGGATCGAGGAGGAAAAGGGGCACGAAACATGGGTGCTGGACGATGTGCAGGCGGTGGGGGGGGACGTTGCGCACGTCCGGACGAATCCGCCTAGCGTGCCCGTTCAGGCGATGATCGGCTACAACTACTACGCCGCTGACCGGGTGCACCCATGTTCCGTGCTGGGGATGCTCTACATGCTCGAGGTCGTGGCCTCCGTGTACGGGGGCAGGGTGTCCGACGCCATCGCGCGGGCAATCGGCAGGGACGTGAACACGGGGGGGTTCAAGTTCCTGTCGTCGCACGCCACCATGGACGTCGACCACATGGCCAAGCTCAACAAGCTCGTCAAGACGATCTCCGATCCCGGGGCGCAGCGCGCCATTCTGGCCACCACGCGCATCAACTTCTTCCAGTTCAGGCAGATGTTCGGCGAGGGCGGCTTCATCGCCGCCGTCGGCGCCTGATTCCCGGGGCTCGCGCTCAGACGGCGGCGGCGACCTTCTCCTCCGCCAGCGCATCGGCGGTGATGTCGGCGACGTCGCCGTATTCCATGCGGCGCAGCTGCGAGCGCACGATCCGGCTCATCATCTTCAGGTCGCGGTCCTCGATGCGCAGCGCTGCGTCCACCCAGGTCTCGGTCACGGCGTCCAGCTCCTCGCGCGTAATCGGCGACACCTGCTGGCGCGCGCGGTGCACGGCCTGCAGGCCGTTGCGCCGGCGATCGTTCTTCATGATCCAGTCGGTGACCGCCGCCTCGCCCTCGCCGTCCTTGGCGAGCACGTCGACGATCCCCATCTCGTGGAGCTTCGCCGCCGGCAGCACCTTGCCGGAGAGGATCAGCTCCTCGGCGGCGCGCAGGCCGATGCGCCGCGACAGCAGGCTCACCGCGCCCATGCCCGGGAACAGGTTGAACAGGATCTCGGGCAGGCCGAGTTGCGCCGACTCTTCCGCGACCAGCACGTCGGAGGACATCGCGCACTCGAAGCCGCCGCCGAGCGCATCGCCCTGCACCAGCGAGATGGTGGTAAGCGTCGGGCAGAAGTAGTTCTGGATGCGCGGGTACATGTTGTCGATGCACAGGCGCGCGTAGTGCGCGAGCGCGTCGCGATCGCGCGCCTTGATCAGGAGCACGAACAGCGCCAGGTCGCCGCCCAGGTTGAACACGCGCGGGATGCGCGAGCCGCAGACATAGTAGTGCGCCTTCTGCAGTTCGCCGCCGACCTCGACCTGCCCGCCGTTGGCCGCGAGCGCGTTGTCGTGGTTGCGGATGTCCTTGAGCAGCCCGAGGCTGAAGCAGGGCGTGCCTTTCGGATTGAAGTATCCCCAGATGGTGCGGGTAGCGGGATCGAACTCGGTGGCGTATTGCGAAGTGGCCTTGCCGTAAGGCACGCGAAGGCCGAATGCGTCGCGCATGTTGCTCATTTGCTTTTCCTTCCCCGTAAAGAAGGCCCCCTTGGCGGGAACCGATGCCCTAGGCCCTGACGAGTCGTCCTCCCCGCGTCGAGCCTACCGGGAACCGTTTTACGCTCTTTGACAAACAATATGCAAATCAGGGCGATCCGGGGTGTTTCCTCGGGGACTTCCTGATGTGGAATATTTCACAGACAGGCTAGAGTCGAACGCTCAGGGCGACTGCGTCGCGTGCGAGGCCTGGCGCAGGTAGACCCCTTGATTCTTCAGGGTTTCCTGCAATTCCGGCACCTCCAGGCGGCGCGGTGGCACGCCGCGGGCCACCGCGAGGGCGGCAGCCGTGCCCGCCGCCTGGCCGGTGACCCAGCACTGAGGGATTTCCCGAAGGAACGAGTGCGAGTTCGGGTCGCAGGCGATGTGCCGTCCGCACGCGAGCAAGCCCTCCAGTTCCAGCGGCACAAGGCAGCCGTAGGGAATCGAAATGTTCGGGAACTTGGGCGACAAGCTCGGCGAGACACCGATCTCGTCTTCGAGCGCGACGCCGTCGGGCCACTGCGCGCGCAGCACCTTGCGCACGCCCACGAGGCGCCGGCTGTGGCGCACGCCGAGCTGTGGCGCGCCCTGCAGCAGGTGGGCGCGCTCGAAGCCCGGTGCCTCGCGGCGGTAGAACTCCAGGTGCGCCGCCATCAGCTCGCGCGAGCGCACCTCGACCGCGGTGAGGTCGGCGACGTCGAGCGCCGAGTAGCCTGCCTGGCGCGGCCCCATGAACAGGGCGATGTCGTCGCGCCACGCAACGAACGGCTTGTCGAAAAAGCGCAGCCGCTCGCGCCCGCGCTGCATGAATGCGGCGAATTGCTGCGGCTGGCCGGCTTTCCATTCCAGCCAGCGCGGCATGTCCACGCCGCCGAACAGCCACGAGGTGTTCATGCAGTGGTGGATGTCTGACTCCTCGATGTCGGTCTCGCAGGCGGCGCCGGCGCGCGCGAACAGGTCGCCGTCGCCGGTCGCGTCCACTGTGACTTGCGCGAAGATCGCGCGCCGGCCCGCCTTGCTTTCGAACACCACGCCGCGCACGGCGCCGGCCTCCACGATCGGCTGCGCCGCCCAGCTGTGGTAGGCGAGGCGCACTTTGCGCTCGAGCACCATCTGCTGCGAGACAAGCTTGAGCCGTTCCGGATCGATGGTCGGCGCCCAGGTGACGACGCCGTGAAAGGCGCTGGTGCGCTGCGCCCAGTAGGCGGCGCGCCGCGGGTCGCGCGAGCCCCAGTCCTCGCGCGGCGGTCCGGCAACCGCGTCCTTCGGCAGGCGCGCGAAGACTTCCTCGGCGAAGCCGCGGATCACGTGGCGGCCGTCCCAGTCGGTCATGCGGTCGATCCAGATCACGAGGCCGCCGGTCGAGAGACCGCCGAGATGGTTATAGCGTTCGAGGAGGATCACGTCGGCGCCGAGGCGCGCCGCGGCGACCGCGGCCGCCGTGCCGGAAGGGCCGCCGCCCACGACCAGCACGTCGCAACGCGCGTGCACCGGAATCTCGCGCGCTGCCTCGCGCCACGTGCCGAGATCGGCCGGCGCGCGCGCTCGATCTTCACTGCGGAAAATTTCCGACTGGAAGAATTTCTCGTCCGGCGCGAGCGACCCCATGACGCACAAATGCTAACGCAGCTGGCGAGGCTGGAGGCATGGCGCGGGGCGGGGGAATCGGTTATAAACGAACGCGTCGCAGCCGCGCAGTCGCGCGAAAGGGCCAGCATGTACGCGATCGTCTACAAGTCCGACGGCTTCCCGATCTGCCGGCAGGTCCCCGGCGTCAGCCCCGATCCGGTGGTGACCTGGAACACCGAAGCGGCGGCGAGGGCGTTCATCGCCGCCAAGGGCGGCGAGAAGGACTTCCAGGCGGTGGCGCTGACCGACGAGGCGATGGACAAGATGGCCGCCTCGATGGGCTGCCCCGTGGAATCGATGACCTTCGATCCCTACCCAGCCTAAGCGTGCGGCTCAGGCCGGCAGCGAAAACTCCAGGCTGTCGATGAGGCGTGTGGCGCCGAGCCGCGCCGCGCCGAGCACCACGCGCTCGCGATCCTGCGGCTGCGCCGGCGCGAGGTCCGCGCGGCGGCGCACCTCGACGTAGTCCGGCCGCCAGCCCGCCGCTTGCAGCACGCGCATCGCCTCGGCCTGCGCAAGGCGCCCGGCGGCGACCTCGCCAAGCGTGCGCGCCAAGCGTGGCGCCTCCGCGCGCTCGGCAGCGGACAGGTAGCTGTTGCGCGAGCTCATGGCGAGGCCGTCGGCTTCGCGCACCGTCTCGCCGGCGACGATCTCGAGCGGCAGGTCGAGCTGGCGCACCATGCGGCGCACGATCATCAGCTGCTGGTAGTCCTTCTTGCCGAACACCGCCACGCGCGGCTGCACGCAGTTGAACAGCTTGAGAACCACGGTGGCGACGCCGTGGAAGAACCCGGGGCGGAAGCGCCCTTCGAGCTCCGCGCCGAGCGGGCCGGGATCCACCACGACCTGCTGCGGCTCCGGGTAGAGCACGCGCTCATCCGGCGCGAACACGAGCTCCACGCCGGCGGCGGCGAGCTTCTCGCAGTCCGACTCGAAAGTGCGCGGGTACTTGTCGAAATCCTCCGTCGGCGCGAACTGCAGGCGGTTGACGAAGATGCTGGCCGCCACGCGCGACGCCTGCGCGCGCGCGAGCTCCACCAGGGCGATGTGCCCGGCGTGCAGGTTGCCCATGGTGGGCACGAACGCGAGCGGCGCGCCCGCGGCGGCGCGGCGCAGCTCCGCGACGGTGCGCGCCACGATCATGCGAGGTTGAAGTACTCGCGCCGGCTCTTCATCGCGCGCATGCGCGCCAGCAGCAGGTCGAAGTCGGCGTCGCGTTCGACGAAGTTGAGGTTCTCGGAGTTGACGATCAGCACCGGCGCCGCCGCGTAGTGGTAGAAAAAGCGCGCGTAGCCCTCGGCGAGCAGCGCCAGGTAATCCTCGCCGAGGCCGCGCTCGAAGTCGGCCGCGCGCTTGCGCACGCGTTCGATCAGCACCTGCGGCTGCGCCTGCAGGTAGATCACCAGGTCGGGCACCGGCGCGCGCGGCCGCAGCGCGTCGTAGATGCGCTGGTAGAGCGCCAGCTCGTCCTGGTTGAGCGTCAGGCGCGCGAACAGCGGGTCCTTGTCGATGAGGAAGTCGGCCACCGTCGCGCGGCCGAACATGTCCGGCTGCGCGAGCGGCTCGAGCTGGCGCGAGCGCTGGAAGAGGAAGAAGAGCTGCGTCGGCAGCGCGTAGCGCGCCATGTCCTGGTAGAAGCGCGCGAGGAAGGGGTTCTCCGCGGGCTGCTCGAGCAGCAGGTCGGCGCCGAGGCGCGCGGCCAGGCGCCGCGCGAGGCTCGTCTTGCCCGAGCCGATCGGCCCCTCCACTGCGAGGTAGCGGAAGCGCTCCATGTCAGGAGAGGCGCTCTACGCGCTGGCCGGCGCAGGCCGCGAGCAGCGCGGCGGCAGCGCCGCGCCCCGGCACCTCGGCGCGCGGATCGAGCTCGAGGAGCGGCTGCAGCACGAAGGCGCGCTGGTGCATGCGCGGGTGCGGCAGCGTCAGCATGGGCGAGTCGAGCACCATGTCGCCGTAGGTGAGCAGGTCGAGGTCGAGGGTGCGCGGCGCGTTGGGATAGGGTCGCTCGCGGCCGTGGCGCTGCTCGATTCCCTGCAGCGCGTCGAGCAGCTGCGCGGGGCTGAGCTCGGTATCGAGCGCCGCCACCGCGTTGACGTAGTCGGGCTGCCCCGGCGCGTCCACGGGCGCGCTGCGGTACAGCGACGAGCGCGCCTCGAGATGCGTGGCGGGCAGCTGCGCGAGCTCGTCAAAAGCCTCGAGGACGTGGGCACGCGCATTGCCCTGGTTCGAGCCGATGCCGATGTACGCGGCGATCACGCGGGCGGCGGGCTTTCGGCCCCGCCGTCGCGTCGCCGGCGGCGTCGCCGGCGCTTCTTGCGCGGGCCCGTGTCGGGCAGGAGCATCGCCTGGCGCGTATCGGCGTCGGCGGCCTGGAACGCGCGCCACCAGGCTTCCAGCTCCGCGCTCACTTCGCCGCTCGCCGCGCGCAGCGCGAGGAAGTCGTAGGCCATGCGAAAGCGCGGCGACTCGAGCAGGCGGTACGGCCGCTGGCCGCCGCGCTGCTCGAAGCGCGGCTGCATCGCCCAGACCTCGCGCATGATGGCGGTGAGCTTGCGCGTGAGCGCGAGCTTCTCGAACTGCGCGTCGAGCACCTTGTCCATCGCCGCCTCGAGGGCGTGCAGCGCGCGCTCGCCCTTGGCCTCGCGCGCCTTCCAGGCGGCGAGCACCTCGTGCCACAGCAGCGCCGCGAAGAGGAACGCCGGCGACACCGGCCGGTCGGAAAGCACGCGGTCGTCGGTCTGTGCGAGCGCGAGCGTCACGAACCGCTCGCCAAGGGGCTGCTCGAGGATCACGTCGAGGAGCGGCAGCACGCCCCTGGACAGGCCTTCCTCGCGCAGCTGGCGCACGCAGGCGCTCGCGTGCCCGGACATGAGGAGCTTGAGCATCTCGTCGAACAGGCGCGCCGGCGGCACGTTCTCCAGCAGCGGCGCGAGGCGCCGGATCGGCGCGCGCGTGCCCGCCTCGATGGTCAAGCCAAGCTTTGCCGCCAGACGGACCGCGCGCAACATGCGCACCGGGTCCTCGCGAAAGCGCGTCTCCGGATCGCCGATCATGCGCAGCACGCGCTTCTTGAGGTCGGCCATGCCGCCGTGGAAGTCGACGATCTCCTCGGTGCCGGGGTCGAAGTAGAGCGCGTTGACGGTGAAGTCGCGGCGCCGCGCATCCTCCTCCTGCGTGCCGAACACGTTGTCGCGCAGCACGCGCCCGTGCTCGTCCTTTTCGGTGGTGTCGGCGTCGGCCGCGCGGTAGGTGGAGGTCTCCACCGTCTCGCCGCCGATCATCACGTGCACCAGGCGGAAGCGCCGGCCGATGAGCAGCGCCCGGCGAAACAGCGGTTTCACCTGCTCGGGCCGCGCGTCGGTGACGATGTCGAAGTCCTTGGGCTCGATGTCGAGCAGCAGGTCGCGCACCGCGCCGCCCACCACGTAGGCCGCGAAGCCGCCGTCGCGCAGCACGTCGCAGACCTTCAGCGCGCCGTGGCTGATCGCCGCGCGCCGCAGGCTGTGGCGCTCGCGCGGCACGCGCTGTGGCGCGTCCGTCCGCAGGCCCAGCACGCGGCGGATGAAGCGTTTGATCATGAAGGCGGCGATTCTATCTTAGGGAAATGACCGGCCAGCCGCGGCGCGCGGCCTCGGCCGCCAGCCGCTCGTCGGGGTCCACGGCGACGGGCCGACGCACCCGCTCAAGCAGCGGCAGGTCGTTGTGCGAGTCGCTGTAGAAGGTGCTTGCGGGGTAGTCCTCGAGGCGCCGGCCGAGGCCGGCCAGCCACTCGTCCACGCGCCGGATCTTGCCCTCGCGGAAGCAGGGCGTGCCGGCCACTCGCCCGGTGAAGCGTCCGTTCACGGACTCGGGCTCGGTGGCGATCAGGTGCGGGATGCCGAACTCGCGCGCGATCGGCGCGGTGACGAAGCTGTTGGTGGCGGTCACCACGGCGCACAGCTCGCGCGCCTCGAGGTGCCTGCGCGCCAGCGCGCGAGCGCGCGGCGTGATCATCGGCAGGATGCGGTCGCGCATGAACTCGGCGTGCCAGCGCGCGAGGTCCTCGGGCGTGTGCTCGGCGAGCGGCCGCAGCGCGAAGCCGAGGTACTCGTGGATGTCGAGCGTGCCCGCCTTGTACTGCTCGAAGAATGCAGCGTTCTGCGCCTCGTACTCCTCGCGCGCAAGCACGCCTCGGTCGACGAGGAACTGCCCCCACTCGTAGTCGCTGTCGCCCGCGAGCAGGGTATGGTCGAGGTCGAACAGGCACAGCGTCACGGCTGCGCGTCCTCCAGCGAGCGCAGCAGCTCGCGCACCAGCGGCAGGGTGACGGCGCGACGCTGCTCGAGCGAGGTGCGGTCGATGTGCTCGAGCAGCGCGGTCAGCGTGCGCAGGTCGCGCTGCACGTGCGTGAGCAGGTACCAGACCACCTCGTCGGAGAGCTTGAGGCCGCGGCGCTGCGCCTCGGCGTGCAGGGTGAGCGCCTTCTCGGCGTCGCTGAGGGGCTTCACCTGGTAGACCAGCCCCCAGGCGAGGCGGCTCTTCAGGTCCTCGCGCAGCGGCAGCTGCGCGGGCGGCGCATTGCCCGCTGCGAGCACCGTGCCGCCCGATTCGCGCGCCGCGTTGATGGCGTTGAACAGCGCCACCTGCGCCGCGCCATCGAGCTGCTCGACGTCATCGACGACCACCAGGCCTGGCCGCGCGCTGGCGGCGAGCAAGTGGCTGCGGCCGCTGCCCGGCTCGCCCCAGAGGTAGAGGACCGATTCCACATGCTGCCCGGCAGCGAGCGCGCGCAGCCGCGCGAGCAGCTCGGCGTTCGCGCCGGGCACGAAGTTCTCGAGCGTGGGCTCGGGCGGCGGCGAGATGGGCAGCGCGAGCTGGCGCGTCACTGCCAGGATCGCGGATTGGCGGAAAGCGGGGCGGACATCTCAAGTAGAATCGCGCGGCAAGCACAAAACTCTAGCATGAGCCGAACGCTTTCCTACCGCGACGCCGGCGTCGACATCGACGCGGGCGACGCGCTCGTCGAAGCCATCAAGCCCTACGCGAAGCGCACCATGCGCGCCGAGGTGCTGGCGGGCATCGGCGGCTTCGGCGCGCTGTGCCGCATCCCGAGGAAATACCGCCAGCCGGTGCTCGTCTCCGGCACCGATGGCGTGGGCACCAAGCTCAAGCTCGCGTTCGCGCTCGGCCGCCACGACACCGTCGGCATCGACCTGGTGGCGATGAGCGTGAACGACGTGCTGGTGCAGGGCGCCGAGCCGCTGTTCTTCCTCGACTACTACGCCTGCGGGCGCCTGGACACCCGGGTCGCCGCGCTGGTGGTGAAGGGCATCGCGCGCGGCTGCGAGCTGGCGGGCTGCGCGCTGATCGGCGGCGAGACCGCCGAGATGCCCGGCATGTATCCGGCCGGGGAATATGACCTCGCCGGCTTCGCGGTCGGCGTGGTGGAAAAGGCCGACATCATCAGCGGCGGC
>DASWBP010000096.1:0-4562 GCA_036390555.1 Burkholderiales bacterium | reverse complement strand
CCCAATTCCGCTTGCGAGGCGGAATTGGGGTCTGACCCCATTACTCCGGCCAAAGCTTCTGCGTTGGTCTGAGCAGCTCGATGGCGCGGGCGAGCTTGAGGACGCCCGCGTCGTCGAAGCGGCGGCCGATGAGCTGTACGCCGATCGGCAGGCCATCGGCGCTGAAGCTCCAGTTGACCGAGGCGGCGGGTTGCTCCGACATGTTGAAGGGCACCGTGAAGGCGATGTGCGGCAGCGCATCGTGCGGATCGTTGCCCGGGCAGGGGAGTTCCGCCTCGTAGGGCAGGATCGGCGAGGTCGGCGTCAGCACGTAGTCGTAGGGCTCGCAGGCGACGACCGCCGCTTCGCGCATCGCCATGACCTGGGCATACGCCTGCATCACGTCGCGCCCGGAAAAGTCCTTCGCGCGCCAGGTGCACCACTCGGCGATGAAGGGCAGCACCTTCTGCTGCCGCTCGGCCGGCAGCTGCACGAAATCGTTGTGGGAGCGCGCCTCGAAGAAGCGCGCCATGCCGTCGAGCATCTGCGGGGTGAGGAAGCTGTGCATCTCCTCTACCGCAGCCCCCGCGCCCTGCAACGCCTTGACTGCCGCCTGCGCGGCCGCGCGCACCTCCGCGTGCACGGGCAGGCCCGCGCGCATGTCGGGCAGGAAGCCGATCTTCAGCTTCTTCAGGTCGAGCGACTCCAGGCCATCGGCGTAGTCCACCGGCCTGAAGGGCAGGCTCATGAAATCTCGCGCATCGGGGAGCGTCAGCCAGTTCATCATCAGCGCCGCGGCTTCGACGTCGCGCGTCATGGGGCCGGTCACGCGTCCCATGTAAGGCGGGTAGACGGGCACGCGGCCGAGGCTGGGCTTCAAGGCGAAGATGCCGCAATGCGTCGCGGGCAGGCGCACCGAGCCGCCGATATCGGTGCCCAGGTGAAGCGGCGCGTAGCCTGCTGCCGCCGCCGCGCCCGCGCCGGAGCTCGAGCCCGACGTGTTCCGCGACGTGTTCCAGGGGTTGCGCGTGATGCCATGCACGCTCGAGACACCGGCGGACAGCATGCCGTAGTCGGGCATGGTGGTCTTGCCGAGG
This sequence comes from Burkholderiales bacterium, assembly GCA_036390555.1. Classification (GTDB taxonomy): domain Bacteria; phylum Pseudomonadota; class Gammaproteobacteria; order Burkholderiales; family SG8-39; genus JAABQT01. The sequence goes on along the minus strand of DASWBP010000096.1, from coordinate 3,486 downwards.
AACACGCAGCCGGCTTCACGCAGGCGCGCGGCAGGCGGCGCATCCGCGGGCTGCGGCGCCGCGGGCAGGTTCGCCGCCGTGCCGATCGGCGCCGGGTCGCCCTTGGTGTAGATGTTCTCCTTGATGGTCACCGGCACGCCGTCGAGCGGCGAGAGCGGCGCCTGCACGCGCCAGCGCGCCTCCGCGTCGCGCGCCTGCTTCAGCGCACCGTCGCGGTCGATGCGGTACATCGCGTTCAGGCGCGGCTCGCACCGGTCGATGCGCTCGAGGAGCGCGCGCGTGACCTCGACGGGCGAGAGCTCGCCGCCGCTGTAGCTTGCCGCGAGTTCGGTGGCGGTCAGTTCGTGAAGTGCGGGCACGGGGGAGCCTCAGTTCTGCGGCGCGCGGTCGCGCGGGCCGGAACGCGTTGACGCCCGGGACTATATACTGCGGCCCGCATGCTGCGCATCCTCCTGCTCGCGCTCGGCGTCGCGCTCGCCGCCGGCGCGGGCGCCGCCACCGAGATCGAGCTGTGGCACGCGCTGCGCGGCGCGCCGGGCGAGGAATTCGACGCGCTGGTGCGCCGCTTCCACGCCGCGCAGAACGAGGTGCGCATCAAGGCGGTGTACCAGGGCGGCTACGACCAGACCTACAGCCGCGCGCTTGCCGCGCACTTCGAGCGCAAGGGGCCGCACCTCGTGCAGGTAGTCGAGGCGGGCAACGCAAGCCTCATGGCCTGGCGCGGCGCGGTCAAGCCCGCCTGGGAAGTGCTCGCCGAAGCCGGCCTGAAGCTCGACACGGCGGACCTCGTGCCCGCGGTCGCGAGTTATTTCTCCGACGGCTCGGGGCGGCTGCTGGCGCTGCCGCTCAACGCCGCGACACCGATCCTCTACTACAACAAGGAGGCGTTCCGGCGCGCCGGGCTCGATCCCGAGAAGCCGCCGCGCACCTGGTACGAGATGGTGCGCACGCTCGGCTGGCTCGTGGAATCCGGGATGCCCTGCGGCTACGCTACGGCCTGGCCGGCTTGGGTGCTGCTGGAGAACATGAGCCTGTGGCACAACCAGGAGTTCGCGACGCACGGCAACGGCGTTGGCGGCGCAGATGCCCGCTTCGCCTTCAATACGCACGTGATGATGCGCTTCATCGCCATGCTCTCGTCGTGGTCGAAGGCCGGCTACTTCACCTATACGGGACGCGGCGACGAAGCCGAGGCCCGCTTTGCTGCGGGCGAATGCGGCGTGCTGACCACATCCTCGGCCGCGCAGGAGCGCATCGTGCGCGACGCGAAGTTCGCCATCGGCGCGAGCCACCTGCCGTATTACGACGACGTGCCCGGCGCGCCGCAGAACACGGCGCCCGGCGGCGCGGGCCTCTGGGTCTTCGCCGGCAAGAAGCCCGCGGAGTACCGCGCGGTGGCGAAATTCTTCTCGTTCCTGCTGCAGCCCGAGGAGCAGGCGCGCTGGCACCAGCGCACCGGCTACCTGCCGCTCAGCCGGAAGGCGTACGAGATCGCGCGCAAGGCCGGCTACTACCGCGAGCATCCGGGGCAGGAGATCGCCCTGCGCCAGCTCGTGGCGACGCCGACGCGAGACTCGCGCGGCATCCGGTTGGGCGACTACCGCTGGATCCGGACGATCCTCGACGAGGAACTGGAGGCAGTGTGGTCCGGGGACCGCACGCCCAAGGACGCGCTCGACCGGGCGGTGGAGCGCGGCAACGAGAGGCTGCAACGCTTCGAATCGAGCCACCGCGCGGCGAAATAATTCGGTAGTATTTCCGTCATGTGGCGCCGAGAGAATCGCCACCGTCGGTCCAAGACAACGAGAGGAGATCCTATGCGTATCAAGATCCTGGCCGCTGCCGTGGCGGCGACCTTCGGCATGGCTGCCCCGGCGCATGCCCAGGTCGAGATCCAGTGGTGGCACTCGATGGGGGGCGCGCTGGGCGAGGCGGTCAACGGCCTCGCCGCCAAGTTCAACGAGAGCCAGAAGGAATACAAGGTCAACGCGATCTACAAGGGGCAGTATCCCGAGTCGATGACGGCGGCGATTGCGGCCTACCGCGCGAAGAACCCACCTCACATCGTGCAGGTGTTCGAGGTCGGCACCGCCACCATGATGGCGGCCAAGGGGGCGATCGTCCCCATCAGCAAGGTGATGGCGGATGCGAAGGAAGCCTTCGACCCGAAGGCCTACCTGCAGACCGTAACCGGTTACTACTCGGACACCAAGGGCAACCTGCTGTCCTTCCCGTTCAACAGCTCGACAGTCATGTTCTACGTGAACAAGGACGCCTTCGCGAAGGCGGGCCTCGACCCGGCGAAGGCGCCGAAGACTTGGAAGGAAGTACTGGCGGCCGCCGAAAAGCTCAAGGCCGCGGGCCAGCAGTGCGTCTATACGACCAGCTGGCCGTCGTGGAAGCACATCGAGAACTTCAGCGCCTGGCACAGCGTGCCGATCGGCACCAAGCAGAACGGCATGGCTGGATTCGACACCGAGTTCACCATCAATTCGCCCTTGCACGTGCGCCACGTGGCAATGCTGGGCGACATGGCGAAGAAGGGGCTGTTCACCTACGCCGGACGCCTCAACCAGGGCGATGCCAAATTCTCCAGCGGCGAATGCGCGATGTTTACCGGCTCCACTGGCGCGCAGGCGGGCATCCGCAAGGCGGCGAAATTCGAGTGGTCGATCAACTTCATCCCTTATCACGACGACGTGAAAGGCGCGCCGCAGAATTCGATCATCGGCGGGGCGTCGCTCTGGGTGATGGCGGGCCGCAAGGCCGAGGAGTACAAGGGCGTGGCGAAGTTCTTCTCGTTCCTTTCGAGCCCCGAGATCCAGATGGAGTGGCACACCAAGACGGGATACGTGCCGATCACCATGGCGGCCTACGAAATGACGAAGAAGTCCGGCTTCTATGACAAGGACCCGGGCGCGGAGCTGGCGGTGAAGCAGCTCACCAACAAGCCGCCTACGGCGAACTCCAAGGGCCTGCGCTTCGGCAATTTCGTGCAGGGCCGCGAGGTGATCGAGGAGGAGATGGAAGCCGTGTTCGCGGGCAAGAAGGACGCCCAGACCGCGATGAACGACGCGGTGAAGCGCGGCAACGACATCCTGCGCAAGTTCCAGGCCGCGAACAAGTAGCCGCGACCTGAGCGCAACACGGGCCGCTGCCGGGCGGAATGGAAAAGCGCGTCACCTTCCGCTCGGCGTGGCTGCCGTATGTCCTGGTGGCGCCGCAGCTCGCCATCACGGTGGTGTTCTTCTTCTGGCCCGCCGGGCAGGCCATCTGGTACTCCTTCCAGCTGCAGGACGCCTTCGGCCTGTCGACCCAGTTCGTCTGGTTCGACAACTTCATCGCGCTGTTCCGCGACCCGAACTACTGGGCCTCGTTCCGCACCACGGCGATCTTCAGCTTCTCGGTCGCCGCGCTCAGCATCTGCATCTCGCTGCTGCTCGCGGTGATGGCCGATCGCGTGATCCGCTTTGCGATGATCTACAA
>DASWBP010000095.1:0-8738 GCA_036390555.1 Burkholderiales bacterium | reverse complement strand
CCGCCCAGGTCGCTCGTGCGCTGCGAGGTGAGGTTGTTCGCGTTGCCCCGGTCGGGGGCGTACTTCTTCCACCACACCGAGGGCGCGACCACCACGCCGCGGCGCGGCTTGCCGTTGACGCGTGCGCGCAGCAGCAGGCTGCCGCGCGCGTTGAACACGCGCACGCGCTCGCCGTCGCGGATGCCGCGCGCCGCCGCGTCCTCGGGGTGCATCTCCAGGCGCGGCTCGCCCTCGATGTCGCGGAAGCGCTTCAAGTGCGCGAAGCTCGAGTTGAGGAAGTTGCGCGCCGGCGGCGACAGGAACGCGAGCGGGTAGTCGCGCGCGAGCTGCGGGTTGCTCACCGGCGATTCGGCGGGCGGGTTGAAGAACGGCAGCGGGTCGATGCCCTGCTTCTCCAGCGCCGCGCTGTAGAACTCGCACTTGCCCGAGGGCGTGGGAAAGCCGCCCTCGGCGAACGGCGCGAAGCGCTCGGCGACCGCCAGGCGCTGCCAGCCCGCCTCCTTGACCGCCTCCCAGCCGATGCCGCGCATGCGCGGGCTCGCGGACCTGAGCGCGGTGCGGCACAGGTCCTCGTCGCTCTCCCTGAAGCACGGCTCGTCGAAGCCCATGCGCGCCGCGAGGCGCCGGAAGAACTCCGAGTTGGGCAGCGACTCGCCCACCGGCGCGATCGCCGGGTTGTTGGCCACCACGTAGAGGTGCCCGTAGGACTTGTGCACGTCGGCGTGCTCGAGCTGCGTGGTGGCCGGCAGCACGTAGTCGGCGTAGTCCGCAGTGTCGGTGAGGAAGGAGTCCATCACCACGCAGAAAAGGTCCTCGCGCCGGAAGCCGGCGAGCACCTTCTCCGAGTCCGGGCACACGGCGACCGGGTTGTTGTTGTAGACGATCACCGCCTTGACCGGCGGCTGCGCGGCGGTGAGCGCCTCGCCGATCGCGGCGTGGTTGATGACGCGCGGCTTCCTGCCGCCGAGCAGGTCGGGCCGCTCGAGCGCCGCGTGGTCGAAGCCGTAGAAGTCCGCGGTGGTGAGCACCAGACCACCCGCCGCGTCTCGCCAGGCGCCGGTGAGCGCCGGCAGGCAGGCGATGGTGCGCGCGGCGATGCCGCCGCCCGCGTGGCGCTGCATGCCGTAATTGAGGCGGATCGCGGCCGGCTTCGTCATGCCGTAGTCGCGCGCCAGCTGCACCACTTCCTCGAGCGCCAGGCCGCAGGTGCGCGCCGCCCATTCGGGCGTGTACTGCCGCACGCGCTCGGCGAGCTGCTCGAAGCCGAGCGTGTGGCGCGCGATGTAGTCGCGGTCGATCAGGTTCTCGGCGATCAGCACGTGCATCATGCCGAGCGCGAGCGCGCCATCGGTGCCGGGCAGCAGCGCCACGTGCTGCGTGCACTTCTCCGCCGAGAGGCTCTGGTAGGGATCGATGGCGACCACCTTCGCGCCGCGGCGCTTGGCTTCCTGCACGCGCGACCACAGGTGCAGGTTGGACACCACCGGGTTCGCGCCCCAAAGCAGGATCAGCTTCGACTCCACGAAGCGCTCGGGGTCCATGCCCACCGAGCCGCCCAGCGTCGCCTTGAGGCCGAACTTGCCCGCCGAGGAGCACAGCGTGCGGTCGAGCTGCGAAGTGCCCAGCTTGTGGAAGAAGCGCCGGTCCATCGAGCTGTACTGCACCATGCCCATCGTGCCCGCGTAGCTGAGCGGCAGGATGGTCTCCGGATTCTCCGCGGCCAGCGCCTTGAGCCGCGCGGCGATTGCATCGAGCGCCTCGTCCCAGGAGACGCGCGCGAACTGGCCGCTGCCCTTGGGCCCGATGCGCTTCAACGGATGCATCAGGCGCTCGGGCGCATAGGTGCGCTCCAGGTAATGCGCGACCTTCGTGCACAGCGTGCCGTCGGTGAAGGGCATCGTCGGGTCGCCCTGGATCGACACAGCCACGCCGTCCTTGACGCCAACCAGCATTCCGCAGGTATCGGGGCAGTCGTGCGGGCAGGCCGCGCGCACCAGCTTCACGTCCGGATCGGCCTTGAGCGCTTCTCTCGTGGGGGCGTTCATGCCGGCAATCCTAATCCCTGTCCAGCAACTCGATCCAGTGGCGCACGGGCACGCTCGCCTCGCCCTGCAGGTGCGCGAGGCAGCCGATATTGGCAGTGGCGATCGCCTCGGGCGTGCCCTCCTGGAGCGCGGCGAGCTTTCGCGTGCGCAGTTGCGTGGACAGCGCCGGCTGCAGGATCGAATAGGTTCCCGCCGAGCCACAGCACAGGTGCGGCTCGGCCACCGGCGCGAGCTGGTAGCCCGCCTGCGCGAGCAGCGCCTCGACCTTGCCGCGGATCTGCTGGCCGTGCTGCAGCGAGCAGGGGGACTGGAAGGCAATCCTGCCCTTCGCGCTCCCGGGCACGAGCGGCACCACCTCGCTCAGATCCTTCGACAGGGCGGCGATGCGCGCTGCCTTGTCGCGATAGGCAGGGTCGTGTGCAAGGTAATGGCCGTATTCCTTGGCGGTCGAGCCGCAGCCGCTCGCGGTGAAGACGATCGCTTCCACTTCGCCGCGCTCGACGTACGGCCACCAGGCGTCGATCAGCGCGCGCATGTCCGCGCAGCCGGCTTCCTGGTCGTTGAGGTGGAAGCGCACCGCGCCGCAGCAGCCCGCGCCCGGCGCCTCGATGAGCGAGATGCCCGCGCGGTCGAGCACGCGCGCGGCGGCGGCATTGATGCGCGGCGCGAGCGCCGGCTGCACGCAGCCGGCAAGCACCAGCATGCGCCGCGCGTGGCGCGCCGCGGGCCAGGGGCCCGCCGGCGCGGCGGGCGCCGGCACGAGGCGCGGCATGAGAAAGCGCACGCGCTGGCCAAGCCACAGCAGCGCGGCAAAGACGCGCGTGCGCGGCAGCGCGAAGCCAAGCATGGCGCGCTTGAGCCGCTCCCAGCGGCCGCGCGGCGCGCGCGCCTCCACCACCGCGCGGCCGATGTCGGCGAGGCGCGCATACTGAACGCCCGAGGGGCAGGTGCTCTCGCAGGCGCGGCAGGTGAGGCAGCGGTCCAGGTGCAGGCGCGTGCTTGCGGTGACGGGCGCGCCCTCCAGCGCTCCCTTGATGAGGTAGATGCGGCCCCGCGGCCCGTCCAGCTCGTCGCCGAGCAGCTGGTAGGTCGGGCAGGTCGCCGTGCAAAAGCCGCAGTGCACGCACTTGCGCAGGATGGCGTCAGCTTCCCGCCCCTGCGGCGTGTCGCGGATGAAATCGGCGAGCGCGGTCTGCATGGGAGGGGCCGCTATACTCGCCGCATGAAGATCGCCATGGCCCTGGTCGTGCTGGCCGTGTTCGCGGGCGCCATCGCCTGGGTGGTGATCTCGCTGCGCAAGTTCCAGGCGCGCAAGGCTTTCGAGCGCGAGCGCGAAGCGAACTTCATGGCGGAGATCCTCAAGGCCAAGGCCGCCAGGCCCGCGGCACCCGCCGCAAATCCCGGCCCCGACCCGGCAACCAGCCCGCCACTCAAGTCGGACGCCAGCCCTGCCACCGCCGCGCCTGCCGCGGGCAGTCCGCCTGCGGCAGGGGGCTCGACGATAGCCGGCCTCTCTGCTTCTGCGGGCAATCCGACTGCTGCCACCGCAACCGCAGCTGCCGATGCAGCCGTTGCCGCCCATACGGGCAGCGCCGCGCACGCCGGCGCCGCGTCCCCCGCCACCAAGCCGGCAGATCCGCTTGCAGAGGTCGCCGAAACGATCAAGTCCGCGCTCGCGGCCGGACGCGGCACGGACGCCGCCAAGGCCTTCCTCGGCATCGTGGCGCAACGCACGCGGCTCACGCTCGAGCCGCCGGTGTGGGAAGGCCTGGGCCGCGCGCTCCTCGCGCAGGGCGCCTTCCTCGAATCGGCATGGGCGCTGCACGCGGGCGCCGTGATCGCCGGCGACCTCGCCGGCGCCCAGAAGCGCCTGGTGGAGGTCGCGGCGCGCGCCGGCGACGCGGGCCAGCCGCAGAACGCGCTCAAGCTGTACGCCACGCTGCTCGCCAAGTACCCGCAGTCGCAGTACGCCGATTTCGTGCGCGCCAACATGAAACAGGAAGAGCGGAAGCTCGCCAAGGGTTGAGGGCTCTCAGGCGGTTGCGCGCTCAGAGCTCCGGGTGGAGCCGCCCGCGGTTGAAGATGCCCGCCGGATCGAACGCCGCCTTCAGGCCCCGGTGCAGCTTGAGCACCGCGGGGGCGAGCGGCGCAAACACCCCCCCAGCCTTGTCGCCGCCGCGAAACAGCGTCGCATGTCCGCCCGCCCGCGCCGCAGCCGCGCGCACTGCCGCGGCATCTGCCGGCGTGCGCAGCCAGCGCAAGCTCCCGCCCCACTCGATCAGCGGCTCGCCGGGAAGCTCCACGCGCGGCGCGTGCGAGGGCAACGACAGGCGCCATAGCGGCGCGTCGCCCGCGAAGAAGGCGTCGGTGTGCTCGCGCACGCCCAGCCAGAAGCGCTGCGCTTCCTCGGGCTGGAGCGGCTCACCGCCGATCCTCTGCGCGGCTGCGCGCAGCGCGCTCGACGCACCCGACAGGCGCACGCTGAGCACGCCGGCGTGCCATGCCGTTGCCGAGATCGGCAGCGGCTCGCCCGCCCAGCGGTTGAGCGCCTCGAGCGCGGCGTCCTGCGCCAGCGTCAGGCGCAGCGTGCGCTCCTCGGGCGGCCGCGGCAGCACCTTGAGCGACACTTCCAGGATCATGCCGAGGATGCCGAGCGAGCCGGCAAGCAGCCGCGAGACGTCGTAGCCGGCGACGTTCTTCATCACCTGCCCGCCGAAGCCGAGCTCGCGCGCGTTGCCGTCGAGCAGCCGCGCGCCGAGGACGAAATCGCGCACCGCGCCGGCCGCAGCCCGGCGCGGCCCCGAGAGGCCCGCGGCGACGCAGCCGCCGAGAGTGGCGCCGGCGCCGAAATGCGGCGGCTCGAAGGGCAGCATCTGGCCGCGCTCGCCGAGCGTCGCCTCGAGCTCGGCGAGCGGCGTGCCGCAGCGCGCGGTCACCACCAGCTCCGTGGGCTCGTAGCTCGCCACGCCGGCGTGCCTGCGCGTATCGAGGATCTCGCCCGCGAGCGCGCCGCCGTAGAAGTCCTTGCTGCCGCCGCCGCGCAGCCGCAGCGGGCTCTTGCGCGCGGCCGCGTCGCGGATGCGCTCGCGCAGCTCGTCGAGCATCAGAAGCGCGGCAGCCCGGCGTGCGCCTGGCTGCCCGCGCGCACGTGTCGCCGGCCGAACTCGCTGCAGCGCGCGAGCGTCGGCACGCCCTTGCCGGGATTGAGCAGTCCCTGCGGATCGAAGACGCGCTTGACCGCGTGGAACACCGAGAGCTCGGCGTCGCTGAACTGCACGCACATCTGGTCGATCTTCTCCACGCCGACGCCGTGCTCGCCGGTGATGGTGCCGCCCACCTCGATGCATTTCTCCAGCACCTCGGCGGCGAATGCCTCGGTGCGGCGCAGCTGGTCGGCGTCGTTCGCGTCGAACAGGATCAGCGGGTGCAGGTTGCCGTCTCCGGCGTGGAACACGTTCGGGCAGCGCAGGCCGTACTTCTTCTCCATCTCGCCGATGAAGCCCAGCACCTCGCCCAGGCGCTTCCTCGGGATGGTGCCGTCCATGCAGTAGTAATCGGGCGAGATGCGTCCCATCGCCGAGAACGCGGCCTTGCGGCCGGACCAGAACGTGAGCCGCTCGGCCTCGCTGCGGGAGACAGTGAGGCGCGTCGCGCCCGCGCGCGCGAAGACCTCCTTCACCTTGCCGATCTCCTCCTCGACTTCCTCGGGCATGCCGTCGGCCTCGCACAGCAGGATCGCCTGCGCCTCGAGGTCGTAGCCCGCGCCGACGAACTGCTCGACCGCGCGCGTGGCCGGCCTGTCCATCATCTCCAGGCCCGCCGGGATGATGCCCGCGGCGATCACCGCCGCCACCGCATCGCCCGCCTTGCCGACGTCATCGAAAGAGGCCATCACCACCTGCGCGGCCTGCGGCTTGGGCAGCAGCTTCACGGTGATCTCGGTCGCCACCGCGAGCATGCCCTCCGAGCCGATCATCAGCGCGAGCAGGTCCAGGCCTGCCGAGTCGAGCGCCTCGCCGCCCACATCGAGCGGCTCGCCGTCGATTGCGTAGCCGCGCACGCGCAGCACGTTGTGCACCGTCAGCCCGTACTTCAGGCAGTGCACGCCGCCGGAGTTCTCCGCGACGTTGCCGCCGATGGTGCAGGCGATCTGGCTGGAGGGGTCCGGCGCGTAGTAGAGCCCGAAGGGCGCGGCGATGTCCGAGATGGCCGCGTTCCTCACCCCCGGCTGCACCACCGCGACGCGCGCCACGGGGTCGAGGCGCAGCACGCGCATGAACTTCGCCATCGACAGCAGCACGCCGTCGCCCGGCGGCAGCGCGCCGCCCGAGAGGCCGGTGCCCGCGCCGCGCGGCACCACCGGCACGCCCATCGCATGGCAGGTGCGCAGGATGCGCTGCACCTGCTCTTCGCTCTCGGGCAGGGCGACCACCATCGGCAGTTTGCGGTAGGCGGTGAGCCCGTCGCACTCGTAGGGCCGCGTGTCCTCCTCCTGCCAGAGCACCGCGCGCCCGGGCAGGAACGCGCGCAGCGCCTGCGCCACTGCGCGCTGGCGCGCTGCGTCTATGCGTGCCGCAGGTAAGGCGTCGCCCATGCCAGTCCCTCGTTGGTGTCTCCAAGTGGATTGTATTCGCAGCCGATCCAGCCGGTGTAGCCGATGCGGTCGATGTAGGGCAGCAGGAACGCGAAGTTGATCTCGCCCGTGCCTGGCTCGTGACGATCCGGCACGTCGGCGAGCTGCAAGTGGCCGATGCGCGGCAGCAGGCGCTCCAGCGTCTTCGCCAGGTCGCCCTCCATGATCTGCATGTGGAACAGGTCGTACTGCAGGAAGGCGTTGTCCGCCCCAGCGGCGTCGAGCACGGCGAGCGCGTGGCGCGTGCCCGAAAGGTAGAACCCCGGCACCGTGCGCGTGTTGATCGGCTCCAGGGTGAGCGCGAGCCCTGCGGCCTTGAGCTTGCCCGCCGCGAAGCGCACGTTTTCGACGAGCGTCTCGAACAGCAGCTCGGGCGCCGCCTCCGCCGGGGCGATGCCCGCGAGGCAATTGAGCCGCGGGCAGCCCGCGGCCTTCGCGTACTCGATTGCGCGCGCCACGCCCTCGCGGAATTCGTTGACGCGCCCGGGCAGGCAGGCGAGCCCGCGGTCGCCCTTCGCCGGGTCGCCCGCCGGGATGTTGTGCAGCACGACCTCGAGGCCCGCCGCGCGCGCGCGCTCGGCGACGCGCTCCTTCGGCCAGGCGTACGGGAACTGGTATTCGACGCCGCGGAAACCGGCGCGCGCCGCCGCAGCGAAGCGATCGAGGAACTCGAGCTGCGGGTAGAGCAGCGACAGGTTCGCGGCAAGCCTCGGCACGCACGGCATTCTACAATCGGGCATGAGTGCAGCCTGGCTCGGGCGCCTGGTCCCGGCGGCGCGCTGGTGGCGGCGCGTGGACCGCGGCAGCCTGCGCGCCGATCTTGCCGCGGGCGCCGTGGGGGCGATCGTCGTGCTGCCGCAGGGCATCGCCTTCGCGACGCTCGCCGGCCTGCCGCCGCAATTCGGCCTGTACGCCGCCATGGTGCCGGCCGTTGTCGCCGCGCTGTGGGGTTCAAGCTGGCACCTGGTCTCCGGGCCGACGAACGCCATCTCGCTGGTGGTGTTCGCCACCATGACGCAGCTTGCCGCGCCGGGCAGCAGCCAGTACGTGAGCCTGGTGATTACCCTGAGCCTGGTCGTCGGCCTTATCCAGCTGGCCGCCGGCCTCGCGCGGCTGGGCGTGCTGGTTAACTTCATCTCGCACACGGTCGTGGTCGGCTTCACCGCCGGCGCGGCGATGCTGATCATCGCCAGCCAGCTGCGCAATTTCTTCGGCGTCGAGCTGCCTTCGGGCACGTCGTTCTTCCAGACGCTGCTGGAGTTCGCCGCGCGCGCCGCGGAAGCGGAGCCCTACACCGTCCTGGTTGGCACGATCACGCTCGCCGTGGGCTTCGCCGCGCGGCGCTGGCTGCCGCGCCTGCCCTACATGATCGTGGCGATGGTCGCGGGCGGCATCGCGGCCTACGCGCTCGATCGCTGGCTCGAAGGTGCGCATGGCGGCATCCGCATGCTGGGCGCGCTGCCCGGCGCGCTACCCGAGCTGTCCGCGCCGCGGCTTTCGCTCGACACGCTGCGCGCCCTTGCCGGCGCGGCGATCGCCGTGTCGGTGCTCGGCCTCATGGAAGCGGTTTCCATCGCCCGCTCCATCGCCGTCAAGTCCGGCCAGCGCATCGACGGCAACCAGGAGTTCATCGGCCAGGGCCTGTCGAACGTGGTCGGCAGCTTCTTCTCTGCCTACCCCTCGAGCGGCTCGTTCAACCGCTCTGGCGCGAACTACGAAGCCGGTGCGCGCACGCCGCTTGCCGCCGTGCTCTCGGCGGGGTTCCTGGTGCTGATCGTGCTCGCGGTCGCGCCGCTCGCCGCCTTCATCCCGATCGCCTCGATGGCCGCGATCCTGTTCCTGGTCGCCTGGGGCCTCATCGACGTGCACCACATCGCCACCATCGTGCGGGCGAGCCGCGGCGAAGCGGGGGTGCTCGTGGCGACCTTCCTCGCCACGCTGCTCCTGCACCTGGAGGTAGCGGTGCTGCTCGGCATCGCGCTGTCGCTGCTGCTCTACCTGCGGCGCACTTCGCGTCCGGCGCTGCGCTCCATCATTCCCGACCCGGCGTCGCCGCAACG